>NZ_JBSJZH010000017.1:0-57449 GCF_054798215.1 Microbacterium sp. GXF6406 | reverse complement strand
GTGCGAGAGTCCAGAACAGAAGTCACCCACCCACAATCGCGCGTCAATCACGAACCATATGGGAGACACGCCCTAGCGATGATCGTGGTCGCGACGAACATTACCTTCTTCTTGGCGTGGGGGTTCCTCAACCCGCGTAATAATTTCGTCGGCCGCCGTCCCCCGCTGAGCGAAGAGCAGATCGTCAAACTGCTCGAACCCCGGAATCTCAGCGACTCCGTGCCCATCTGGGAGCGCTGGTGGAACTGGTTCAGCGCCATCCTCTTCCGCTGGGACTGGGGCGTGAGCCCGACCGGCGGCTCGATCAACGAGCAGATCGCCTACCGCATGTGGGTGAGCGCCGAGCTCGTCCTCGGCGCGACGATCATCATGACGGTCATCGGTGTCGCGATCGGCGTCTACACGGCATCCCGGCAGTACAAGCTCGCCGACCGCATCGGTCAGGCGACCTCGATCATCACGATGAACATCAACGTGATCGTGGCCGCCCTCGGAATCGTTCTGCTCGCGATCGCGCTGAACGACCTCGTCGGGACCCGCATCTTCTATGTCACCGGCTCGTCGAGCAAGGGCGTCGAGGGGTTCTTCCCGGTACTCATAGACAAGTTGCAGCATGTGACTCTGCCGACCATCGCGCTCGTCATCACCGGCTACGCGGGCACCCACTTCCTGCAGCGCTCGCTGCTGCTCGACAACATCAACGCCGACTACGTCCGCACCGCGCGTGCGAAGGGCCTGACGAAGCCGCAGGCGATTCGCAAGCACGCGCTGCGGACTTCTCTGATCCCCGTCGCCACGCAGGTCGCCTTCAGCATCCCCGGCATCTTCACCGGTGCGATCCTGACGGAGACGATCTTCGCCTGGAACGGCATGGGCAAGTACTTCATCGAGACCATCACGAAGAACGACATCAATGGTGTCGTCGCCGTGGCCGCGTTCGGAGGCGTCATGGTCGCCATCGGCGCCGTGCTCTCGGACATCATCGTCGTGGTCCTCGACCCGCGAGTGAGGGTGAGCTGAACATGAGTGAAATGATCGACCCCCTGGCCTCACCCATCCCCGACCCCGCGGTCGAGGAATCCCGTGAGGAGCAGACCACCGGCAAGCCCATGTCGAAGTGGACGCTGTACTCGCGCCGTTTCTTGCGGAACAAGCCCGCAGTCGGCGGCATCGTGATCTTCGTTCTGCTGGTGCTTTTCGCCATCATTGCGCCGCTCGTCGCGAAGTATGACCACATCGAGCTCGACTTCCTCGCTCTGAGCAGCCCGCCTTCTCCGGAACACTGGTTCGGCACCACGCCGTCCGGAAATGATGCGTTTGCGCAAGTCGCGATAGGCCTGCAGCGCTCTCTCATGATCGCTGTCAGCGTCTCGCTCGGCACGACGGTCCTCTCCGCGATCATCGGCACGGCCGCAGCCTACTTCGGCGGCATGACCGAAAAGATCACACTCATGGTGATCCACTTCATGATGGTGATCCCCAGCTTCCTGATCCTCTCGCTGCTTTCGAACAAGTCCGGCGGCGACTGGCGTGTGATCGCGCTGATCATGATCTTCGTGACCGGCTGGTACTTCCCCGCCCGTGTCGTCTGGACAACAGCCCTCTCCCTGCGCGAGCGCGAATACGTGCACGCCGCTCGCTACATGGGCGTGGGCGGTTTCCGTATCGTCCTGCGCCACCTCATCCCGAACATCGGCTCGCTGCTCATCATCAACTTCACGCTCGGCATCGTCAACGCAGTGATGGCGGAAACCGGACTGTCGTTCATCGGCTTCGGCGTGAAGATCCCCGATGTCTCTCTCGGCTCCCTGATCGGTTCCGGCGCGAACATCATCACCAGCGCACCTTGGCTGTTCTACTTCCCCGCTGCAGCCCTGACGCTGCTCACGGTGTCGATGGCACTCGTCGCCGACGGTCTGCGCGATGCCCTCGATCCCACCTCGGCGGCTGGAGGTCGCGCATGAGCAACATCATCTCCGTCCGCGATCTGAAGGTCAGCTTCGCCTCCGAGGCCGGCCGGGTGGATGCCGTGCGCGGCGTCTCCTTCGACCTCGAAGCTGGGAAGACCCTCGGCATCGTCGGTGAATCCGGCTCCGGCAAGTCCGTGACATCCCTGGCGATCATGGGTCTGCTCGATGAGAATGCCAAGGTGTCCGGCTCGATCGTCTACGGCGGGCAGGAGTTGCTCGGCAAGACAGATAAGCAGATGTCAGTCATCCGTGGCAACGGCCTCGCGATGATCTTCCAGGATCCGCTGACCTCCCTCACCCCGGTATACACGATCGGCGATCAGCTGATCGAAGCTCTGACGATCCACCGCGGCATGAGCCACAAACAGGCATGGGACCGGGCAGTCGAGCTGCTCACGCTCGTCGGAATCACCCAGCCCGAGAAGCGCATGAAGGGCTTCCCGCACGAGTTCTCGGGCGGCATGCGCCAGCGCGTCGTGATCGCGATCGCGATGGCCAACAGCCCGAAGCTGATCATCGCCGATGAGCCGACCACCGCGCTCGACGTCACGATCCAGGCGCAGATCCTCGACCTCATCGAGAAGGCGCAGCAGGAGACGGGCGCCGCGACCATCATGATCACCCACGACATGGGAGTCGTCGCCCGCATGGCCGACGATGTCATGGTCATGTACGCGGGGCGCCCGATCGAGCACGCACCGGTCGGGGAACTCTTCCACCACACGCGCATGCCGTACTCGATCGGTCTGCTGGGAGCGATCCCGCGCGTCGACAAGGCCGAGAAGGAGCCCCTGGTCCCGATCAAGGGCAACCCGCCTCTGCTGATCGATCTGCCCGACGCGTGCCCCTTCGCCAACCGCTGCCCCATCGTGCAGGACGCCTGCCTCACGCGCGAGCCCGACCTCGCACCGGTCGCCACGGGCACGGGCGCCGAGCACACGGCCGCGTGCATCCGTGCGGGTGAGATCACCGACGGCGGTCTCCTCGGCGGCCTCCCGGTCTACCCGGTTCCCGCGGCCCCGGAGAGCGACCTCACCCGCTCTCCCCGCGAAGAACGTCCCATCACACTGGACGTACGCAACCTCAATAAGAGCTTCCCCCTCATGAAGGGAGCCTTCCTCAAGCGCAAGGTCGGCGAAGTTCACGCCGTCAAGAACGTCACCTTCGACGTGCGAGAGGGCGAGACGATGGCGATCGTCGGCGAGTCGGGCTCCGGCAAGACGACGACGCTGCTGCAGATCATGGATCTCGTCAAGCAGAACGACGGCGACATCGTCATCAACGGCACGAGCGTCAACGACATCACCAGCCGCAAGATCGAACGGCAGGTGCGGCGCGACATCCAGATCGTTTTCCAGGATCCGATGGGCGCGCTCGACCCGCGCATGACGGTGGCCGATGTCATCGCCGAGCCGCTGCGCGCGATCGGCACTCCGGCCGACGAAGTCTTCCCCCGCGTGCGAGAGCTCATGGACCTCGTGGGACTCAACCCCGCGCACATCGACCGCTTCCCCGGAGCGTTCTCGGGTGGTCAGCGTCAGCGCATCGGCATCGCCCGGGCTCTGTCGACCAACCCGAAGATCATCGTCCTCGATGAGCCGGTCTCGGCCCTCGACGTATCGATCCAGGCCGGTGTCATCAACCTGCTCGACGAGCTCAAGGTGAAGCTCGGCCTGTCGTACCTCTTCGTCGCGCACGATCTGTCGGTCATCCGGCACATCGCCGATCGCGTGGCCGTGATGTACCTCGGCGATTTCGTCGAGCACGGTGATGTCGACGAGATCTTCGAGAACCCGAAGCATCCGTACACCCAGGCGCTTCTCTCGGCGATTCCGGTGCCGGATCCCGACATCGAACGCACCCGCAGCCGCCTGATCTTCAACCCGGAGACCGGGCAGACGGAGTCCGTCCGCAGCTGAGTTTGTTAAGGGCCGGTAACACTCGATCACCGTCCGATAACAGTTAGCCATGATTCACCGTACGTCGGCGCGATAGCCCCGCATCGCTACTATTCTCGTGCTTATGAAACGCCGAAAGGCGAAAGGAGCACCATGAAGCAGCAGAAGCTGATGGGGGCTATCGCGTTCAGCGGAGTCCTCGCACTGGCCCTTGCCGGCTGTGCAGCCGACACCGGCTCGAACGACGGCAACACCACGCCCACCGAGACCAAGGCCTCGGATTACAACCCGCAGCCCCGTGAGAACCTCCAGGTCGGCGGTGAGGTCCGTTTTCCGATCAACGAGATCCCCGAGCAGCTGAACAGCTTCAACGGCGATGCTTCGGCTGACACCGCCCGCGTCGCTGCGTGGTACATGCCGCAGATCCTCCTCCAGAAGGACGACGGCACCCCGTACAAGCACGATGCGTACCTCGACGCGTGGGACATCGACACGGTCGACGGCAACACCCAGATCACGTTCACCTTCACGGACGACGCGCACTGGAACGACGGCACCGACATGGATTGGACCGCCATCGACGCCACGTGGAAGGCGAACAGCGGCAAGGACGAAGCCTTCAACCCGAACGCTACCGACGGCTACAAGCAGATCGCCTCGGTCGAGCAGGGCGACACCGCGAAGACGGCGATCGTCACCTTCGACGGCGAGTTCGCCTGGCCCGAGATGCCGTTCCTCACGGGCATCATCCACCCCGCGCTGGCCGACGCCGAGACGTTCAACACCGCGATGATCGACGACCCGCACGCCGAGTGGGGTGCGGGTCCGTACACGATCGACGAGTTCGACCCGAACTCCGACTACGTCTCTTACGTTCCCAACCCCGAGTGGTGGGGCGACGAGCCGCTGCTGGAGAAGGTCTCCTTCCAGGGCCTCGATTCCTCCGCATCGATCAACGCGTTCAAGGCTGACGAGATCGACACCGTCGAGGTCACCAGCAAGGACCGTCTTGAGCAGGTCAAGGGCATGGACGGCATCGAGCTGTACCGCGCTACCCAGACCGCCAGCACGCTGATCCAGGTCGACGCCGAGAAGCCGCAGTTCGAGGACGTCAAGGTCCGCGAGGCGTTCTTCAAGGCGATCAACATCGACCAGCAGAAGGAGATCGCCTGGAACGGCCTGGACTACGAAGAGGAGCCGGCCGGTTCGCTGACGCTCTTCCCGTTCCAGCCCGGTTACTCCAACGCCCTTGCCGAGGCCGGCTGGGAGTACAACCCGGACGCTTCGAAGGAGCTCCTCGAGGAAGCCGGCTGGACCGAGAACGCCGACGGCATCCGCGAGAAGGACGGCGAGACCCTTACGGTCGTCTACCCCGTCTGGAACGACAGCCCCACCAACGAGGCTCTCGCCAAGGCACTGCAGGCGCAGATGAAGGAGGTCGGCATCGACCTCCAGATCGACATCCGCCCGCCGTCCGACTTCTCCGATGACTACAACTCGAAGAACTGGGACGTCTCGTCGCTGCGCTTCACCTCGTCCGACCCGTTCGGTGCCGCCTGGTTCTGCCAGCTGTACTGCATGGACATGGGCCTGAACCTCTCCGGCGTCCAGAACGCTGAGATGGACCAGCGCATCCACGATGAGGTCGAGTCGCTCGCGACCTCCGACGAGCAGACGGCTGCGGCCATGAAGCTCGAGGCGGAGATCTTCCAGGACTGGGGCATCATCCCGCTCTACAACGGACCGATCATCACGGCCGCGAAGACGGGCCTGGCCAACCTCACGCCGGAGTCCTACGTCGGCATGGACGGCTTCGGCGTCCAGCCCGTCGAGAACGTCGGCTGGGAGAAGTAAGCACTTCGCTCTCCGCGAGGCGGGGTCGCAGGTTCTTCCTGCGGCCCCGCCTTTCCCGTGTCGTCGAATCGTGTTAACCGTCGAACACCTGGTAGACTCGGTTCTTGGCTTGCGTGTGGGTTCTTCCCTCACGAACGTCGGAAAGCAGCCCTCTTCCTGCTCACGACAACATCCCATCCATCACTGAACGAAAGTTTCCACGCGTGGCAAACATCAAGTCGCAGATCAAGCGCATCAAGACCAACGAGAAGGCAACGGTCCGCAACAAGGCCGTCAAGTCCGAGCTCAAGACCGCTGTTCGCAAGACCCGTGAGGCCATCGCCGCCGGTGACAAGGTTGCCGCCGAGGCGACCCTGAAGGTTGCGTCGAAGAAGCTCGACAAGGCCGTCAGCAAGGGCGTTATCCACGAGAACCAGGCTGCGAACCGCAAGTCCTCGATCGCCAAGCAGGTTGCCGCTCTCTGAGCCAACCGCTGAGTGAAAGGGCCCGTCCGATTCGGACGGGCCCTTTCACATTTCCGAGCGCTTGTTCAGCGTCGGCTCTCAAGCCGTCGCTTCAGCCGCCGTATCGCCGGTGATGTCCTTCGCCGCGGGGTCTTCGAGCGCGTGTCCGCCCAGTGGGTCGCCGTGCCAGGTGACGAGATCCCACCCGGAGCGCGGATCGCCTTCCAGTGCGCACATGCCCGTGTTGTGCAACCAGCGCTGCACCGCCTGCACGGTGTCGACGTTGCGTGAACGGTGCGCCGCCCACATGCGAATCGCCGCACCATGGCTGACGACGGCTGCCGTTTCTCCGGCGTGGTTGTCGACGATGGATGCGATAGCGCGGTCGTATCGTTCGAGGAAGTCCTCGCCGCTCTCCGATCCCGGCATCGCGTATCCCAGATCGCTCTGCGCCCAGCGGGTGAGCGTTCCGACGTAGCCGGCGACGGCCTCCTCATCGGTGCGCATCTCGAAGTCTCCGGCCTGGATCTCCTCCAGGCCGTCGAGCACCTCGATGTCGTGACCGGTGGCACGTGCGAGCGGTGTTCCGGTGAGCTGGGTGCGTGTCAGCCGCGATGCGTAGACACCGCGGATCTTCTCGTCGGCGAGGACGCCGGGGATTGCTGCTGCCTGCACCGAGCCGAGGGGCGTGAGGCCCGCGCCGGGGAAAGCGGTGTCGAGCGCGCCGGCGACGTTATTGGGGGTCTGTCCGTGTCTGATCAGCAGAAGTCTCATCGGGATCCACCCTAGGCCAGCCCGTTGTGTTTACTCTCCGAATGGAGCGCGTGTGGCTACGACCGTGACCATGCGCTCAAGCGCGAAGATCGGATCGCGCGCGGCACCCTTGACCTCGGCGTCGGCACGCGCAGTGGCTTGAATCGCCAATCCGAGAGACTTCTCGTTCCAGTCGCTGAGGTCGCGACGCGCACGGTCGACCTGCCAGTCCTTCATGCCCAGTCGTTGCGCGAGGCTGCGGCTCGGCTCCCGCTGGCCGGCGACGCGCGCCATCGTGCGCAGCTTCATCGCGAAGGCCGCCACCATCGGCACGGGGTCGGCACCGGAGTCGAGCGCGTGACGCAGCGCGATGAGCGCTTCTCCGTATCGCCCGGAGATCGCCGTATCGGCGACGACGAATGCCGAGACCTCGACGCGGCCACCGTAATACTTCGTGACGGTTTCTTCCGCGATGTCGCCCTCGACGTCGCGGATGAGCTGCTGGCAGGCCGCCGCGAGTTCGGTCAGGTCGTCGGCGAAGGCCGAGACCAGCGCGCGCAGCGCCGCCGGGGCGATGCGTCGCCGAGCCGCGGTGAATTCTCCCGCAGCGAAGTCGACCCGGTCGCTATCGCGTTTGACTGTCGGGCAGGCGATCTCGATGCCACCACCGGTTCCTGCGCGGATGCCGTCGAGCAGCTTCTTGCCGCGGACGCTGGCCCCGGTATGACGCATCAGGACCGTGGCACCCTCCTGGGGGTTGTCCAGGTAGGCGACGGCCTCCTTCAGGAACGCATCGGAGCATTTCTCAACGCCGGCGACCCGGACGAGTCGGGGTTCTCCGAAGAGCGACGGGGAGGTCAGCGACAGAAGGGTTCCGGGAGCGTAGTCGTCGGCACGCACGTCGCTGACTTCGAGGGCCGGGTCCTCGGCACGCAAATAGTCGCGCACACCGGCGATCGCGCGCTCCGCGCAGACCTCTTCGGGACCGGAGACGAGCACGATCGGTGCCGGTCGCGGTTCACGCCACGAGACCTGGGGGATCTTCGTCGCCTTCGCGCCGCCACGGGCGGAGGAACGGGGTGCGGCCATGACTACGAGCCTACTCGGGCTCGTCGCCATCGGCCGTGTCGCGCACGCGTTCCGTCCAGACGAGAAGCTCGCCGTCCTCCTGCGCGAGCAGGATCCGGCCCTGCAGATCGGTGCGCAGAGTGACGGCTCCAACTGATTCGGTGACCTCGATGATCTCCCGGCGCGGATGCCCGTAGGTGTTCTCGATGCCGGCGCTGTAGAGGGCGACCCGGGGAGAGATCTGCGCATACAAATCCGGATGCTGATCGGCGCTGCCGTGATGGGCGACCTTGACCACCGCGTATTGTCCGCGCAGGTCAGTGGCGAGCATGCGCTGCGGCAGCGCTCCGAGGTCGCCGAGGAAGAGCGAGCGGGGCACCTCTCCCCCGCTGAATTCCACCACCACGCTGCCGTCGTTTCCTCCGGGAAACGCCGCTGAGCCGGCTCGCGGCCACAGGACCTCCCAGCGCGCGTCTCCCAGCGCGCCGCGCATGCCGGCGGATGCTTCCACGACACGAGAACCGCCTGCCTCCAACGCCTGCAGCAGTCTCGCCTCCTCATCGGTGCGGGCAGGCCCGTGCAGCACGGTTCCGATGCGACCGGCGAGGCTTGCGGCTGCACCGGCATGATCGGCATCGAAGTGCGTGATGACGAGCAGGTCGATGCGCGAGATGCTCAGCGCGTTCAGGCAGTCGGCGATCGGTTCATCCTCGATGCCCGTATCGATCAGGGCGATCTGATGCTGCGAACGAACCAGCAGCGCATCTCCCTGGCCGACGTCGCAGGCGGCGATGGACCACGTGCCCGGCACGGTGAGAGGCGCGAGAGGACCGCCGAGGAGCATCCGGCCACCGAGAAGCGCCGCGGCGATGACGAGCGTCGCGTGAGAAAGGCGGCGGATGAGACGCGAGCGCGCCAGCCCGTCAACGCTCAGCACAACCCCGACCGCAGTGCTGAGCAGAGCGACCGCCGAAGCCGCGAGCACCCCGGGGACGACCGCGATGATGCCACCCGGGACCGCCGCCGAGACGTGCGCGGTCGTGGCGATCCAGGCGGCGGGCAGCCACGCCGAGGCGGCCAGGAGGTCGGCGAGCAGCGGTATGGGCGCGGCGAGGCAGGCGAGCAGCCCCACGACCGTGGCGATCGGGGCAGCAGGCTCGGCGAGCATGTTCGCCGGGATCCCGATCAGCGACTGCTGTTCGGCGAACAGGGCGATGATCGGCCCGCAGGCGAGCTGTGCGGCGAGCGGGATCGCCAGTGCCAGGGCGATCGGCGGCGGCATCCACCGGGCCATTCCTCGCGCGAGCGGAGGCGCGAGGACGATCAATGCCGCTGTCGCCGCGGCTGACAGCGCAAACCCCGGTGTCGTCGCGAGCCAGGGGTCCGCGACGAGGATGCCCACGACCGCCAGGCACAGCACTCCGACGCCCGCGCCGGGACGCCCGCACAGCAACGACGTCATGGCGAGCCCCGCCATGACGCTCGCGCGGATCACACTCGGCTCCGGCGTCACGAGCACGACGAAGGCGGCCAGCGAACCGAGGGCGAGCACAACGCGGAGTCCGCGCCCACCCCCGCAAATCGAGACGAACCAGAAGACCGCGCCGCAGACGATGGCGCAGTTCGCTCCGGACACCGCGGTCAGATGGCTCAGCCCGGACAGGAGCATCGCCTCGTTCAGCTCGTCCGAGACGGCCCGTGTATCGCCGACAGCGAGGCCGGGGAGCAGGCCAGCACCGGGTTCGGGGAGCCGGAGCGCACGCGCGACGAAGTCCTCGCGGACGCCGGCGGCGATCCCGAAGATGCCCTCGGCGGGGCGCAGGATCTCCACCTCGGTCCCGAAGACGACGAGCGCAGCCCGCTCACCGGCCTCGGTCACCATCGCCTGACCCCGCACGCGGATCACCGCACCGAGCTCGAGGCCCGGGATGCGGTCGACGCCGATGCGCACCGGAACTCCCGCGGGAACGTCCCCGTCAGAGGGTGTCCCGGCGAGCGTCTGCGCATCGAACCAAGCCCGCCCGTCGCTGCCCGTCGAGGAGGATGAGGAGACCGTTCCCGTCACCTCGATGTTTCGTCCGTCGAGCTCGACGGTCTGCTCGCGGGCAGGAGTCGCGAACACGACGGACAGCGCCGCAGCTGCCATCGTCACCGCGATGACCGCGGGAAGTCCTCCCCGCGAACCGCCGTGGCGACGAGTGCCCGCGATCAGCATCCCGAATGACGCCAACGCGGCGAGCAGGAGCACCGCGGCGCAGCATCCCGCAGCGCCCGGAACATAGACGCACAGCAGCGCCGTCGCCCAGACGAGCAGAGCGAGCGGCACGAGACGAAAGTCGCGCACCCGCGTCGTGCCGGTCATACCCGCACCAGGTCGCGCAGCCCCTCGAGCATCTTCTCCCCGATGCCCGAGACGGCCAGCAGGTCCTCGACCGAACGGAAGCGTCCGTTCTTCTCCCGCCAGTCGATGATCCGCTGGGCAAGCGCAGGACCGATGCGCGGCAGTGTCTCCAGGGCTGCGCTGTCGGCGTTGTTGAGATCGACGCGCCCATCACCGATCGGCGCGGCTCCCCCTCCAGCTGCGGTGGTCTCTACCGCGCCAATCACCGGCACGATGAGCTGCTCTCCATCGCTGAGCTCACGCGCCAGATTCACCGCCTGCAGATCGGCGTCATCGAGGGTGCCACCCGCAGCCGCCAGCGCATCGACGACGCGAGCATCGCGGTCCAGCACGTAGAGCCCCGGTGCCGCGACCTGCCCGAGCACGTGAACATACAGCTCGCCGCCGCTGACGGCATCCCGCTCGGAAATTTCCGGGTCCTCGTCGAAGGCGATCGCCTGCATCGGCGCAGTCTGCCCACGCATGATCCCGAGCCCCACTGCGCCCGAGAGCACGACGAGCCCCAGCACCACTGCGGCACCGATGCTCAGCCGGAGGCGCGCCCGCCCATCCGGACGCTCAGATTCAGAATCGCTCGCTGTCACCCCGCCACGCTAGGCCGCCGCGACCGAGACGAAAGCGCCCGGTCGTCCGCCTCTGTTGAGAAGCGGGCGACCGGGCGCCCTGTGCAGAAGAAGAGGCTCAGCCCTTGACGGCGAAGTTCACCAGCTTCGGCTCACGGACGATCACCTTGACGATCTCCTTGTCGCCGATCGCACGGATCACCCGCTCATCGGCGCGGGCGAGGGCTTCGAGCTCCTCCGCGGAGATGGTGGCCGGGACCTCGAGCTGCGCGCGGACCTTGCCGTTGACCTGCGCGACCGCCGTGATGGTGTCCGCGACCATGAGCGCCGGGTCTGCCTCGGGCCAGGTGACCAGCCCGACGGACGGCTCGTGGCCGAGCGCCTCCCACATTTCCTCCGCCGTGTGCGGGGCGATCAGGTCGAGCATCATCGCGACGGTCTCGACGGCCTCGCGCACCGCGGGGTCGGCAGCGCCGGCATCCGAATCGACCGTCTTGCGCGTCGTGTTGACGAGGTCCATGAGACGGGCGACGAGCACGTTGAACTTCGTCTGCTCGACGAGGCCCGGGGCATCCGCCAGCAGACGGTGCGTCACGCGGCGCAGCGCTGCCGCGCCGCCGGTGCCGTCGGTCCCCACGGGCGAGGCGACCTCATGGCTCAGACGCATCGCACGGGACAGGAACTTCTGAGCGCCCGTCGTGGAGACATCGGCCCAGTCCTTGTCATCCTCCACGGGGCCGGCGAAGGCGAGGCCGGTGCGCAGTGCATCGGCGCCGTGCTTGTCGAGCTCCTCCTGGAACAGCACGAGGTTGCCCTTGCTCTTCGACATCTTCGAGCCGTCGAGGATGATCATGCCCTGGTTGATGAGGCTCGAGAAGGGCTCGGTGAACTCGACCAGTCCCATGTCGAACAGCACCTTCGTGATGAAGCGCGCGTACAGCAGGTGCAGGATCGCGTGCTCGACACCGCCGATGTACGAGTCGACCGGCGCCCAGCGCTTGGCCTCGTCGGTGTCGAATGCGACCTGGTCGCTGTTCGGGGAGAGGAAGCGCAGGAAGTACCAGGAGCTGTCGACGAACGTGTCCATCGTGTCGGGGTCGCGCAGCACGGGGTCGCCCGAAACGGGGTCGACCGTGCGCACCCACGACTCGGCCGCGCCGAGGGGCGAAGAGCCCTTGGGCTTGAGGTCGAGGCCCTCAACGCTGGGGAGCTTGACGGGGAGCTGCTCGGCGGGCACTGGGCTGACCGAGCCGTCCTCGTGGTGCAGCATCGGGATCGGCGTGCCCCAGAAGCGCTGCCGCGAGATCAGCCAATCGCGCAGACGGTAGTTCTTCGCCGCGCGCCCGGTGCCGCGCTCTTCGAGCTGCTCGATGGCGCGGGCGATCGCCTCGGTCTTGGGGAGACCGTCGAGGTCGCCGGAGTTGATGAGCACGCCCTCGCCGGTCAGCGCCACTCCGGTCTTCGCCGGGTCGAGGTCGTCGAGGGTCTCTTCGGCGTCGGCCGCGCGAGTGTCGACGACGATCGTGACGGGCAGGTCGAAGGCGCGGGCGAAATCGAGGTCGCGCTGGTCGTGCGCGGGGACCGCCATGACGGCGCCGTGGCCGTAGTCGGCGAGCACGTAGTCGGCCGCCCAGACGGGCAGCTTCTCGCCATTGACGGGGTTGATGGCGTAGCGCTCCAGGAACACACCGGTCTTCGGGCGGTCGGAGGCCTGACGGTCGATGTCGGTGGTCTTCTGGACGTTCTCGAGGTAGGTGCGGAACTCGTCGCGGACCTCATCGGATGCTTCGGCGACGAGCTCTGCGGCGAGGTCGGCATCGGGGGCGACGACGAAGAACGTCGCGCCGTGGAGGGTGTCGGGACGCGTCGAGAAGACCGTGACCGGCTCGTCGCGACCCTCGATGCGGAAGTCGACGTCGGCGCCGATGGAGCGGCCGATCCAGTTGCGCTGCATCTGCAGCACCTTGTGCGGCCAGTGGCCCTCGAGCTGGTCGAGGTCGTCGAGAAGGCGATCGGCGTAGTCGGTGATCTTGAAGTACCACTGGGTGAGCTTCTTCTTGATGACCTCGGCGCCGCAGCGGTCGCAACGCCCGTCGACGACCTGTTCGTTGGCGAGCACCGTCTGGTCATTGGGGCACCAGTTGACCGGGCTCTTCTTGCGGTAGGCGAGGCCGCGCTCGTGCATCTGCAGGAACAGCCACTGGTTCCAGTGGTAGTACTCGGGGTCGGAGGTGTGCAGCTCGCGCGTCCAGTCGAAGGAGACGCCGTAGGCCTGGAATCCGACCTTCTGCTGGTCGATGTTCTGGTACGTCCACTCACGCGGGTCGGCGCCGCGGCGGATGGCCGCGTTCTCGGCGGGCAGGCCGAAGGAGTCCCAGCCGATCGGGTTGAGCACGTTGTGCCCACGGTGACGCCAGTAGCGGGCGACGATGTCCGAGTAGAGGTAGTTCTCGGCGTGCCCCATGTGCAGGTCTCCCGACGGGTACGGGAACATCGCGAGCACGTACTTGCGCGGACGGGCGTCATCGTCGCCGCCGGCGACGAACGTGTCGTTCTCTGCCCAGTACTGCTGCCACTTGGCCTGGATGTCATGCACCGAGGAGGTCTCGTCGGCGGCGTCGGTGGGGGTGGGCAGGTTTTCAGACAACGAACGGCCAATCTCAGGAAGCGGACTGCACAAAAGTCGGGCGCTTCCAGGATATCCGATGACTATCCGCGCCAGGTCTCGGGCAGCTCGGCTCCGAGCGCCGCCAGCGGTGCGCGCGCCTTCGTCGCGACCTCGGCCACTTCCTCGGCGGCGCGCGAGCCCCAGGTGATGCCTCCCCCGGCGCCGATGGCGGCGCCTTCGGAGTCGATGAGGATGCTGCGGATCACCATCGCCAGATCGATCGCCCCGTCGCTGCCGATGTAGCCGAAGCATCCGCTGTACACCCCGCGAGGTGCGCGCTCGAGCCGGTTCAGGATCGTCATGGCCGACAGCTTCGGGGCTCCCGTCATGCTGCCGGCGGGGAAAACCGCCTGATGCAGACGCCGCACCGTGGTGCCCGGAGCCAGCTGGCCGCTCACCGTGCTCACGAGCTGGTGCACGGCCGGATACGACTCGATCTGCCAGAGTCCGTCGACGCGGACCGTTCCCGGCTCGCAGATCCGTGAAAGGTCGTTGCGCATGAGGTCGACGATCATGACGTTCTCCGCGCGTTCCTTCTCACTGGCGAGCAGCTCGTCGGCGAAGGCGATGTCGGATGCTTCGTCTTCGCCCCTCGGCCGGGTGCCCTTGATCGGGCGGGTGAGGATGCGGTTTCCCTGAGTGCGCAGGAACGTCTCCGGGCTGGCGCTGAGCAGAGCGCGCCCGCCGATGCGCAGGAACCCGCCGTGATGACTCGGGCTCGCCGCGCGGAGCCGGCGGTAAACGGCGGCGGGATCGTGCACTCCGGAGACCGAGAATCGTGTCGTCAGACACAGCTGGTAGGCGTCGCCCGCCCGAATCGCATCGCGGCAGCGCTCGATCAACCCGGCATAATCACCGGGGTCGTGCCGCGCATCGGCGATGCGCAGCAGCGGGCGCATCGGTGCTTCCGCCGGCGATCGCCGAGCGGATGCCGATACCCACCCGTCGACCGATTCCCGGTCTCCGAGCGCCCATACCTCATCGGATGCGTGATCGACCGCGATCGAAGCTCTCAGCCGCAGCCATGACGGTGCATCCGCGCTCTCGGAAACCGGCGCGCCGGCGGACGCGGCACCACTCTCGTAATCCAGCCAGCCGACCCAGCCATCGCGCAGCGGCGGGCCGTCCGTCTCGTCCGGGTCCCCCAGCACAACCTCAGCGGGCCCGTCCTCGTCGGCAACACCGACCCCGAGGAAGCTCCATCCGTCCGCCGCCTCCGTCCCGGCATCCAGCCAGAACACATCCTCGTCCCCGTCGACGAGGAGGAGGAACAGCGCTTCGAGGTCCAGCGGCGGGTCGCTAGCGAGGCGGATCACAGAGGCGGAGTGCGGCACCCTCTCAGCGTAAAGCTCGGACGACGCCGTATTCTCGGGCAGGTGGATGACTTCCTTCTCTGGCTGTTCGACCTCGTGCAGGCTGTCGGCCCGCTCACCCGCACCCTGATCGCCGGGGTCGCGGTGATGCTGGAGACGAGCATCCTCATCGGGCTCATCGTGCCCGGGGACACCATTGTCATCATCGCCTCCCTCGGCGTCGAGGGAGTACCCCAGGCGATCGCCATGATCATCGCTGTCGTGATCGGCGCGCTCATCGGCGAGAGCATCGGCTTCTGGCTCGGCCACTGGCTCGGCCCGCGCATCCGGCACTCCTGGATCGGCCGCCGGATCGGCGAGGGCAACTGGCAGCGTGCTGAGAACTATCTGCAACGCCGTGGTGGGGTCGCGATCTTCCTCTCGCGATTCCTTCCCGTCCTGCACTCGCTCGTTCCGCTGACCGTCGGAATGAGCGCCTACTCCTATCGGCGGTTCCTCGCCTGGACCGCCCCTGCCTGCCTGCTGTGGGCCGGAGCATATGTGAGCATCACGTCCCTCGCCGCCGGCGGATTCCGTGAGCTCGTCGACCGCGTGCACTTCGCCGGCTACATCTTCGTCGCCGTCATCATCGTCTTCCTCCTCGTGATCTGGCTCGGCAAGAAGCTCCTCACCCGGTGGGAGGCCCGGCACATGCACACCGAGGACTCGGCGGAGAGCGCCGCTCCGAGCATGAAAGACTGAAGGGGATGTCCGAAGACAGCGCAGCCCAGCCCCGGATCCACTGGTTCGCGCGCCTCGAGCACCGCCTGCACGCCTGGCGGGAGCGATGGGCGCGACGCCGGGGGCGTTCGGCGACCGTTCTCCCTTTCCCCGGCTACGGCGGAACCGGCTGGGTGCGAGTGGTGGGCCGCGTGCTCATCGTGCCGCCGCGCCGGCGCACGGAGAACGGCGAGTACGCGAGTGTGCGCGGGTGGCGCAGCTTCGTCGGCATCCCGATCGGCTTCGCCAGAGCTCACGTCACGATCTGCGGGCAGACGCACGAGGTCATCGCCGATCGTGGCGGCGTGATCGATGCCGTGATCCCCGCCGAACTCGCACCCGGGTGGCAGGGGTTCACCATGAGCGTCGAGGGCCAGGAGCCGGTCGAGGCGACCGCCTACATCGTCGCCGACGACGTCGAGTTCGGGGTGCTGTCCGACATCGACGACACCGTCATGGTGACGGCGCTGCCGCGTCCTTTCGTCGCCGCGTGGAACTCCTTCGTGATCGACGAGCATGCCCGTCAGCCCGTCCCGGGAATGGCCGTCCTGCTCGACCAGCTCATCCAACAGAATCCCGGCTCGCCGATCATCTACCTCTCGACCGGTGCCTGGAACGTGGCACCGACGCTGACCCGGTTCATGAGCCGCCACCTCTTCCCCTCCGGCGCCATGCTGCTGACCGACTGGGGCCCCACGCACGATCGGTGGTTCCGCAGCGGGCGCGAGCACAAGCTCACCAACCTGCGTCGCATCGCCACCGAGTTCCCCCACATGAAGTGGCTCCTCATCGGCGACGACGGTCAGCATGACGAGGCCATCTACAGCGAGTTCATGCAGGAGCACCCCGAGCTCGTCGCCGGCGTCGCCATCCGGCGCCTCTCGACCGCCGAGGCGATGCTCGCCGGCGGCCGTGCGGTCTCCGACGACCATTCCGATGGTGCGACGCCCTGGGTCGCGGCATCCGATGGCGCGGGTCTGCGCGAACGACTCACCGACGTCGGCATCCTGCAGTCATGATCCCGGTCGGCCCGCTCGATCGCGCGGCGTGGCGGGAACGCGAGAGCGCCCACCAGGAGCGCGCCGACGCGCTCACCGCGGATCATCGGGAACGGTCCGCCCGCGGGGAGAAGCATCCCGTCTGGGACTTCCTGTTCACCTACTACTCCTACTCCCCCGCGCAATTGCGACGCTGGCATGCCGGAGCGGGCATTCAACTGAACGATGCGGACGAGCGCGCCGACTGGCGCTGGTATTCGCCGGGGGCCGAAGCCGGGTCCGTCTTCGCGGACGCCGCTGACTTCGCGGAGCAGAAGGCCCCTCTGGCCGGCCTCATCGAGTCCATCCTGCGTCGCACGGCCTCCCGCCCGGGGCAGTTCGGATGCTTCGGCCTGCACGAGTGGGCGATGGTCTACCGCGACGACGAGCACCGGCACAGCGCCCCTCTCCGGCTCGGACAGGCCGGAACCGATGCGCTCGTCGAAGCGCACGACCTGCGCTGCACGCACTTCGACGCGTTCCGCTTCTTCACGCCCGACGCGATTCCGCGCAACCGACAGGCGCTGACGCGCGCCGAGCAGCCTGTGCTCGAACAGCCCGGCTGCCTTCATGCCGGCATGGACATATACAAGTGGGCCATGAAGCTCGGACCGCTGATCCCCGGGGAGATCCTCCTCGATTCCTTCGAGCTGGCGCGAGATATCCGTCTGCTCGACATGGAGGCCGCGCCCTACGATCTGTCTGACTGGGGAGTCGTACCCGTGCCGATCGAGACGGGCGAGGGCAAGGCCGAGTACGTGCGCCGCCAGCGCGGATTCGCCGAGCGAGGCAATGCGCTGCGGGTCCGGATCCTGGAGGCCTGGCTCGGACAGGATCAGTCGGCGGGCGACCAGACGGCGGCGGATGCTGCACGCTCCAGCCGCAGCGTCATGACGCGCTCCGCGGCATCCTGAAGTCGCGCTTCGTCAATCGTCCCGCTCTCCACGGCCGCGACGATCCCCTGCGTGATGTCGACAACGGTCTGCGGCGTCGAGTGCGCAATCGTCAGCACGAGGTCGTTTCCCGCGGCGACCGCGGCGACCGCGTTGGCGACCGGATCGGCATAGGCCGCGATTCCACTCGACTGGAGCATGCCGAGATCATCCGTCACGATGACCCCGTCGAACCCGAGGTCGTCCCGGGCGATGTCGTGCCACGTCGCCGACATCGATGCCGGGAGCTCGTCGACCGCGGTGTAGGCCAGATGACCGAACATCAGAAGCGAAGCTCCGGCTTCGATCCCCGCGACGAAGGGCACGGCATCCATCTTCTCCCACTGCGCACGGGACTTCGACGTCGACGGGATCAGCTCGTGGGAATCACCCGGTGTCGCACCGTGCCCGGGGAAATGCTTGAGCGTCGAGGCGGCGAGCGGGTCCTCCGCAGCCACCGCCGCGGCGACCCGCGCTGCCGCTGTGTCGGGGTCGGCTCCCAGTGCCCGCCCGTAGATGAACGACCCCGTATCGGCCGTCGTATCCGCCACCACTCCGAAATTCACCGTGGCCCCCGCGCGGGCGACCAGGGCCGCACGCCCGGCGAAAGCGACCTGCGTCTGATCGACCGGTGCGTTCTTCAGCGTCGTCGAGGCGGCGAAGTCGTCCCACGGCAGGCGGGAGACCAACCCGCCCTCCTGGTCGATCGCGATGAGCGCCGGAACAGCGGGATCGGTGCTGAGCGCGGCCGTGATCTGCTGAAGCCGGCCTTCGTCGTCTGGGATGTTCGCGCCCATGAGGATGAAGCCGCCGATCCCGGTATCGGCCATGTACTGCGCGAGCACCGCGGGATCCGTCGAAGGGATGTGCCCCATGACGATGCTCGCCGCTCGTTCCTCGGTGGTCATCGCCTCGACCAGGCGCGTCGCGTGCTGCGCCGGGGCCGTCTTCTCGGCGCGCTGCACCATCGCGGGGACAGGCGCTGCAGAGGCCGCCGGCATGCCGATGAGGCCCAGAGCGATCACAAGGGCGGCGGCAGCGCGAACTGCAATCTTCGCCATCGCGCTCAGCGGCGCAGGGCCGTGCGGATCGGCTCGGCGGAATCTGCCGTGCCGTTGCCGAAGCGGATGGTGCGCCCGATCGTCAGCGGCTCGTGCAGCGTCGCGGCGATGACCGCGGCGACGTCGGCACGGGCGACCTCGCCGCGCCCCTCGGGGTCGCGCTCGATCCGTCCGGTCGGCTCGTCGAAGGTGAGGCCACCGGGGCCCAGGATCGTGCCCTCGAGATCCGTGCCGCGCAGGTGCTCGTCCGCGGCCCACTTCGCATCCGCATAGGGGAAGAACGAGTCGCCCTCGGGAACGCCGTGTTCGGCGGTCGAGCCGATCCAGGAGACCATGACGTATCTCGCCACTCCGGCGGCGGAGGCGGCATCCATCGACCGCATCGCGGCATCCCGGTCGACCGCATAGGTGCGCTCCGGGTCGCCACCGCCCGCGCCGGCGGCCCAGACGACCGCTTCGTGCCCGCGGATGATCCCCGCGAGACCCGTGGTGTCGGTCTGCTCGACATCGACGACGAGCGCGGCGGCTCCGGTAGCCTCGACCTCCGCACGATGATCCGGATTGCGGATCACCGCCGTGACCTCATCGCCGCGCCCCACGAGGAGCGGGGCGAGCAGCAGGGCGATGCGGCCGTGACCGCCGAAGACGATGACCCGAGACATGCGTCCAGGCTAGTCTCCCCAGCGGCATCCCGGGCCGGGATAATCGAGCCATGAACGAACGCGAGCTGACCACGTAGCTCACCCTCGACTTCGATGAGGTCGCTGGCGGCCGCAGCACCCGACGATTCCAAGACACGGTGAAGGACCTCGCATCACCGGTCGGAGCGCTGACCTGACATTCACGCCGTTCTTCAACCGGCACTCGAGAACCAATGCTCTCGTGATCACGACCCGCACGGATCAACTGTTCGGAGTCTGGACCGGGTGGGCTCTGGATGCCGCGGAAATTGCGTTTGCGTGGATGGCATCGAGGGCTGGGCGGAGGACGTGCTCAACCGGTGGTGACCGGCGCACCGAGCGCGGTGCGCACCCCGAGCGCCGCCGTGCGTCCGGCACGATTCGCACCGATCGTGCTCGCGGAAGGGCCATAACCGACCATCTGCACACGAGGATCCGCGACAGCTCGGGTTCCGCGGCCGCGCCGGTCGAGCTGGATGCCCCCGGCGGCGCTCCGCAGCTTCAACGGTGAGAGATGCGCGATGGCCGGTCGGAATCCGGTCGCCCAGAGGATTGCATCGACGGGTTCGAAGGAGCCATCTGCCCAGCGCACGCCGTCGGGCTCGACCCGCTGGAACATCGGGCGACGGTCGGCGTAGGCGCCCAGGCCCCAGGCCTCATGCTCCTGCGGCCGGAGCATGAGGCCGGTCACACCCACCACGCTCTGCGGCGGGAGCCCCTCCGCGACGCGCTTCTCCACCAGCGCGACCGCTGCGGCGCCGGCCTCCGGCGTGAACTCGTCATCCCGCCAGATCGGCTCCCGCCGCGTCACCCACAGCGTCTCCGTGATCGGGGCGAGCGCCCCGAGGAACTGCACGGCAGAGGCTCCCCCGCCGACGACCAGCACCCGCTGCCCCCGGAAATGCTCCGGCCCCGGATAGTCGATGGTGTGCAGGTGCTCGCCCAGGAACGTCACCATTCCCGGATAACGCGGAAGGAACGGCTGCGTCCAGGTTCCGGTCGCGTTGACGACTGTTCGAGTGCGCCAGGTGCGCTCCCCCGCCCGCACGACGAGAATGCCGTCATCATCCGTCACGCTGTCGACCTGGACGGGACGGATCACCGGGAGATCGTGCTCCGTCTCATAGGCGGCGAAGGATGCCGGTACGACGATGTTCGCGCGCTGGGCGTCGCGCACCGGCGCCGCGGCATCCGGGAGTTCGGCGACGCCGTGGACGTCGCTCATCGTCAGCGCATCCCACCGGTGCTGCCAGGCGCCACCCGCCGATGCGTTCGCGTCGAGCACGACGTGACGGATTCCCAGACGCTGCAGGTGGTACGACGCTGACAGCCCCGCCTGGCCCGCCCCGATGACGACGCTCTCCCAGATATCCATGCCCGTCACAACGTCGATCACAGCCCGGGTGTTCCCGCATCCCAAAACGAAACACCCGGGCGCCGCGCTCGATTCGCGCGGCCGACGACTCCTGTTGTAAGCTTTTCTTGTTGCCCCGGGAACGGGGAAACAAAACAAGATGGGCCTGTGGCGCAGCTGGTAGCGCACCTGCATGGCATGCAGGGGGTCAGGGGTTCGAGTCCCCTCAGGTCCACCGAAACGAAGTCCCGCGGAGAAATCCGCGGGACTTCTGCTTTTGCGTCGGCCGTTCGAACCCGTCAGCTGAGCCGCGGCACACTCCACGCCAATCCCGGCGCCTGCACCTCGCCCGTCGCACGCCCATCGCCCCCAGGCGCCAGCCCATCCGCTTCGCGATGTGGGAGATCATCGTCGACTCCGTGACACGCAGCTCGGGCAGACGTGAGGCCAATTGACGCTCTAGATCCATGACCTCCGCCGGATTTTGCAGCCAGAACATGAACATGAAATTCGACGGCCCGGTGATCGACGCGCACAAGCGCAGTGCGCCGCAATCGCGCAGTATCCGCGCCACCTCGCGATGCTTCTCGACGGGCAGCCTCGCATGCCATTGGCATGCGAGGGGGAAGCCCGCAGCAGCCTGCGCCACATCGCATCGGAAGACGAGTGCGCCGCTGTCGAAGATTCGTTGCAATCGCCGCCGCGCGGTCGTCGGCGCCAGACCCGTCGCAGCTGCGACCTCCGCAGCGGATGCGCGGCCGTCACGGCACAGCACCTGCAGGATGTCGGCGAAGCTCTCGGGAAGCGGGGCCGGCGAATGCCGACGCGGACCCGCGATCGTGCGCAAGCGCTCGATCTGCGCACGGCTCAGTGTGCTCACGGTCCAGTCGAACGCTCCCCGATTCGCCCCGACCATGGAAGCGACGCTGGAGGCCGGCGTGCAGCTGGCGACCACAGCGGTGCTCTCCGTCCTCGGCCCGCGCTGACGGGAGTGGCGTCGGGGGCAGTTCAGCCGGGATTTGCTATCCTCGACGACAGGCGACCGCGTGGGACGACCCGCGCCGGTGACATTCTTCCGGGGACGGCCCCACTCTCAGGAGCAGATCGTGTCCCCTCTCACGCTGAACCGTTTCGTCACCGCATCCGACATCACCCGCATCATTCTCGGGTGGGGTGCGTTCATCGCACTCCTCATCGCCGCTCCTCTGCTCGCGACACCGTCCGGACCGGTGCTCGTCATCGCACTCGGCATCATCATCGGGGTGATCCTCGTCTGCGCCTTCGGCGTTGTCAAACAGGCCGAGGCGCTCGCCCATCGGCTCGGCGATCCCTACGGCTCACTCGTGCTGACGTTGTCCATCGTGCTGATCGAGGTCATCCTGATCTCGGCCGTGATGCTCGGCCCCGGCGAGCACGCGACGATCGCCCGCGACTCCGTGATGGCCGTGTCGATGATCATCCTCAACCTCGTGATCGGCATAGCACTGCTCGTCGGCGGCATGCGCCACGGCGGGCTCGCCCACAACCGCACCGGCTCGTCGGCATACCTCGCGATGCTCGTCGTGCTCATCGCCCTGGCCTTCGGCCTGCCGACGCTGATCGGCAAGGATGGTGCGTACACGGTCGCGCAGGAGATTCCGATCATCATCCTGACCATCGGACTCTACGCCTTCTTCCTCGCCCGTCAGATGGGCGGCCAGGCCGCGGACTTCATGGAGGCTCTCCCCCGGTCCACGCCGGCGCGCCCGCAGCAGGAGCAGCCCCGCCCGCCGATCGCCCAGACTCTTCGCGAGCACCGCACCGAAGTGATCATCCGCCTGGGCCTACTGGTCGTGACGGTCGTGCCGATCGTGCTCCTCTCCCACGACATGGCCTCGCAGCTCGATGACGGGCTCGGGCGCCTCGGCGCGCCCGTCGCGCTCGCCGGAGTCCTCATCGCCATGATCGTCTTCCTCCCGGAATCCATCACCGCCGTCCGCGCGGCGCTCGCCGCGGAACCTCAGCGCGTCATCAACCTCTGCCACGGCGCGCTCGTCTCGACCGTCGGGCTGACGATCCCCGCGGTGCTCGTGATCGGCATGGCCACCGGGCAGCAAGTCATCCTCGCCGAAACTCCTGCGGACTTGCTGCTGCTCGGCACGACGCTCCTGCTCACCCTCGCGACCTTCGCGTCCCAGCGGATCACGGCCATGCACGGCGCCGCGCACCTCGCGCTCTTCGGCGTATACGGTGTCGTGCTGTTCAGCTGAATCCGCTGACCAGGAGCGGGAACCGCCCGGCGGATCAGGCTAGCTGGGAACTTGCTATGGTGGAAAGGATGCTCGCACCCGCGTGAGCAGGAAGGCCAAGCGCTCCCTGCGACCACCCGGTGCGCGCACTGCACTCAGCCCGTTCCGCCCGAGGCGACGACCGTCTTCTCACGCACGATTCCCCCTGAAAGGAGCCGCACCCCGGACTTCTCGTCTGTGCGCTGCCATGCGCCTCAGTGGTCCAGGTTCGTTCATCGCCATGCAGAAAGTCTTGAGACTCGCCCCCCTTTCCCGCTGCAACACCTTCGTCTTCACCCCGATTTAGCGCGTTCCTTTCTTCGCCAAGCGGCCAAGCCGCACCACGACGAGAAAGTGAGAACCACCGGTGGGAGACCTCCAAACCCTTTCAGGACCGATTGTCGTCCTGCTCATGCTGCTGTTCTTCGGCGGCAGCCTCTACATGTCGATACGCATCTCCAAGAAGAAGGAGAACGCCGACGGCTATATGACAGCCGGCGGAAAGATCGGCTTCGGCATCTCGGCCGCCTCGATGACCGCGACCTGGATCTGGGCGTCATCGATGTACGCCTCGGCCACGTCCGGCTACACGTATGGCATCTCAGGCCCCATCCACTACGGCCTCTGGGGCGCCCTGATGATCCTGCTCATCTACCCGTTCGGTCGCCGCATCCGCAAGGTCGCGCCCAAGGCGCATACGATCGCCGAGGTCATGTTCGTCAGGCACGGCCGCTCCAGCCAGCTCATGCTCGCCGGATCCAACGTCCTCGGCAGCGTGATCAGCCTCACCTCGAATCTCATCGCCGGTGGCGCGCTCGTATCGATGCTGTCGCCGTTCACCTTCACGCAAGGCATCGTCACGATTGCGATCGGTGTCCTTGCGTACACTCTGTGGTCGGGATTCCGCGCATCGGTGCTCACCGACTTCATGCAGGTCATCGCGATCCTGGGGGCGGTGGCGATCATCGTTCCCGTGATCTTCTTCGCCGCCGGTGGCCCAGACCTGTTCGTCACGGGCGCGAAGAACCTCACCCCGCAGCAGGGGGACTTCTTCTCTTCTGACGCGTTCTTCAGCCAGGGCGCACCGTACATCGCGGCTGTGCTCGCCTACGCGATCGGAAACCAGACGATCGCTCAGCGCCTGTTCGCTGTTCGCGAGGACCTCATCAAGAAGACGTTCGTCACCGCGACGTTCGGCTACGGCGCATCCATCATCGGCATCGGCATGCTCGGCGTCCTCGCCCTGTACGCAGGCATCGAGCCCATGGGCGGCGACGTCAACAACCTCATCCCGCAGATGGCCGCCACCTACCTGCCGCCCATCCTGATCTGCGTGTTCTTCGTCATGATCATCGGTTCGCTGTCGTCGACGGCCGACGCCGATATGACGGCGCTCTCGTCGATCATGATGGCCGACATCTACGGCCAGAACATCGCCGGCAAGAAGAACGCCAACCCGAAGACGATGCTGCTGGTCGGCCGGCTCACCATGGTGGGCGCGACCGCGGCCGCCCTGTGCTTCGCTACCATGCAGTTCAACATCCTCGATCTCCTGGTCTTCGTCGGCGCTATGTGGGGCGCTCTCGTGTTCCCCGTCATCGCGAGCTTCTACTGGAACCGCGTCACCAACGTCGCGTTCAGCGTCGCGGTCGTCACGGCTCTGGCCGCATTCCTGCCCGTGCGGTTCGAGTGGATCGATCTCTCCGGCGGACTCGGAATCGCCAGCGATGTCCTCTCGGTCATCGGCATCGGCATCGTGCTCGCACTGATGGCGTTCGGGTTCTTCGGGCTGCGCATCGCTGTCATCGTCGGGTCGATCGCCACGGTGGCATCCGCCCCGTTCGCGATCGGGTTCCTGCACACCTATCCGGTGCTGTCGGGCTCGCTCGTCGCATACGCGGTCAGCACGATCGTCTGCGTCGCCCTCACCATGATGAACAAGACCAAGAGGTTCGACTTCTCGGTCATCCGTCACCGCACGGGCGACTTCGACACCGCGGAGAACGACGTCATCACCGAGGCGGAGGGCGTGCTGACGGATGCTGATGCCGCCAACCGTCTGAGTGGAAAGGATCACTGATGGAGATCATCATTCTCACCGCGTACGTCCTGGTCTGGCCGGTCGTCGTCATCGGCGTGCTCGCCGTGATCATTCGCGCGTTCGCGAAGGACGCCCGCGAGGCGAAGCAGGAAGGCCGTTCGATCATCTGATCGCGCGAACGGCGAAGGGGCGGTGCCTGATCGAATCCGGCACCGCCCCTTCGTCTATCGGTCAGATGCCCGGACGGATCGACAGATCCGTGATCTGCGCGTCGCGCGGAAGATCCAGCGCGGTGAGAATCGAGGTCGCCACCGACTCGGGGTCGATGAACCGCTCCGCGACGTAGTCGGCGCCCTCCTGACGGTGCACCTTCTCCTGCATCGGCGTCGCTGTGCGCCCCGGATACACCGTAGTGACCCGCACACCATGCTCGGCCTCCTCAGCGCGCAGGGCGTCGGCCAGGGCCTTGAGCCCATGCTTGGACGCCGCGTACGCACCCCAGTCGGCGTTCGCCCGCAGGCCCGCCCCGGAGTTCACGAAGAGCACCTGGCCTCGTGACACGCGCAGCACAGGCAACATCAAACGTGTGAGCTCTGCCGGCGCCACGAGGTTCACGGCGAGCTGCTGCTCCCAGAGGGAGGAGGGCAGATCGGCGACCGGACCGAGATCCACAACGCCCGCGACATGCACCAACGAATCGATGCGCTCCGGCAGAGGCTGCTTGGAGAACGCCCACGACAGGCGCCCCGGCTGGGCGAGATCGCCGACCAGTGTCGCAGCGCGTGGAGAACGCGAAGCGAGCTCACGAGCACGCCCCGCGTCACGCGCCAGGAGCACCAGATCATCACCGCGATCGTGAAGGCGTTGCGCAAGAGCAGCGCCGATTCCTGACCCGGCGCCCGTGATCAGGTGCACAGCCATCTCAGACCTGCTCGGTGCTCGGCTCAGCGATCTCGAACGGCACGGTCGGGCAGTCCTTCCACAGGCGCTCGAGGTCGTAGTACGAACGCTCTTCACCGTGGAAGATGTGAACGATGAGGTCGCCGAAGTCGAGAAGAACCCAGCGCGACTCCTGACGGCCCTCGCGACGTACGCGCTTGTGGCCCGCCTCGATGAGCTTGTCTTCGATCTCATCGGCGATAGCAGCGACATTGCGTTCGCTGTTACCGGTCACGATGAGGAAGACATCGACGAGCGGGAGCGGTTCAGAGACGTTGAGCGCGACGAGATCCTCGCCGCCCTTCGACACAGCGGCATCCACTGCCAGCTGCAGCATCTGAACGGCGTTTTCGGGAGACTGCATTAGATCACATTCGTAGTAAAGGCGAAGATCAGCGCCACAGCGAGGGCAAGCGCGAGCCCGCCCGCCGTGATCGCCAAAATCAGCATGAGCTTGTTGCCCTTTTCAGGCGCCGGCGGTCGGATGACCTCACCGGCAGGCTTGATGGTGCTGACCGCGGCGCTGGCCGCGATCGGGGTCGGCGAGGATGCCGGAGGCAACTCGCCATCGATGAGTACGGCATCCACATCTTTGCCGTCGGTGGTTCCATGAGCATGCCCGTGGGACCCGATGCCGGCCGGCAGGTCGTAGCTCCCGGTGACGAGGACCTCGCCGGTTGACGCGACGGGCCCAGACAGCGAGCCCTCGTTCGCCGACGGGGTGAAGATCAGAGTGTTCGGCGCACGGTGCGAGCCGCCCGAATCCGTGGTGATGAGCTCGTCGAACGACGAAGCCGCCGGGGCTACCGGAGGGTTCTCGTCGAGGATGTCCTGTCCGAACGCCGGGTTCACGGTCGGACGCGCCACTGCATCCTCGAAACGGGGGGTGGCGGTGCTCGCGCCGAAGGAATCGTCGACGTGCTGCGGCGCCGTCGCCGTCGGTGTCTCCGGCGTCTCCGGCACATAGGGCTGCTGAAGAGGAACCTGCTGCGGAGCAGTCGTCGGCGTCTCGAAGTAGTTGCCCGTCGGCACATCGACGGCGAAGGCAGCGCTACGCGGATTCACGGCCGTGGCCGAGTCATCGACACCCTCGTTCTCATCAGCGACTCTGCTGGGGAGGTTGTCCTGGGTGATCGGCGACGAATAGGAGTCCTCGATGCGGGGGCGGCGCCGGCTGAACGGGTTGCGGCTGGCGGCCTCCGCCGGTGCTTCGCGTACCGTCGCTTGCACTGCCGGCGCCACCGGAGCGGCCTCGACGGGAGTCTGCACCACGGGCGCGGGTGTGACTGGCGGCGCTGCCATCGCATCACTGATCACGGGCGTCGCGCCCGTCAGACGCATCTCCCGCAACTGCTTGCGGGTCAGGGGCTGATTGCCCGGCTGATCCGGTGTAGTCATGACTTGCTCCGATACAGATGATGCTTCGCGATGTACTGAACGACCCCGTCAGGAACGAGGTACCAGACAGGCTGGTCTTCCTTCACACGCTCACGACATGCCGTCGAAGAGATCGAAAGGGCCGGAACTTCCAGCTGACTGACGTTTCCACTCGGCAGGCCATCGATACTGAGCACGTGCCCCGGGCGAGACACGGCAACGAAATGAGCCAGCTTCCACAACTCATCATGGTCTCTCCAACTGAGAATTTGCGCTACGGCATCAGCGCCCGTGATGAAGAAGAGCTCCGCGTCTGGTCGTTCTGCTTGTAGATCACGCAGAGTATCGATCGTGTAGGTCGGGCCCTCGCGATCGATATCGACACGGCTGACCGTGAACTGAGGGTTGGATGCCGTTGCGATCACCGTCATGAGATAACGGTGCTCGCTCGGGCTCACCTTCGACTTCTGCCACGGGTGGCCGGTGGGGACGAACACGACCTCGTCGAGGTCGAACGAATGCGCGACCTCGCTCGCCGCGACCAGGTGGCCGTGGTGAATCGGATCGAACGTTCCGCCCATCACCCCGATGCGGGGAGGGCGCGTGGTCGTGTTCTCCATAGGCCCTAGTGGTTGTGCCCTGCCCCGTGACTGTCGGCGCCGTGCGAAGCGTCGTCAGTGGCCGCCTGACGGTTCGAGACGTGGCGATACGAGAAGGTCACCAGGGCGAACAGGGCGAAGATCACCGCCGCGATGACGCCGAAGATGAAAGTCTCCAGCTGCACGTTTCCGTGGTGCTCCGTCTCAGCGGCTGCCATCGCGATGTGTGCGACGAGGTTCATCCTGACTCCGTTTCCTGTCCGGGTGCGAAAAGACGCTCCCCCATCCTATCTCTCACGCGCGGGTCTGACCGGACCCACGCGCCAACCACTTCGTACTGGTCAGCTCGGCGAGCCCCATCGGACCGCGGGCATGAAGCTTCTGGGTGGAGATCCCGACCTCGGCGCCGAAGCCGAACTCGCTGCCGTCGGTGAAGCGCGTGGAGGCGTTTGCCATCACGACAGCGGAATCCACTTCGGCGAGGAACCGGTCTGCGTTGCGGGTATCGGTCGTGATGATCGACTCAGTGTGGCCCGTGCTGTACTGCCGGATGTGCGCCAGCGCGTCATCGAGGCTGTCGACGACCTTCATCGCGATCTCGAGCCCGAGGTATTCGGTTTCCCAATCCTCATCCGTGGCCGGGATCACGCCGGCCACCATGCCGGCGACGACATCATCACCGTGGATCGCAACGCCTTCACTCTGGAGGGCATCCGCGACGAGCGGCACGAGCCGCGTTGCGGCATCACGTAGCACCAGCACCGTCTCGACCGCGTTGCACACACTCGGACGCTGCGTCTTGGCGTTCACAACGATCTCGCGCGACCAGTCTTCGGGCGCGGTGGAATCGAGCACGATGTGCACGTTGCCCGCCCCGGTCTCGATGACCGGAACCGTGGATTCGGTGACGACCGTTTCGATCAGCGACGCGCTGCCCCGCGGGATCAGCACATCGATGAATCCTCGCCCCTGCATGAGCGCACGGGCCCCCTCGCGTCCGAAGTCGTCAACGGTCTGAATCGCTTCGGAGGTGATCCCGGCCGATGCCAGGGCCTCGCGCATCACCCGGACGAGCACGGTATTCGATTCCTCCGCCGCGCTCCCGCCGCGGAGCACCGCCGCGTTGCCCGAGCGCAGTGCGAGAGCAGCGATATCGACGGTTACGTTCGGACGGGCCTCGTAGATCGCCCCGACGACTCCGAAGGGCACGCGAACCTGCTCGAGGGACACGCCGTTCGGCAACCGGTGACCGCCGACCACCTGGCCGACGGGATCACCGAGTGCCGCGACTTCCCGCACTGCCGACGCCAACGACGCCACCCGGATTTCATCGAGGCGGAGGCGATCGACCAGGGATTCGGCGATGCCCGATGCGCGGCCACGGGCAATATCGCGTTCATTCGCGGCGATGATCTCCGCCGCGCTCGACTCGATCGCCGCAGCGATCGACTCCAGCGCATCCGCCTTCTCGGCGCTCGTGAGCTGTGCCGTGGCGCGTGAGGCTTCTTTGGCCAACGCGAGACGGTCGTGCAGGGAGACGGTGAGGGACGCTTCGCTCATTCGGTCAGTGTACCCAGAGCCGCGGGCAGCGCCGCCGAGATGACGATCAGATCGTCGCGAAGTGCTCGGGCTCTGCTGGTTCGAACCACGTTCCGAGCTCCTCCCCGCGGAGCGCACGGTCGATGAGGTCGGCGCTGGTCACGAGCACGCCGATGCCCGCGGCAGCCGCCAGACGCGCTGCCGAGGCCTTCGTGGCCGCCCCACCGGTGCCGACGCTGTTCACGACCGTCGCACCGAATTCAAGGTCCGAGAGGTCGGCGTCGGCGGGGATCGTGTCGATCGGCTCCGCGCCGGGCTCGGTAGGCGGCTTCGTGTAGAGCGCCTCGACATCGCTGAGCAGTACAAGCGCATCGGCATCGACCAGCTGGGCGACGAGCGCAGCCAAGCGGTCGTTGTCGCCGAAGCGAATCTCCTGCGTGGCGACCGTGTCGTTCTCGTTCACGATCGGGAGGATCCGCAGACCGATCAGACGTTCCATCGCCCGCTTGGCGTTGCTCCGGGAGGTAGCGGTCTCCAGGTCGACGGTCGTCAACAGGACCTGGCCCGCGACGATCCGGAAGGGCCGGAGCGCCTCCTGATACCGGTAGACGAGGATGTTCTGCCCGACGGCGGCAGCCGCCTGCTGCGTGGCGAGATCCGTCGGGCGCGACTCGAGGTCGAGGAAGGGGATGCCGGTGGCGATCGCTCCTGACGAGACGAGGATCACCTCGCACCCCCGCCCGTGCGCAGCCGCCAGGGCGTGCACGATCATCGGGATTCGCCAGGATGCCTCACCGCTGATCGAGGAGGATCCGACTTTGACGACGACTCGACGAGCTGCACCGAGATCCGCACGGGAGCGTGCGGTCATTCGACGGCTCCGTCGGTGTCCTCGTCTGCCGTGACCCGGCGCTTGTGGTCCTGCTCGGCACGGAATGCCGCTCGAGCGTCCATGCGCTCGCGATACTGCTCGCGCCGCTCGTTCGTGGTCCGGCGACTGTTCGGCGCCAAGCGAGGGTCCGTTCCACGCGGAGCGGTCATCATCTCCGCGGCGGAGGTCATCGCCGGCTCCCAGTCGAAGACGAGTCCGTCGCCCTCACCGATCACGACGGTCGCGCCCGGAGTCGCGCCGAGGCGGAAGAGCTCGGTCTCGACGCCGAGCCGCTCGAGGCGATCCGCCAGGTAGCCGACAGCTTCCTCGTTCTGGAAGTCCGTCTGCTGAACCCAGCGCACGGGCTTCTCGCCGAGGATTCGGTAATAGTTCCCGTAGGAACCGCCCTCCAGGCGAACGCTGAAGCCCTTCTCCGCTCCCTGGGGACGGATGACGACGCGCTCAGCCGGCACTTCGACGGCCGTCTCAGCACGGTGCTGCTCGACGATCTCGCCGAGCGCGAATGTCAGCGGACGCAGGCCCTCGTGGGAGGCCGTGGAGATATCGAAGACGCGGAAACCGCGCGCTTCGAGCTCCGGACGCACGAGATCCGCGAGATCACGTGCTTCCGGGACATCGATCTTGTTCAGCGCGATGAGCTGCGGGCGCTCCAGGAGCGGGGTCTGCCCCTCGGGCACCTCATACGCCTCGAGTTCGGCGAGGATGACGTCGAGGTCGGAGATCGGGTCCCGGTTCGGCTCGAGCGTCGCGCAGTCGAGGACGTGCAGCAGCGCCGAGCAGCGTTCGACGTGCCGGAGGAACTCGAGACCGAGGCCGCGGCCTGCGCTCGCGCCCTCGATGAGGCCCGGGACATCGGCGACCGTGTAACGGGCATCGCCCGCCTGCACGACCCCGAGGTTCGGGTGCAGCGTGGTGAAGGGGTAATCGGCGATCTTCGGCCGTGCAGCGGAGATCGCGGCGATCAGGCTCGACTTGCCCGCCGAGGGGTAGCCGACCAGCGCGACGTCGGCGACGGTCTTGAGCTCGAGGATGACATCGCCCTCGAACCCAGGAGTTCCGAGGAGCGCGAAGCCCGGAGCCTTGCGCTTTGGACCGGAGAGCGCTGCATTTCCGAGCCCGCCCTGGCCGCCCTCCGCGACCACGACGCGTTCCCCCGGAGTCACCATATCGGCGATGATCTCGCCCTCTGGTGTCTTGACGACGGTGCCGACCGGAACGGGGAGCTCAAGAGTCTCGCCGTCGTAACCCGAGCGGTGGTCGCCCATGCCGAAGCCGCCGTTGCCGGATGAGCGGTGCGGAGCGTGGTGGTACGGCAGCAGCGTGCCGGTCTGGGTGTCGGCGACGAGAACGATGTCGCCGCCGTCCCCGCCCTTGCCACCATCGGGCCCGCCCAGGGGCTTGAACTTCTCGCGCAGAACGGACACACAGCCGTTGCCGCCCTTGCCGGCGCGCAGATGAAGCGTCACCGTGTCGACAAACGTGACCATGTGTCCCTCTCAATCAATGCACCCGCGCGACATGCGCGGATACGCGGACGGGGCGAGCCGAAGCCCGCCCCGAACCGGAATGTCTGCTGTGCTGCGATTACTGAGCAGCGGCGACGATGTTGACGACCTTGCGGCCGCCCTTCGCGCCGAACTCGACCGCGCCCGCTTCCAGAGCGAACAGCGTGTCATCGCCACCGCGTCCGACGTTCACGCCGGGGTGGAAGTGCGTGCCGCGCTGGCGGACGATGATCTCGCCTGCGTTGACCTGCTGACCGCCGAAACGCTTAACACCCAGTCGCTGGGCGTTGGAATCACGACCGTTGCGGGTGGAGCTTGCGCCCTTCTTATGTGCCATGTCCTAAGCCTCTTCCGCTTACTTGATGCCGGTGATCTTGACGCGCGTGAGCTCCTGACGGTGGCCCTGGCGCTTCTTGTAACCGGTCTTGTTCTTGTACTTCTGGATGACGATCTTCGGGCCACGGAGGTTGCCGATGACCTCAGCGGTGACCTTGACCTTCGCGAGCTTGTCAGCGTCGGTGGTCACCGTGGCGCCGTCGACGAAGAGAACGGCGGGAAGTTCGATCTTCTCGCCCTCAGCCGCCTGAACACGGTCGAGCTGAACGATCGTGCCGACCTCGACCTTCTCCTGCCGTCCGCCGGCGCGCACTACTGCGTAAACCACTTGATACCTGTTTCGTTGGGGAGCTGAGGGCTCCGAAAATCTCACGGGAAGACTGTGCCTGCGTTCGTCGCAAGTCAGACGGATGGGAGCAGAAGGCTTCAGCCCATCGACCTGTGGGGACGACTCAGCTCACGCACCAAGGGACAACTTTACCGGATCGGAAGCCGTCTCGCAAAGCGAGCCGGAGCCGTGTCGCGCGATCGTAGGATCTGGGGGTGACCATTCTGATCGATGACCCCATCTGGCCCGCTCACGGGCGCCTGTGGGCCCACGTGGTCAGCGACAGCTCCCTGGAGGAGCTGCATGCATTCGCACACGCCACGGGCCTGCCGCGGCGCGCATTCGACCTCGACCATTACGACGCACCGGAAGACGCGCTCCCCCGCCTCCTCGCCGCCGGCGCTGTGCACGTCGGCGGCAAGGAGCTCACGCGTCGTCTGATCGCGTCAGGACTGCGCGTCCCCGCCCGCGACCGGCGCCGTTGACGAGTTCACGGACACCGGCGTTCCGGTGAGAGCGGCTGTCGTGACCCGGCGACGGTTGCGCCCCTGACCGGGAGCCTTCGGCTCCGGCAGTGCATCGAGGACGGAGTCGAGCATCTGCTCCGCAGGCGTCTTCGGCGCCTTGTTGCGATCGGAAGACCGCTTCTTGCGCTGCTTCTTGGGGCGCTCCGGTGCAACCGGTGCATCGACCTCGATCGGGAGGAGGGTCGCTTCATCCCCGGTGGGCACGAGCGTCGAGGCCGCGATCTGCGCGAGCGCCGACTTCGCCCCCTCCGGGATGCTGTGGGCCACCGGCGCTGCGGCCGGTGCGGCGGTGTTCTGAGCGCTGTTTCCGGAGTTGCCGCTGCCGCCGTTGTTGTTGCCGTTCCCGCCGCGCTGACGGCGGTTGTTCGACTGACCGCCGCTGTTCGTGTTCGAACGGTGCTTGACGACCGGATCGTGGTGCACGATGACGCCGCGCCCGGCGCAGACCTCGCACGCTTCGCTGAACGTCTCGAGCAGGCCGAGTCCCAGCTTCTTGCGGGTCATCTGCACGAGGCCGAGCGAGGTCACCTCGGCGACCTGGTGCTTCGTGCGGTCACGGCTGAGGCATTCGATCAGACGGCGCAACACGAGATCGCGGTTGGACTCGAGCACCATGTCGATGAAGTCCACGACGATGATGCCGCCGATGTCGCGCAGGCGCAGCTGGCGGACGATCTCCTCGGCAGCCTCGAGGTTGTTCTTCGTGACCGTCTCTTCGAGGTTGCCGCCAGAGCCGACGAACTTGCCGGTGTTGACATCGACGACGGTCATCGCCTCGGTGCGGTCGATGACGAGAGAACCGCCGGAGGGCAGCCAGACCTTACGGTCGAGAGCCTTCTCGATCTGCTCCGTGATGCGGAAGGCGTCGAACGGGTCGACGTCGTCCTCGTAGGACTCGACACGCTCGAGGAGATCGGGGGCGACGCTCTCGAGGTAGGCCCGGATCGTGCGCTGCGATTCCTCGCCCTGGATGAGCATCTTCGTGAAGTCCTCGTTGAAGACATCACGGACGATCTTGACCAGGAGGTCGGGTTCGGCATGCAGCAGAGCGGGGGCCTGCTGGCTCTCGACCTGCTTCTGGATGTGCTCCCACTGCGAGGTCAGGCGCTGCACATCGCGCGTCAGCTGCTCCTCGGTGGCCCCCTCGGCCGCCGTGCGGACGATGACGCCGCTGGACTCGGGAAGCACTTCCTTGAGGATGCGCTTGAGTCGCGCGCGCTCGTTATCGGGGAGCTTGCGGCTGATGCCGTTCATGGATCCGCCGGGCACATAAACGAGGTAGCGCCCCGGAAGCGAGATCTGGCTCGTGAGGCGGGCACCCTTGTGTCCGACCGGGTCCTTGGTGACCTGCACGAGAACGCGGTCGCCGGGCTTGAGGGCCAGCTCGATGCGGCGGGGCTGGTTGCCGGTCTCGACGCCGTCCCAGTCGACCTCGCCCGAGTACAGGACGGCGTTGCGTCCGCGGCCGATGTCGACGAAGGCCGCCTCCATGCTCGGTAGCACGTTCTGCACGCGCCCGAGGTAGACGTTGCCGATGAGCGAGGCATCCTGATTGCGGGCGACGTAGTGCTCGACGAGCACGGCATCCTCGAGGACACCGATCTGCGTACGACCGTTCTTCGAGCGGACGACCATCTTGCGGTCGACGGACTCGCGGCGTGCGAGGAACTCCGCCTCGGTGACGACGGGACGACGGCGACCGGCGTCACGGCCGTCGCGGCGACGCTGCTTCTTCGCCTCGAGACGCGTCGAACCCTTGATGGCCTTCGGCTCGGTGATGTACTCGACGACGCGCTGGCGCTGGCGCGGCTCTTCGCGCTGGCCGTCGCTGTCGTCGCTCCCCCCGCGACGACGCCGCCCCCGACGCGACGACGAGGAGTCGTCCTCCGCGTCGTGGGAGTCGTCGCGAGCGCGCCCCGGACGAGCCGGGAGCAGCTCGAGCTCCGGAGCATAGAAGTGCAGTTGCGTCGAGACCTGCGAGACGAAAACCTCGGGAAGCAGTCCCAGACCGACCGCCGTCAACGGCACCGCGACCTGAGTCTCGGAGGCGGGAGTCGTCTCGGGGCGCTCATCCACGACCGGCGCCGGCGCCTCCTGCTCGGCCTCGGCGGATTCCTCGACCCGCGCCTCCGCCGGAACATCCGATTCCGGGGCGTCCATCGCCTCGGTGACTGTCTGCTCCGTCTCGATCTCGGCGACGTCCGCGTTCAGCGGCGCCTCCGAGACGGCATCGGGAGTGGGGGTGTTGGTGTCATTGTTCTCTGAGGCCATCTCTGGCTAGCTCCCTGCGCGGGCACCTGGTGCGCCGCGAAATCTCATGCGACACCCGCAGGTGCCGCGAACTCACTCGGTGTGCGACCGGCTCATGGCTCTGGTCACGAGGGGCATGGGCCCCGAAGTCTGCGACGATGCGTTGCGCGAAAGTGCCGCGCAGTGCATCACAGGTCATTATCGCACCATGTGCCCGGGTTCGCGGCATTCTCGTGACCGTCTCGCGTTTTCCCGGTCCTGTTCACGCCGCATCCATAGCGCTCACTGCGATAATCGCTGCATGAGCGAGCAGCGCACCCGCCCCGTCATCTACGCCGTCTGGCTGATCATCGCGAGCGTCGTCGGCTGGTGGGCTGCTTTCCAGCTCACCGTCGAGAAGTTTCACCTCCTGGAGAACCCGGATGCCTCGCTCAGCTGCGACCTGAGCGCATTCATCCAGTGCGGTGTGAACCTCAACTCCTGGCAGGGCTCGGCCTTCGGCTTCCCCAACCCGCTGATCGGGCTGACCGGCTGGATGACCGTGCTCGTCGTCGGTGTTGCCCTGCTCTCGGGCGCTCGCTTCCCGCGCTGGTTCTGGGCCGCCTTCGGTGCGGGCATCACGTTCGCCTTCGGCTTCGTGTGCTGGCTCATCTCGCAGAGCATCTACGAGCTGATCGTGCTCTGCCCATGGTGCATGGTGACGTGGGCCGTGACCATCCCGACGTTCTTCGCCACGATGCTGCACCTGCTGCGCAACGGAACATTCACGCGGTCCGCGAAGGCCCGGGCAGCAGGATCCGCTCTGATGGCCTGGGTGCCGCTCGCGACGATCCTCGCCTACGCCGTCATCATCATGATGGCCCACCTCAAGGGCATCGACTTCCTCGGCGAGATGGCCCGAATCCTCTTCTGAGCCAGACCTCACGACATGAACGGCGAAGCCCGCCGGCTCCTGGAGAGGAGGCCGGCGGGCTTCGCCGTATTCGGATCCGTTTCGTGTCAGAACCAGATCGAGAGCTCGCGCTGAGCGGACTCGGTGCTGTCGGAGCCGTGCACGAGGTTCTGCTGAACGGCCAGTCCCCAGTCGCGGCCGAGGTCGCCACGGATGGTTCCCGGAGCCGCTGTCGTCGGGTCGGTCGTGCCGGCCAGCGAGCGGAAGCCCTCGATGACGCGGTTGCCGGCCAGGCGGATCGCCACGGACGGGCCGGACATCATGAACTCCATGAGCGGCTCGTAGAAGGGCTTGCCCTCGTGCTCGGCGTAGTGGGCGGCGAGGCGGTCGCGGTCGGGCTCGACGAGACGCAGGTCGACGAGCGAGTAGCCCTTCGCCTCGATGCGGGCGAGGATGCTGCCGGTGAGGCCGCGGGCGACGCCGTCGGGCTTGACGAGGACGAGGGTTTCTTCGGTGGCCATGTCAGTCGCTCTCTGTGTGAGTGTCGTTATCGGAAGGAATCTGGTCCGTGGCGGCGGGACGTCGTGCGTCCAACCGGGCCCCCATGATCGTCGCATATCCCCACATGCCGCCGAAAACCACGACGACGAGCAGGATGGCGGGCACGAGGATCGCCGACAGTGCGACGACCGCCTGCAGAGCCCATCCGGCGCCGATCGCCCACGGCTTGGTGATCATGCCCGCGAGCGCGATCATGAGGATCGCGACGACGGCTCCGCCGACGATCGCCCACCACTGCGGGATATCGCCGGGCAGGCGACCCAGGCCGAAGATCGTGAAGCCGACGAGAATGACGACCACCGCTTCGAAGCCGAGCACGATGGGAGCGAGCTTCTGCACGAGGGTGCGCTGCGGACGGCTCATGCGCGCCACCCCGATTTCCAGTCCTCTTCCTCTGCAAGGGCGATGGCCTCACCGGCAAGCACGATGGAACCGGCGATGACGACGGCGCGGCGATCCGACGACGCCGCCCACTCGCGCGCCGCGTCCGCAGCATCCGCCAGCGCGGGAAGAACCGTCACCCGGTGACCCGCCGCTTCGATGATGTCGGCCAGCGCATCGGCATCGCCTGCACGCTCGGATGTCGGCTCGGTGGCGAAGATGTGGGCGGATGCCGGAGCGAGCTCGGCGACGATGCCCACACCATCCTTGTCGGAGAGCACACCGAGCACGAGGCCCCACTCATCGAAGTCGAAGCTATCGTCCAAAGACTGGGCGAGCGCCTTCGCGCCGTGCGGGTTGTGCGCGGCGTCGACGACGACGGTCGGCGCGATGCCGAGCAGCTGCAGACGTCCGGGCGAGGTCGCCCCCTGCAGGCCGTCGGTGATGATCTCGCCGGAGATCGCCTGGGACCCGGCGCCGATGAGCGACTCGACCGCGGCGACGGCGAGAGCCGCGTTGTGCCCCTGGTGCGCGCCGTACAGCGGCAGATATTCCTCGACGTAGTGACCGGCGATCCCTCGGATCGTCAACAGCTGACCGCCCACGGCGAGCTTCTGCTCGGCGAGCCCGAACTCCTCGCCCTCGAAAGCGATCGTCGCGGCCTTCTCGGCGGCGACCCGGCGCAGCACCTCGGCGACCTCGGCCGACTGCTGGGCGGAGACGACGGCAGCGCCCTCCTTGATGATGCCCGCCTTGACGGTGGCGATCTTCTCCAGCGTGTCGCCGAGACGATCAGCATGATCGATCGCGATCGGGGCGAACACGGCCACATCACCATCGGCGGTGTTCGTCGAGTCCCACTCGCCGCCCATCCCGACCTCGAGCACGAGCACGTCGACGGGAGCATCCGAAGCCCCCACGAAGGCGAGCACCGTGAGCAGTTCGAAGAAAGTCAGCGGAGCCTCGCCCGCAGCCTCCAGCTCCGCATCCACGATCGTCACGAACGGCGAGATCTCGTCCCACGCGTCGGCGATCGCGGCATCCGCGATGGGCTCGCCATCGATCATGATCCGCTCGGTGAAGCGCTCGAGGTGCGGGCTCGTGAACAAACCGGTGCGCAGACCGTGGGCGCGCAGCAGGCTCTCGATCATCCGTGCCGTGGATGTCTTGCCGTTCGTGCCGGTGATGTGCACGACCCGGTAGTTCTTCTGCGGGTCGCCGAGGAACTCGAGGATCCGCGCGGTGCGCTCCTTGCGGGGCTGCACCCATCCCTCCCCCGCCCGGGCGAGCAACGCCTCGTAGACGGCATCGGCGCGTTCGAGATCAGACATTTGCCGCCCCCTTGCTCTCGAAGGACACCACGATGGGCGACTTGTCCGAGCCGAGCGCGCGCGCTCCGCTGCGGAAGGTGCTTCCATTGCCCGCTGCGGTGTCGACGAGCGCCTCGATGTCTTCCGCGACACCCACCGCCCAGCTGGTGGCCAGAGTCTCGGCGGCGATGAAGTCACCGTGCGGGAGGAGTGCCTCGGCGTTCTCCGCGGACACCTCGAGCGTGAGGACGATCCGATCGCTGACATCGAGATCGGCGTTCTTGCGCGCTTCCTGCACGACGCGGATCGCGTCGCGCGCCATGCCCTCGGCCTCGAGCTCGGGCGTCGTTGCGGTGTCGAGCAGCACGAAGCCGCCGGACGGGACGATCGCGAGCGCCTCGCCCTCGGGACGGCCCGAGGTCTCCAGCGCCAGCTCGTACTCGTGCGACTCGAGAGCGATGCCACCGGCGGTGACGACGCCGTCGGTCTCGGACCAGTCGCCGGACTTCGCGGCCTTGATGACGGTCTGCACGTTCTTGCCCAGGCGCGGGCCCGCGGCGCGGGCGTTGACGCTCAGGCGGTGGCTGATGCCGTATTCGGCGGCGGCCGAGTCGGTGAGCGCCACGAGCTCGACCTGCTTGACGTTGAGCTCCTCGCGGAGGATGTCCTCGAACTGGCCGAGCGAATCCGCCAGCGGCGAGACGACGCTGAAGCGCTGCAGTGGCAGGCGCACGCGCAGCTTCTCCTTCTTGCGCAGCGCGTTGCCGACGCTGGAGAGCTCGCGCACGGCATCCATCGCCTCGCGGATGTCCTCCGCGGCGGGGAACGCCGCAGCATCCGGCCAGTCGGTCAGGTGCACGCTGCGTCCGCCGGTGAGGCCCTGCCAGATGCGCTCGCTGACGAGCGGCACCAGCGGCGCCGCGACGCGCGTGAGCGTCTCGAGCACCGTGTAGAGCGTGTCGAACGCCTCGGCGCTCTTCGCATCGTCGGTCACGTCGCCCCAGAAGCGGTCGCGCGAACGACGGATGTACCAGTTGGTCAGCACCTCGGCGAAGTCGCGCAGACGAGCGGATGCCGTGGTCGAGTCGAGTCCCTCGAGGTCGGATGCCACATCCCGCACGAGCTCGCCGAGGCGGGCCAGGATGTAGCGGTCGAGCACATCGGTGGAGTCGGTGCGCCAGGTGGCGGTGTAGCCGTTCTCCCCCGACGCGTTGGCGTAGGTCGAGAAGAAGTACCACGAGCTCCACAGCGGCAGCAGGAACTCGCGCACGCCCGAGCGGATGCCCTCCTCGGTGACGGCGAGGTTGCCGCCGCGCAGCACCGAGCTCGACATGAGGAACCAGCGCATCGCGTCGGAACCGTCGCGGTCGAGCACCTCGGAGACATCGGGGTAGTTGCGCAGCGACTTCGACATCTTGTAGCCGTCGTTGCCGAGCACGATGCCGTGGCAGCTGACGCCGGTGAACGCCGGGCGGTCGAACAGCGCGGTCGAGAGCACGTGCATCACGTAGAACCAGCCGCGGGTCTGACCGATGTACTCGACGATGAAGTCCGCCGGCGCGTGCGAGTCGAACCACTCCTGATTCTCGAACGGGTAGTGCACCTGCGCGTAGGGCATCGAGCCGGAGTCGAACCAGACGTCGAAGACGTCCTCGATGCGGCGCATGGTGCTCTTGCCCGTGGGGTCGTCCGGGTTCGGGCGCGTCAGATCGTCGATGTACGGGCGGTGCAGGTCGATCTCGCCCTCGGGGTTGCGCGGCAGCGTGCCGAAGTCGCGCTCCATCTCCTCGAGCGAGCCGTAGGTGTCGACGCGCGGGTACTCGGGGTCGTCGCTCTTCCACACCGGGATCGGCGACCCCCAGTAGCGGTTGCGGCTGATCGACCAGTCGCGGGCGCCCTCGAGCCACTTGCCGAACTGGCCGTCCTTGACGTTCTCGGGCACCCAGGTGATCTGCTCGTTGTTCGCGAGCATGTCGTCCTTGATGTCGGTCACGCGGATGAACCAGCTCGACACGGCCTTGTAGATCAGGGGGTTGCGGCACCGCCAGCAGTGCGGGTAGCTGTGCTCGTAGCTGGCCTCGCGCAGGAGGCGCCCCTGTTCCTTGAGCAGGCGGATGAGCGGACGGTTCGCGTCCATCCACAGCTCGCCCGCGACATCGGTGACGTTCGGCAGGAACTTGCCGCCCTCGTCGAGCGAGAGGATCGTCGGGATGCCGGCGGCACCGGCCACGCGCTGGTCGTCCTCACCGTATGCCGGGGCCTGGTGCACGATTCCGGTGCCGTCGGTGGTGGTGACGTAGGCGTCGACGAGGATGCGCCAGGCGTTCTCGGTGCCGTAGGTCTCGGCATCCGCGTAGTAGTCGAAGAGACGGTCGTAGGTGACGTCCGCGAGCTCCGCACCGGCGACGGCGCGCTCCACTGCGGCGAGCGCATCCTCGGCCGATTCGTAGCCGAGCTCCTTCGCGTGCGCGGCCACGAGGTCCTGCGCGAGCAGGTAGCGGTGCGAGGATGCTTCAACGGTCTCACCGGCGTTGTGCACATCGGCGGCGCCGTTCGGGCCCGCGGGCAGCACGGCGTAGGCGATCTCGGGTCCGACGGCGAGGGCGAGGTTCGTGGGCAGCGTCCACGGGGTGGTCGTCCAGGCGAGGGCGCGCACGCCGGTGAGGCCGAGGGCCTCGGCCTTCGCGCCGGTCAGCGGGAACGTGACGGTCACGGACGGGTCCTGACGCATCTGGTACACGTCGTCGTCCATGCGCAGCTCGTGCGCGCTCAGCGGGGTCTCGTCGCGCCAGCAGTACGGCAGAACGCGGTGGCCCTCGTAGGCGAGGCCCTTGTCGTAGAGGGTTTTGAACGCCCACAGGACGCTCTCCATGTAGCCGAGGTCGAGCGTCTTGTATCCGCGGTCGAAGTCGACCCAGCGGGCTTGGCGGGTGACGTACGCCTTCCACTCCTCGGTGTAGGCGAGGACGGAGCTGCGGGCCTTGTCGTTGAAGACGTCGATGCCCATCGACTCGATCTCGGCCTTCTCGGTGATGCCGAGCTGCTTCATCGCCTCGAGCTCCGCGGGCAGGCCGTGGGTGTCCCAGCCGAACACGCGGTCGACCTTCTTGCCGCGCATGGTCTGGAAGCGCGGGAACAGGTCCTTCGCGTAGCCGGTGAGGAGGTGCCCGTAGTGCGGCAGGCCGTTGGCGAACGGCGGGCCGTCGTAGAAGACCCACTCGTCCGAGCCCTCGCGCTGGTCGATCGACGCGCGGAAGGTGTCGTCGCTCTTCCAGAACTCGAGGATCTCCTGCTCGATCTGGGGGAAGCGCGGGCTCGCGGGAACGGAGGCGGCGGGGCCGAAGGCTGATTCGCGGGGGTAGGTCATCGCATCTCGCAGTGGTCGTCGTGGGCGTCTTGCGAGGACGACCCTCCCGGGCCGCGGTACCACCTCGCGTGATCCTCCCCTGTCGAGGGAGCATCCACTCTCACTGCGGCGATGACGGGCCTGCCCCGCTCGGTTCTACTGGGCCCGAGGGCTGTTCTTCCGAGTGCTCCCCGGTGATGCCGGATCGATGCGTGTGGGTTGATTCTACCCCGCGCTCCTGCGCTGAGGGAACGCGCGGGACCCCAGCCCTGCGACGCCTTCGAACAGCTGCAGCGCGCGTGCGGAGATCACGTCGTCGCACGCGCGGGCAGTGGGCGACCGGAATCGATGACCGGCTTCGCGGAGTTCGGCGATCTGCAGCGCGCTCAGGGCGATGACGACGAGGGGACCGACGAAGGTGAGGATGATCGCCACCCACCAGGGGAAGGCCGGGTCGACGGAGGTCCATTCGGTCACGCCGAAGGCAAGGACGATGATCGCGAGCGCGATGGCGACGACCGGTTCCATGAGCGGATGCGCGTCCCGCGCCCGGAACATTGATCTCACGCACATCACGAGGGCGGCGACGGCGGTGGTCGCCAGCGATACGACGATCAGCACCCCGCCGATCACCTTCACCGCCTGCCACAGCGCGTACAGGATGTTGAGCGAGGACGATCCACCCTCTGTCCAGATCAGCGTTCCGTCCAGCCAGCCGACGAGCGCCGCCCCCGGCCCCTGCGGAAGGAACAGGACGAGGGCGAGGATCACGACCAGTGCCAGCGTGATGATGATCCACAGCGGGATGAGCATGAGCGCAGCCGTCTCCAGCCGGTGCCCGCGCCGGGCCATGGCGATGAACACGGTGGCGACGATGCACACGACCATCAGCAGCAGCCCGAAGGTCCGCAGGCGGTCGGAGACTCCCGCATTGATCTCGTCGGTCACGGAGATCGACCCCCAGCGCCAGATGCCGTGTGCGGCGAGCAGCGCCACGATCGCGAGGAGATCCCGCACGCGCATGAGCAGCGCCGAGCGTGCGGCCGCGGGCGACTGGCAGTCCCAGATTCGGCTCCAGGCGCGCCAGAGCGGTCGCGCGACGTGACGGAACAGCAGCCTCGGGATCGCGATCATCACCACGATCACGAACCAGAGCACCCACCCGGTCATCGTCGAATCGGTCCTTCTCGCCACGGGGCCTCCGTCTCATCGCACCGCACACATCATGGCGTACGGTGCGGACATCCTGGAGAGAATCGCTCCGATCTCCGATCTCCGATCTCCGAGCGCGGGAAGCGGCTACGCGACCAGTCCGTACACCGCGAGGTCGTGACGCTCGTCGCCCACCGGCAGGGCGCTGCGGAGGGTTCCCTCGCGCTCGAAGCCGAGGCGTTCGGCGAGGCGGATGCTGCGGGCGTTGTGCGCTGCGGTGCGGATCTCGACACGGGCGATGCCGTCGGAGAGCATGTCGTCGATGAGCGTGCGGCAGGCCCTCTGCGCGATGCCCTGCCCCTCGGCTGCGGCGTCGAGCCAGTATCCGATGCTGCCCGTCCCGGTGTAGCGGTCTATGCGCGCGGAAACCGCTCCGAGGGGACGCCCGTTGCGCATGACGACGGTGGGGATGGCGGTCTTGTCGATGTACTCCTGCAGTTGCATCCGGTCCCAGGTCTCGTCGGGCCCTGAGGGGTCGAAGGCATGCGCCCACGGTTCCCAGAGCTTGAGCCGGTCGAGGTTCGCCGCGGCGAGTGCGTGCACCGTGTGCGCGAGGACAGGTGTTCTCAGCGCGAGGGTGAGGCCGTCCCCGAGGTCGCGTTCGAAGACCATCAGCGGTGGTAGCCGTGCAGGTCGTGCTGGACGCCGTTGATCCAGACGTCGTCGCCGCCGTCGGGGTCGGGAAGTCGGATCGTGCGGGTGAACGCCTCGTCGACGATGGATGCCGCGATCCCGGCTCCCCGCAGTGATGCGGCGAGCGCGTCGAGGTCTCCGCGGGCTTCGAAGGACAGTCCGATTCTCGGCTCTCCCATGTGCAGGCCGATGACTCCCCCGTCGCAGAGCATCTCGGCCCATCCGCCGCTATCGGCCTGGATACCGGTGCGGAACCCGAGGGCTTCGAGGATCGCCCGCGGTTCGGTCAGGTCTTGTTGGAACCACAGGGGCTGCACGGCGATTCGGCCGACCCCGCGCTGGGCTGCACCGTCGGAGACGGAGATCGAGATGCCTGATGCCGCGTGGACGACGATCATCTCTCCGATGCCGTCCATCGTGAGCGTCTCGGTGTCGAAGGCGTCAAGAGCGGATGCCGCGGCATCCAGATCGGCGACGATGAGGTGGATGTCGACATCGCCGGCGGCGTGCTCCGGCGTGACGGGGTGGATGGCGAGCACACCGTCGCCGTGGAACTCGGCCCATTCGGCATCCGGTTCGACGGGGGCGACCAAGCCGAGGGCATCAGCGAGACGCCACCAGCTTCTGGGCTCGCCGGTGTACAGGATCTGCTGCACGACGGTCATGTTCATTTCTCCAGGTGGTGACGCAGAGCACTCTCGACGAGTGCGGACAGGCTCGTGCCCTCATCGATCGCGCGGTGCTTGACGGCGCGGACGAGATCCGGTGGCAGGTAGACGTTGAACTGCACCTTCTTGTCCGCGGCATCCGATGCTTGCATGCTAGCAATCTAACATGCCACGTTCTCCGGGGCGCCCGGGTAGACTGGCCCGACATCCCACACTCAGGCACGCTCACACAGTGCCGCATACATCGCGCAAGGAGACCTCCATGTCAGCAATCCCCGACAAGCCCGCACTCGAAGGTCTCGAAGCCAAGTGGGACGGCGTCTGGAGCGAGCACGGCACGTACCTGTTCGACCGGATCCGCGCCGCTGAGCTCGGCCGTGCCGGCGTCTACTCGATCGACACGCCCCCGCCCACAGCATCCGGCTCCCTCCACATCGGTCACGTGTTCTCGTACACGCACACCGACGTCAAGGCCCGCTACGAGCGCATGCGCGGCAAGAACGTCTTCTACCCGATCGGGTGGGACGACAACGGCCTGCCCACCGAGCGGCGCGTGCAGAACTTCTACGGCGTGCGCGTCGACCCGGCCCTCCCCTACGACGCCGACTTCGTCCCCCCGTTCGAGGGCAACGCGAAGAGCCTGAAGGCCGCGGACCAGCAGCCCATCAGCCGCCGCAACTTCATCGAGCTGTGCGAGCGTCTCACCGTCGAGGACGAGAAGCAGTTCGAGGACGTCTTCCGCCAGCTCGGCCTCAGCGTCGATTGGACCCAGACCTACCGCACCATCTCCGACGAGTCGATGCGCCAGAGCCAGCTCGGCTTCGTCCGCAACCACGAGCGCGGCGAGGCCTACCAGGCCCTCGCCCCCACCCTGTGGGACGTCGACTTCCGCTCCGCCATCGCGCAGGCCGAGCTCGAGGACCGTGAGCAGCAGGCCGCGTACCACCGCCTCGCCTTCCACAAGACCGACGGCTCCGGCGACATCCTCATCGAGACGACCCGCCCCGAGCTCCTCCCCGCCTGCGTCGCCCTCGTCGCCCACCCCGACGACGAGCGCTACCAGCCCTACTTCGGCTCGACCGTGCGCTCGCCGCTGTTCGACGTCGAGGTCCCGGTGCTCGCCCACCACCTCGCCCAGCAGGACAAGGGCTCCGGAATCGCGATGGTCTGCACCTTCGGCGACGTGACCGACATGGTCTGGTGGCGCGAGCTCGACCTGCCCAACCGCACGATCCTCGGCCTCGACGGCCGGGTGATGGCCGAGGCCCCCGAGGCGATCGTGTCGGATGCCGGGAAGGCCGCCTACGCCGAGCTCGCCGGCAAGACCGTCTTCAGCGCCAAGAAGCGCATCGCCGAGCTGCTCGAGGAGTCCGGCGAGCTGCTGGAGGTCTCCAAGCCGTTCAGCCACGCCGTGAAGTACTTCGAGAAGGGCGACCGCCCGCTCGAGATCGTCTCGACCCGCCAGTGGTACATCCGCAACGGCGCCCGTGACGCAGAGCTGCGCGAGCAGCTCATCGCCCACGGCAAGGAGCTGCAGTGGCACCCCGACTTCATGCGGGTGCGCTACGAGAACTGGGTCGGTGGCCTCACCGGCGACTGGCTCGTCTCGCGCCAGCGCTTCTTCGGCGTGCCGCTGCCCGTCTGGTACGGCCTCGACGAGAACGGTGAACGCGACTACGACCGGGTCATCGTCGCCTCCCCCGAGCAGCTTCCCGTCGACCCGACGATCGACGTCCCCGCCGGGTACACGGCCGAGCAGCGCGGACAGGCCGGCGGCTTCGAGGCCGAGGTCGACATCCTCGACACCTGGGCGACGTCTTCTCTGACGCCGCAGCTGGCCGGCGGCTGGCAGCGCGATGAGGAGCTGTGGAACCTCGTCGCCCCGTTCGATGTGCGCCCGCAGGGCCAGGACATCATCCGCACCTGGCTGTTCTCGACCATGCTGCGCTCGACCCTCGAGGATGCGCGCTCGCCGTGGAAGCACACGTCGATCTCCGGCTTCATCGTCGACCCCGACCGCAAGAAGATGTCGAAGTCGAAGGGCAATGTCGTCACCCCGGCCGACATTCTCGACAAGCACGGTTCGGATGCTGTGCGCTACTGGGCGGCCTCCAGCCGCCTCGGCGTCGACGCCGCATTCGACCCGCAGAACCCGACGCAGATGAAGATCGGCCGCCGCCTGGCGATCAAGATCCTCAATGCTGCGAAGTTCGTTCTCTCGTTCCCCGTTCCGGAGAACGCAGAAGTCACCCACGCGCTGGACGCCTCGATGCTCGCGGCGCTCGACACGGTCGTCGCCGATGCGACCGCCGCTTTCGACGCTTTCGACCACGCACGGGCACTGGAGATCACCGAGTCGTTCTTCTGGACGTTCTGCGACGACTACCTCGAGCTCGTCAAGGAGCGCGCCTACGACCAGACCGACGTCGGACAGCCCTCCGCCGCCCTGGCTCTGCGCATCGCCCTGTCGACGCTGCTGCGCCTTCTGGCCCCGGTCGTCTCCTTCGCCACGGAAGAGGCGTGGAGCTGGTTCGAAGAGGGCTCCGTGCACACTGCCGCATGGCCGACCGCGGGAGACCTCGCCGGTGGCGACGCCTCGGTGCTCACCGCCGCCAGCGCAGCCCTCATCGGCATCCGCCGGGCGAAGACCGAGGCCAAGGCCTCGCAGAAGACGCCTGTCGCTCGCGCCGTGATCGCCGCTCCGGCTGACGCGATCGAGGCTCTCCGCGCTGCGGCCGGCGACCTCAGCGCCGTCGGCCGCATCGCCGAGCTCGAGATCGTGACCGGCGACGAGCTCGCCGTCACCGAGATCGAACTCGCCGAGGTCGAGGAGGGCTGATGCAGCTCGGTACGCGTTGGGCCGCGGGAACGGATGCTCCGGCATCCGTCCCCGCGGCCCTGCGCCCGGCGATCTCTGAGGTCGAGGCGCGGGGCATGTCGGGGTATTGGACCCTCACGTGGCTGGAGGGCCGCCCCATAGCCGAGCTCGACGCCGGTTGGGAAGTCTTCCAAGACGCCTCAGGCGAGATCATCGCCCGCGAGTTCGAGGACTGATCCTCTCACCGCCGTAGGCTCAGATCATGACCGATGCTGTGAACCCGCTGCTCGCGCCGTCTGAGCTGCCGTACGCCCTTCCGGACTATGCGGCGATCGAGCCCGAACACTACCTCCCGGCTTTCCAGGAGGCGTTCACCCGTCATCTCGCCGAGATCCAGGCGATCACCCGGGTGCGCTCGATGCCGACCTTCGAGAACACGATGATCCCGCTCGAGCAGTCCGGCGCCCTGCTCGAATCGGTCGCCCACACCTTTTACACGGTGAGCTCCGCGGATGCCACGGCAGAGATCCAGGCCATCGATGAGGAGCTCGCTCCTCTCATGGCCGCTCATGACGATGCGATTCGTCTGGACGCGCAGCTGTACTGGCGGGTGAAGACCCTGCATGACCAGCTCGATGCCCTCGGTCTCGATCCCGAGAGCCGTTATCTTGTAGAACGGCATTTCCGTGAGATGACGCATGCCGGCGCCGCACTGGATGCTGAAGCGAAGGAGTCCCTGACAGCTCTGAATCAGCGCCTGTCAGCCCTGACCACGACGTTCGAGAAGAACCTCCTCGCCGACACGAACGATCTCGCGGTGCTCTTCGAGACCGCGGAGGAGCTCGACGGGCTCGGGTCGGGTGAGCTGTCCGCCGCGGCCCGCGCCGCGCGCGACCGCGGGCACGAGTCGGGATACCTGATCACCCTCCCCCTGTTCACGGGGCATCCGTATCTCGCCTCGCTGACCGTTCGCGAAAGCCGTCGGCGCATCTTGGAGGCCTCCCGGGCGCGCGGCGCCCGCGACGGCGCCAACGACAATCGCCCCGTGCTCACCGAGATCGTCGCGCTGCGCGCCGAGAGGGCGGCCCTGCTGGGCTATGAATCGCACGCGGCCTACATCACGGCTGATGAGACCGCGGGCACACCGGAGGCCGTCGCCGATCTGCTGCGCCGACTCGCCCCGGCCGCCGCAGCGAACGCACGCGCCGAGCAGCGGGCGTTGCAGGCGATCATCGACAAGACCGAGACCGAGCCCTTCCCTCTCGAAGCGCACGACTGGGCCTTCTACACCGAGAAGGTCCGTGCTGCCGAGTACGACATCGACACGGCCGCGCTGCGCCCCTGGTTCGAGGCCGAGCGCGTTCTTCGCGACGGAGTCTTCGCGGCCGCGACGAAGCTGTACGGTGTGACCTTCACCGAGCGCGAGGACCTCCTCGCCTATCACCCGGGCGCCCGCGTCTTCGAAGTATTCAATCCCGACAGCTCAGCATTGGGCCTCTTCATCCTCGATCTGTACACCCGTGATTCCAAGCGCGGCGGGGCATGGATGAACCCGATCGTCAGTCAGTCCGCCCTGCGCGGGACCGCGCCGGTCGTCGTCAACAACCTCAACGTCGCGCGTCCCGGCGACGGCGAACCGACACTGCTCACGCTGGACGAGGTAACCACCCTCTTCCACGAGTTCGGTCATGCCCTGCACGGGCTGTTCGCCACCGTGAACTACCCCCACTTCGCCGGCACCAATGTCTTCCGCGACTTCGTCGAGTTCCCCAGCCAGGTCAACGAGATGTGGATCCTGTGGCCCGAGGTCCTCGACGAGTACGCACGGCACCAAGAAACCGGCGAATCGCTGGATGCGGCGACCCTCGACCGGCTGCGCTCGACGGCGACCTTCAACCAGGGGCATGCGACGAGCGAATACCTGGCGGCCGCCTGGCTCGATCAGGCGTGGCATCGCGTGACTGCGGCTCCAGATGACGTCGCGGCGTTCGAGGCGTCGGCGCTCGCCGAGATCGGACTCGACAACCCCGCGGTTCCGCCCCGCTACGCATCGACGTACTTCGCGCACGTGTTCTCCGGCGGATACAGCGCCGGGTACTACTCGTACATCTGGAGCGAAGTGCTCGATGCGGACACCGTGGAATGGTTCCGTGAGAACGGCGGCCTCACGCGGGAGAACGGTGACCGCTTCCGTGCCCGATTGCTCGGTGTCGGCGGTTCGAAGGATCCGCTCCAGGCCTACCGAGACTTCCGCGGGCGCGATGCGCGCATCGCCCCACTGCTTGCCCGGCGCGGACTCGGCTGAGCGGGCTCAAGCCGTCTGCCACACGCTCAGCGGAATCGTTCCGCCAACGCCTCCAGGGCCAGGTCCTCGACGGTGCGGCCGGTCGCTGCGGCTTCAGCGCGCAGTCGATCCGCGAGGTCCCCGGGCACGTCCAGAGACAGAGGTGACGGCCCGCCCTCGGCAATCGGCTCACCCGCTTTCAGAATGAGCCCCACGACCGGGAGTACGACGGCACCGAGCACCGCAAGGATCATGATCACCGCGAACAGCCGCCAATAGCCATCTGCGGGATACCCCGGGATGTCGCCATCTGTCGCTGCCGGAAGCACCAGCATCAGCGTGGAGATGCCGATCAGAACGAGTTCTATCGGCAACAGCACCCGTACGGCGCTGTGTCGACGTCTCGCCAGCAGCAGGAGAAGGGAAGCGACCGCGGTGGCGACGCCAACGATCGCCGTCACGAGAATGATGCGCAGCATCCATGAGGGGATTCCCGTATCGATCCAGATCGCGATGACCGAGAGCACCGCTGCGACCGTGGCAACGCCCGCACCCGTCCATCCGATCCCTCCGACCTCACGGTCGACGATCGCCAAATCTGCGAGGACCAGGATGCTGAACGCTCCCACGACTGCGGTTGTGGACATCACACGCCAGCTGATGTCGGCCCAGTCGCCCGTGAGGATCATCGCGATCCCGAGCAGTGCTGCCGCTGAGAGCGAGACGATCGCTGTGATGATCGCCGCCCGCCGCAATCCGCGCACCCGGCTCCCCGAAGACGTCTCTGTCATCGGAGTCTCCTTTCATCAGGCGCTCTTGCGTTTGCGCTCCATCACCACCGTGGGGGCGGCACCCTCTTCCACAGACGCACGGGTGACAACGACCTTCTTCACGTCATCGGCGGAAGGGATCTCGAACATGATCGGCCCGAGTACGTCTTCGAGAATGGCGCGCAGACCGCGTGCTCCCGTCTTGCGCTCGACCGCGAGGTCAGCGATAGAGCGCAGCGCATCGTCGTCGAACTCGAGTTCGACGCCGTCGAGCTCGAACATGCGCTGATACTGCTTGACCAGCGCGTTGCGCGGCCCCGTGAGGATGTCGATCAGGGCGTCCTGGTCGAGCGGGGTGACGGATGCCACGACCGGCAGCCGGCCGATGAACTCCGGGATCAGACCGAACTTGTGCAGGTCTTCGGGAAGAACCTCACTGAACAGATCGAGGTCCTTCGACTTGTCATGCAGCGGGGCGCCGAAACCGACCCCGTGCTTTCCGACGCGGGCCGAAACGATCTCTTCCAGGCCGGCGAATGCACCGGCGACGATGAAGAGCACGTTGGTGGTGTCGATCTGCAGGAGCTCCTGGTGCGGATGCTTGCGCCCGCCCTGCGGAGGCACCGAGGCGACCGTTCCCTCGAGGATCTTCAGCAGCGCCTGCTGAACGCCCTCGCCGGAGACGTCGCGGGTGATCGAGGGGTTCTCGGCCTTACGCGCGATCTTGTCGATCTCATCGATGTATATGATGCCCTGCTCGGCGCGCTTGACGTCGTAGTCGGCGGCCTGGATGAGCTTGAGGAGAATGTTCTCCACGTCTTCGCCGACATAGCCGGCCTCGGTCAGCGCTGTGGCGTCGGCGACCGCGAACGGCACGTTCAGCCGCTTGGCGAGAGTCTGCGCCAGGTAAGTCTTGCCGCAACCGGTCGGACCGATCATCAGGATGTTGCTCTTGGCGATCTCGACGTCTTCGGCCTTCTGCTCGGCCAGCTGAAGCGTTCCATGTGCGCGAACGCGCTTGTAGTGGTTGTAGACGGCGACCGAGAGCGAACGCTTGGCCTGCTCCTGGCCGACGACGTACTCCTCAAGGAAGGCGTAGATCTCACGCGGCTTCGGCAGCTCGAAATCCGCCGTTCCCTCGGCGGACGACTCCGCCATGCGCTCTTCGATGATCTCGTTGCACAACTCGACGCACTCGTCGCAGATGTAGACGCCGGGTCCAGCGATCAGCTGCTGCACCTGCTTCTGGCTCTTTCCGCAGAAAGAGCACTTGAACAGGTCAGCGCTTTCACCGATTCGGGCCATGCGCATCCTCCTTGAAGAGTCTGAGAGACTGCTTCGAGCCTAACCGAGGCCGCGGACACTGCGCCGCATTGCGCGGTCGTGACACGCTGCCCGGCGCTCAGTAATCGCCAGCCGGCTCGGCATCCTCGACGATCGATCGCGTGCTCGAGACGCCCAGTCGCGTGGCACCGGCCGCGATCATCTGCTCCGCGGTCTCGCGCGTGCGGATGCCTCCAGAAGCCTTGACCTCGAGGCGGTCGCCGACGGTCTGCTTCATGAGCTCGACGGCGTGCTCGGTCGCGCCGCCCGCAGGGTGGAAACCGGTCGACGTCTTGACGAAGTCGGCACCGGCGGCCTCAGCCGCACGGCTGACGGCGACGATCGCCTCGTCGCTGAGCGCGGCGGACTCGATGATCACCTTGAGAACGGTCGGCGCCGGGGCTGCTTCACGCACCGCGCGGATGTCATCCTCGACTCGCGAGTACTCCCCCGCAACGGCCGCGCCGATGTCGATCACCATGTCGAGTTCGTCAGCGCCCTGTTCGACCGCGAGCTTCGCCTCGGCAGCCTTGATCGCCGAGTGGTGCTTTCCGCTGGGGAAGCCGATGACGACCGCGAGCTTGAGAGCGTCAGGAACCTCGACGGGGAGAACAGACGGCGACAGGCACACACTGTACGCACCCAGCGACGCGGCTTCGGCGATCGTCGCACGCACATCTTCCTGCGTGGCCTCGGGCTTGAGGAGCGTGTGGTCGGCGTAACGGGCGAGGTTCTGGGTCATGGCTGTTCTTCCTGGAATGTGCTGGATGCGGGATCGCGGGGCGTCGGTGGATGCCGACGCCCCACGAGATGCTCAGGCGCGCTTGCGCGTGGTGAGCACCTGATCGACGAGGCCGTACTCGAGCGCCTCAGCGGCCGAGAGGATCTTGTCGCGATCGATGTCCTTGTTGATCTGCTCGACCGGGCGGCCGGTGTGCTTCGCCATCGTCTCCTCGAGCCAGGTGCGCATACGGAGGATCTCCGCCGCCTGGATCTCGATGTCCGATGCCTGACCGTGACCGGACTCGCCGACCGCGGGCTGGTGGATCAGCACACGCGCGTTCGGCAGCGCCAGACGCTTGCCGGGGGCGCCGGCCGCGAGAAGCACGGAGGCAGCGGACGCCGCCTGACCGAGCACGACGGTCTGGATCTGCGGCGCGACGTACTGCATCGTGTCGTAGATCGCCGTCATAGCCGTGAACGAGCCACCGGGCGAGTTGATGTACATGGTGATGTCGCGCTCGGCATCCTGGCTCTCGAGAACCAACAGCTGGGCCATGACGTCATCAGCGGATGCGTCATCGACCTGCACGCCGAGGAAGATCACACGGTCTTCGAACAGCTTGTTGTACGGGTCCTGGCGCTTGAGCCCGTAGGCCGTGCGCTCTTCGAACTGGGGCAGGATGTAGCGGCTGGAAGGCATGTCGCCGGCAGCGCGGAAGGTGGGTGTGTACATTCGAGTGCTCTCGCTTTCCGCTTACTTGCTGTCCTGGTCGGTGCCGCCGCCGCCAATGACGTCGGTGGCGGACTCGCGGATGTGATCGACGAAGCCGTATTCGAGTGCCTGCTCAGCCGTGAACCAGCGGTCACGGTCGCCGTCCTCGTTGATCTGCTCGACGGACTTGCCCGTCTGTGCAGCGGTGATCTGGGCGAGGCGGTTCTTCATCGAGACGATGAGCTGCGCCTGCGTCTGGATGTCGCTCGACGTTCCGCCGAAGCCGCCGTGCGGCTGGTGCAGCAGCACGCGCGCGTTCGGCGTGATGTAGCGCTTGCCCTTGGTGCCGGCCGTGAGCAGAAGCTGCCCCATGGAAGCCGCCATGCCGATGCCGACCGTGACGATGTCGTTCGGGACGAACTGCATCGTGTCGTAGATCGCCATGCCTGCGGTGATAGAACCACCGGGCGAGTTGATGTAGAGGTAGATGTCCTTCTCAGAGTCCTCTGCGGCGAGAAGAAGAATCTTCGCGCAGATCTCATTGGCGTTCTCGTCACGCACCTCTGACCCCAGCCAGATGATGCGGTCCTTCAGCAGTCTGTCGAAGACGCTGGTCGCGACAAGCGGTTCAGCCATTTCACGCTCCTGTTTCCGTGTTCGGTGATTCGAATCTACCGGCGCGCACGCGGCGCCTCGGCCGTGTTCGCCGTCGGCATATCGAATGCCGCATATGCAAGAAGGCGGATGCCGAAGCATCCGCCTTCTTGATCAGTATCGCTGGGCGATCACTCAGCCGAGTCGGCTACCTTCTTGGCCGGAGCCTTCTTGGCAGCGGGCTTCTTGGCGGCCGGCTTCTCGTCAGCGTCCGCCTTCTTGGCGGGAGCCTTCTTCGCAGCGGGCTTCTCGTCGGCATCCGCCTTCTTGGCGGCGGCCTTCTTCGCGGGAGCCTTCTTCGCGGGCTTCTCCTCGGCCGGAGCCTCGGTCTCGTCGCCCTCGACGGCGAGCAGGCTCGACAGGTCGACGGCCGCACCCTTCGAGTCGACGACCGAGACCTTGCCCAGCGCGATGGCCAGAGCCTTGTTGCGGGCGACCTCGCCGACGAGAGCGGGGAGCTGGTTGGAGGACTGCAGCGCCTGGACGAACTCCTGCGGAGCCATGCCGTACTGCGCAGCCGACTGGATGAGGTACTGCGAGAGCTCCTCCTGCGAGACCTGGACGTCGGCCTGCTCGGCGATCGTGTCGAGGAGGACCTGCGTGCGGAACTGCTTCTCGCTCGCCTCGGTCACCTCGGCGCGGTGCTCGTCATCCTCGAGGCGGTTCTCGCCCTCGAGGTGGTTGTTCACCTCGTCCTCGATCAGCTGCGGCGGGACGGGGATCTCGATCTTCTCGAGCAGCGTCTCGATGAGCTGGTCGCGTGCGGCCGAGCCCTGGGCGAAGACGCCCTGCTCGTTGACGCGCTCGGTCAGGCTGGCGCGCAGCTCGGCGATCGTGTCGAACTCGCTGGCGATCTGCGCGAAGTCGTCGTCGGCCTCGGGGAGCTCGCGCTCCTTGACGCCCTTGACGCTGACCGCGACCTCTGCCTCGGAACCGGCGTGGTCGCCACCGACGAGCTTCGAGCGGAACGTGGTGTCTTCACCGGCGGTGAGCGACTCGACGGCGTCGTCGATGCCCTCGAGCAGCTCGCCCGAGCCGAGCTCGTAGGAGACGCCCTCGGCGCGGTCGATCTCTGCACCATCGATGGTCGCGACGAGGTCGAGTTCGACGAAGTCGCCCTTCGCGGCCGGACGGTCAACGGGGATCAGCGTGCCGAAACGAGCGCGGAGCTTGTCGAGCTCAGCGTCGACAGCGGCCTCATCGACCTCGAGCGCGTCGACGGTCAGCGTGACGGTGTCGAAGGCCGGAATCTCGATCTCGGGCCGCACGTCGACCTCGACGTCGACGATCAGGTCGCCGGAGAAGTCCTTCTCGTTGGGCCACTGCGTGATGTCAGCAGCCGGGCGGCCGACGATGCGGATCTTCTGCTCAGCAGCCGCCTCGCGGAAGAACTTGTCGAGCGCCTCGTTGACGGCGTGCTCGATGACAGCGCCGCGGCCCATACGCTGGTCGATGATGGGAGCCGGGACCTTGCCCTTGCGGAAACCAGGGATCTGAACGTCCTGAGCGATGTGCTCGTAGGCGTGCTCGATGCTCGGCTTGAGGTCTTCCGGGGTGACCGTGATGGTGAGCTTGACCCGGGTCGGGGTCAGCTTCTCAACGGTGCTGTTCGCCATGCTTCTGTGTTCTCCTTTGGGTTTCCGCGCTCCGGCGCGGCCTGAGGTCTGAGGGCCCTGGTCGGGGCGACAGGATTTGAACCTGCGACTTCCCGCTCCCAAAGCGGGCGCTCTACCAAGCTGAGCTACGCCCCGTAATCCCGCGCACGGGAACGGCCTCGTCGAGTCTAACGGACAGGAGCACTCCAAACGTCCGCTATGCTTTTACAAGCGGGGTTCCTGAGCCGGAATTCCAGACAACTGAACATCCGATATCAACGCTTGTGCGTGTGATTCGGGGCTGTAGCTTAGTGGTAAAGCCTCTGTCTTCCAAACAGATGATGCGAGTTCGATTCTCGTCAGCCCCTCCATTTAATTGCCCTACTCCCGTAAGGGATCGCAGGCGAATAGGTGGAAGCTGTAGAGAGCGAGTTCAGACCCTCTCATGGACTCCCGTGGACTCACGGGCTAAATGAGAGACCATCTGATGGCATCCCTTACGCTCTCCGCATCCCTTTCTGGCCGTTCGGTCGCATCCCTCGCCGTCCGCTGTGACGACGTCCTCTCCCCCGGTGAGGACTACGAGCACTGGTGCCGGCTCGAGGCCGATCACCCTGGCGATCACCGTTGCGGACATTGCAACGACCGATGGAACCCCGCGGAATCCGACGACCTCGACGAGTTCGGGCCCGAGACGCACTCGCGCTGGGATGGCACCTGTCCCGAGTGCCAAGACATGCGCCGCGACGACGAGGCCGGACGATGACGCGCCGCGCCGCTGCTGTGTCCCGACGCACGCCGGGTGCATGGGGAACCGTCGAGCAGCTACCCTCGGGCCGCTGGCGCGCGTTCTATCGCCGCGACGGTCGCAAATTCAGCGCGCCGACCACCTTCGCCGCGCGTGCCGAGGGTGATGCCTGGCTCGCTGCCGAGTTCGCCGACCGCGCCCGCGGTGTTTGGCGCGATCCGTCAGCCGGGCGCGTCGACCTCGGGACGTTCGCCCGCGACTGGCTCGCGACACGCGCGGACCTGTCCCCGGTGACACTCTCGCATTACGAGCACGCCCTCTCGCGTTGGGTTCTCCCCCGCATTGGCGCCGGTGATACCTCGCGCGGTGTCGAGCTGGGCACCATGGACGTTGCCGACATCACGCCAGCTACAGTCCGCACCTGGTACGCCGCAGCGCTCACCAGCGCCCGAGCGCGCCTCGCCGAGCGGCACGCCGCCGACGCCTCACGCCGGCGCGATCCCGTCCGCGCCTGGGCCCGTTCACAGGGGCTCGCCGTCGCGGACACCGGGCGCCTGTCGCCGCGCATCGTCGCCGAGTGGGAGCGCGCCGGATCGCCGATGCTGCCGACCCCGGCGACACCACTGCCCGAGAATGCCGGCCGCGCGGCTGTCACGAGCGCCTACCGACTGCTGCGCACTCTGCTGAACGTCGCAGTCACAGACGGCATGCTCGAGCGCAACCCCTGCCAGATCAAGGGCGCCGGTGAGTCCAAGGGCGCCGAGCGCAACACTGCCACGCCCGCCGAGGTCGCCACCATCGCCGCGCATATGCCGCGCCGGTTGCGTGTCGCCGTCCTGCTGGCCGCGTGGTCTGGTCTGCGCGCCGGGGAGCTGTTCGCGCTCGCTCGCCGTCATATCGACTTCACCGCCGAGACAGTAACCGTCGAGCGCGCCCTCGTCGACCTCCCCGGACAGCCCATCACGTTCGGCACTCCCAAGACCGCAAAGAGCCGGCGCAAGGTGTCCCTGCCCGCATTCGTGATGGCCGAGCTGCGCACGCACCTTGATGAGTTCGTCCCCGACGAGCTTGACGCGCTCGTGTTCACGGCCTCCACCGGGCGCCCGCTATCCGCCTCGCGCCGTACCGCGATATTCGGCAAAGCTCGCGCCGCCGCCGGCCGCGAGGATCTCACCTGGCACGACCTGCGCCACACTGGCGCTACCCTCGCCTACCGCGCCGGCGCATCCGTCCCCGAGGTCCAACGCCGCCTCGGCCACACCACCATGCGCGCAGCGCAGACCTACGCGCACGCCGCAGATGACTCCGATCAGATCATCGCCGCACGCCTCGACGCCCTGTATGCGGGCGAGTCGACGGCACCACGACTGCGCGCCATCTGATCGAGAGGGCGTGAGGAACGGATCGGTGACAGGTTGGGTTTAGGCCGCGAGGGTGAGCGGCTCGGTTAGTTTCGCCTCGAACT
>NZ_JBSJZH010000016.1:0-59351 GCF_054798215.1 Microbacterium sp. GXF6406 | reverse complement strand
CTCCAGGCGCTGCCCGACAGCTTGCAGGCCGAGCTCGTCAAGGCGACAGAAGGTGGTCAGATCGGGCGCGGCAAAGGTAGCGTGGAACACGTCGAGGTCTTTCCGGTGGACAGCGTAGGAACTTCCATCCTGGAAGACCTCGACCCCTATCCACCAATCGCCGCGCGCACCCCGACTACACCTTCAATTACGAAGAGCCGGTTTTCCGGACGCCCGCCGCTGGGCAACCTTCCCGCACCGCCTAGGCTGGAGTCATGGTGGAGAAGTCCTGGTCCCTCGGTCGCGCGCTGCGCGGCATGTTCGTCAAGCCCACGATCGATGAGACGACGTGGGAGGACCTGGAGACCGCGCTGATCACGGCCGACTTCGGCCCCGACATATCCGAGCGCATCATCGATGAGCTGCGTGAGAAGGTCGCGAAGTACCGCACGACCGATCCGAAGGACCTGCAGCGGATGCTCCGCGAGACGCTCGAGGAGCACTTCGCGAAGTTCGACACGACGCTCAAGCTCACCGAGCGTCCCGCCGTCGTGCTCGTCGTGGGCGTCAACGGCGTCGGCAAGACCACGACGATCGGCAAGTTCACGAAGTTCCTGCGCGGCTACCAGCGAAGTGTCGTCGTGGGCGCGGCCGACACGTTCCGCGCGGCCGCCGTCGAGCAGCTCGCGACCTGGGCTCAGCGCGGGGGAGCAGCGATCGTGCGCCCCCAGCAGCAGGGTCAGGACCCGGCATCCGTCGCCTTCCAGACCATCGACTACGCCAAGCGCGAGGGTATCGAGATCGCGATCATCGACACCGCAGGACGCTTGCACACCAAGGGCGGGCTCATGGACGAGCTCACCAAGATCCGCCGCGTCGTCGAGAAGCAGGCCCCCATCAGCGAGGTCCTCCTGGTCCTGGATGCCACGACCGGGCAGAACGGTGTGATGCAGGCCGAGGCGTTCCTCGAGCACGCGGGCGTCACGGGTCTCGTGCTCACGAAGCTCGACGGCTCCGCCAAGGGCGGCTTCGTCCTCGCGGTCCAGGAGCGCACCGGCATCCCGGTCAAGCTCCTCGGCCAGGGTGAGGGCATCGACGACCTCACCGGTTTCACCCCCCACGCTTTCGTGGCATCCCTTGTCGGTCAGTGAACGGACTGGTTTCATAGCGTTATGGCGATCGAACACGACTACTTCGGGCTCCTGTCCTCCGGGCCCGATGGATCGATCTTCTGGAGCGAGACGGTCGACCTGGGCGACCAGGCGGTGACCGTCGATCTGACCGCGCCCGATCAGGACGACGTCTCGGTGCAGGCGCTCGACATCGCCGCCGGTCTCATCGCGGGCCTCGAGAACGTGGATGCTGTAGCGCGCCGCGGCATGCTGTCCGAAGTCGATGACCGCACCAGCGAGGTCACCGAGTACATCCTGCAGCAGCAGGAGACGTACGGCGACGACCTCCCCGATGTCCTCATCGACGTCAGCGGTGACGCCGCCGTCGACATCATCCGTTCGCTGCGTCTGATGAGCATGACGCTCCTTGCCGACGAGCACGGCGGGTCAGAGCCCTTCGCGGTGCTCGAATACGCGCTCGACGCTGATGAGACCGACGATGTTCTGCTGGTGAACCTCGCCTCCGATGGCACTGTGCAGTCGGTCATGAGCGCGGACTGAGCCCGCCCGACGCTCACACGGCCTGGGCGAATCCGAGGTCGGCGCTGGCGGCGATGTGCGCGAGGTGCGGCGGGATCTCCCGACCCTTCGAGACCATCGACTGCGCCCAGAGGCGTCCGGCCCGGTACGAAGAACGCACCAGGGGACCGGCGAGAACGCCGAGGAAACCGATCCTCTCGGCTTCCTCCTTGAACTCGACGAACTCCGCGGGCTTCACCCACCGTGACACGGGAAGATGGCGGGGCGAGGGCCTCAGATATTGCGTGATCGTGATGATGTCGCACCCGGCATCGTGCAGGTCGTGCAGCGCCTGCACGACCTCTTCGGGTTCTTCGCCCATGCCGAGGATGAGATTCGACTTCGTGATGAGTCCGGCATCGTGGCCCTGCGTGATGACGCTGAGCGAGCGATCGTAGGTGAATGCCGGACGGATGCGCTTGAACACCCTCGGCACCGTCTCGACGTTGTGCGCGAACACCTCGGGGCGTGCATCGAAGATCTGCCCGAGGAACGCCGGGTCGGCGTTGTGCTCGTTCGCGAGCAGTTCGACGCCGGTGTTCGGGTTCAGGGCATGGATGCGCCGGACCGTCTCGGCGTTGAGCCAGGCTCCGGTGTCGGGCAGGTCATCGCGGGCCACGCTGGTGACGGTGGCGTAGCGCAGGCCCATGCGCTGCACGCTCTCGGCGACGCGGCGCGGTTCGTCCGTGTCATACGCATCGGGTTTACCGGTATCGATCTGGCAGAAGTCGCACCGCCTGGTGCACTGGGAGCCGCCGATGAGGAAAGTGGCCTCCTTGTCCTCCCAGCACTCGAAGATGTTCGGACATCCGGCCTCCTGGCACACGGTGTGCAGATCCTCGCCCTTCACGAGCTTCTGCAGCGCCGTGTACTCGGGGCCCATCTTCGCCTTGGTCTTGATCCATTCGGGCTTGCGCTCGATGGGCGTCTCGGAGTTGCGGATCTCGAGTCGGAGGAGCTTGCGCCCCTCGGGGGCTGCGGCACTCATACGGTCACCGCCGAGTACTCATCGACGAAGGCCGTGGTGACGGCATCCGCGATGTCGGCGGGGGAGACGGTGCGACCGATCACCTCGCTGATCGTCGTGACCCCGGCATCCGTGATGCCGCAGGGGATGATGCCGCGGAAGCCGGCGAGCGTGTTGTCGCAGTTGATCGCGAAGCCGTGCATCGTCACGCCGTTCTGCACACGCACGCCGATGGCGGCGATCTTGTCCTCGCTGAGAGGACGGCGCACCCAGACGCCGCTGCGGCCGTCGACCTGGTAGCCGTCGACGCCGAGAGGTCTGAGCACATCGATCAGCACGCGCTCGAGGCGGCGCACATGCGCGACGACATCCATGGGCTCTTGCAGGCGCACGATCGGGTAGCCGACGAGTTGCCCGGGACCGTGCCAGGTGATCTTGCCGCCGCGGTCCACGTCGATGACGGGTGTGCCGTCCTGGGGGCGCTCGTGAGCTTCCGTGCGCTTGCCTGCAGTGTAGACGGCCTCGTGCTCGAGGAGGATCAGTGTGTCGGGGCGGGTGCCGTCGACGACGTCGTGGTGGATGCTGCGCTGCAGAGCCCATCCATCGGCATAGGGCACGAGATCCGGGGCGAGACCCGGGGTCAGGATGTCGAGCATGATCACCTTCCGGCAGTTGTTGAATTGCGTCCAACAATACATCTCCGACGCCTCCGGCGACGCACGATACGGTGAAGGGGTGACCTCACCACCCCGTGCCGGGCGCCCCCGCGCCTCCTCCCGCGCGACGCTCGCCGAGGCCGCCTGTGAGCTGTTCCTCGAGCAGGGGTACGAGAACACCTCGGTCGCCGAGATCACGCAGCGCGCGGGCGTCAGCCGCTCGAGCTTCTTCAACTACTTCTCATCCAAGAGCGACGTGCTCTGGTCCGGCCTCGACGCCCGTATCAGCAGGGCCGTCGAATCCCTCGAGGGGATGGCCTCGGATGTGGGAGGTCGTGCCGTTCGCACGGCGCTGGAGGGCATCGTGCACGGCTTCGCGCCCGATCCGCTCGCGCTGGCGCTGCGCAACGCGGCCGCGATGGGGCTCGAAGACGAGCTCGTTCGAGATCGCGGAGTGCGTCACGCGCGCCTGTCGGCGGCGATTGCGGATGCCGCGCGCCGCAGCGGAATCGGCGAGATAACGGCCGATATCCTCGGCGCGGCCTACGCGGCCGCCGTCCTCTCCGCGTTGCGCGTGTGGGCCGAGCGCGGCGCCGGCAGCAGTGCTCCGGAAGTGCTTCTGCGCGAGGCGTTCGCCGGTGTTCACGACCTGCCCTGGGCGAAGTGATGCCGAGGCTCGGAGAGTGTCTCCCGCTCGCGTAGAATCAGAAGCACCATGGCTACTTTTGGCACGCTCTCCGAACGCCTCACCGATACGTTCCGCAACCTTCGCACGAAGGGCAAGCTGACCGCCGCCGATGTCGACGGCACGGTCCGCGAGATCCGTCGCGCCCTGCTCGACGCCGACGTCGCTCTCGCGGTCGTCAAGGACTTCACCGCGAATGTGCGCGAGCGCGCGCTGGGCGACGAGGTCAACAAGGCGCTGAACCCGGCCCAGCAGGTCGTGCAGATCGTCAACGAGGAGCTCGTCGGCATCCTGGGCGGTGAGCAGCGCCGCCTGGAGTTCGCCAAGACCCCGCCGACCGTCATCATGCTTGCCGGCCTTCAGGGCTCCGGTAAGACGACGTTCGCGGGAAAGCTCGCGAAGCAGCTCGAGAAGGACGGCCACACGCCGCTCCTCGTGGCCGCTGACCTCCAGCGTCCCAACGCCGTCAACCAGCTCCAGGTCGTCGCCGAGCAGGCCGGAGCCACGATCTACGCACCCGAACCCGGTAACGGCATCGGTGATCCCGTGAAGGTGTCGCGCGAGGGCGTCGAGCATGCCCGTCGCCATCAGCACGACGTCGTCATCATCGACACCGCCGGACGGTTGGGCGTCGACGCCGAGCTCATGAAGCAGGCATCCGATATCCGCGCCGCAGTCGACCCCGACGAGGTGCTGTTCGTGATCGACGCGATGATCGGTCAGGACGCAGTGAACACGGCCAAGGCCTTCCAGGAAGGCGTCGATTTCACCGGCGTCGTCCTCTCCAAGCTCGACGGCGATGCACGTGGTGGCGCTGCGCTGTCGGTGGCATCGGTCACCGGCCGCCCGATCATCTTCGCCTCCACGGGTGAGAACCTCGACGACCTCGAGCCGTTCTACCCCGACCGCATGGCGAGCCGCATCCTCGACCTCGGCGACATCCTCACCCTCATCGAGCAGGCCCAGCAGGCCTTCGACGAGGAAGAGGCGATGAAGGTCGCCGAGAAGCTCGCGAACGAGGCCTTCACCCTCGAGGACTTCCTCGACCAGCTTCAGCAGATGAAGAAGATGGGCTCGATGAAGAAGATGCTCGGGATGCTCCCGGGCATGGGCCAGATGAAGCAGCAGCTCGACGACTTCGACGAGCGCGAGATCGACCGCACCGAGGCGATCATCCGCTCGATGACTCCCGGTGAGCGCCGCAACCCCAAGGTGCTCAACGGCTCGCGCCGCCTGCGCATCGCCAAGGGCTCCGGCATGACCGTCACCGACGTGAACCAGCTCGTGCAGCGCTTCGAGCAGGCGGCGAAGATGATGAAGACCGTCGCCCGCGGCGGCACCCCGAACATCCCCGGCATGGGTGCGATGCCCGGCATGGGACGCCCCGGCGCATCCTCCAAGCGGGGCAACAAGAAGGGCAAGGCCAAGGGCGCATCCCGCTCGGGCAACCCGGCCAAGCGCGCCGCTGAGAACGCCGGTCTGCCCGCACCCGGCGCGGCTACCGGATCCGGGTTCGGGCTCGGCGGTCAGAAGGCTCCGACCGAGGCGGAACTCGCCGAGATCCAGAAGCTCTTCGGCAACAACTGACGCACACGAAGAAGGCTCCCACCATCGGTGGGAGCCTTCTTCGTTCTCTCCGGCCGTCAGGCCGTGGCGACCTCGACCCCGACATCCACGCCGTGAGCGTCGAGGAGCTGCTCGGCGGTCTGCTCGATCTCTCTGTCGACGCGGGCCGAGTCCCAGCCCAGCAACGGGGCGAGTTCCTCGGCGATCGAGCGGATGACCGCAGCATTCACATCGCCGGTGAAAGCGAGGCTCGTGCGTCGGAAGATCACGTCTGCGACGTGCACCACCTGCTCGTTCTCCACCATCCACGCCAGCTCCCGCGAGGAGAGCGCATCGCCGACGACAGGAGCATCCTCGCCTGCGGCGATGAACGCGGCGACATCCGCCGCGCGAGTTCCGTAACGCGTGAAGAGTTCCTGCCCGCGAGCATCATCGCCGACGTTGTCGCGCAGCCACTCGAGCCTGCGGCGAGGGGTCTGCGGGAAGCCGTTTCCGCCGCCGATGCGGACGCCGGCCGTGCTGGTCAGGCGCTGGCGGCCGAGTTCGCTGAGCACGTGGTCGGCGAGGTTCTCGCCGAGGGCGCGGAATGTCGTCCACTTCCCGCCGACGAGGCTGAACACGGCGGTGCCGCCGTCGACACGACGCTCGATGCGGTAGTCGCGCGACACGAAGCCGGGAGCGGTGTCATCGTGGTGGGGTAGCGGACGGATGCCCGAGTAGCGGTAGACGATCTGCGAGCGGTCCACGGCGATCGTCGGAAAGACATGGTTGATGAGGTCGAAGAAGTAATCGACCTCCTCCTCGGTGCATCGCGCGGGAACACTCGGATCGGCGTCGATGTCGGTCGTTCCGACGAGGACGCGGCCCTTCAGCGGGTAGATGAGCACGATGCGCCCATCGGAGTGCTCGAAGAAGATCTCGCGGCCGGCGGTGGCCTCCAGCAGCTCGGGATGGTCGAGCACGATGTGCGAACCCTTGGTGCCGCCCATGAACGTCGTCTCCGCGCCCATCGCCTGATTCGTCAGGTCGGTCCAGGGGCCCGAGGCGTTGACGACGACATCGGCCTTCACCGAGAACCCGGCGCCGGTCTCGCGGTCCCGCAGGCGGAGACCCTCAGCATCCATGCCGATCGCCTCGACATAGTTGAGCGCATGCGCGCCGGCATGCGCGGCTTCGCCGTCGCGGAGCACATCGAGGGCCAGACGCTCGGGGTCGTGCACGGATGCGTCGTAATACGTCGCCGTGTACTTGATGTTCTTATCGAGGCGGGGGAGGTCTGCGAGGGCCTTCTTGCGCCCGACGAAGCGGTGACGGGGCACGGAGCCGCCGTCGCGCGAGAACAGGTCGTAGATCGTCAGACCGATCTTGATGAGGAAAGCACCGCGTTCGGTGGGCTTTCCCTGCTTGTGGGTCAGGAACCGCAGGGGAGCGGACAGGATGCCGGAGAACGTGGAGTAGATCGGAATCGTGGTCTCGAGGGGCTTGACGTAGTGCGGTGCGATCTTGAGCAGCCCATTGCGCTCGGTGACCGATTCCTTGACGAGGCGGAACTCGCCGTTCTCGAGATAGCGGATACCGCCGTGGATCATGTGGCTGGAGGCGGCGGTCGCACCGGAGGCGAAGTCGTCGCGCTCGACGAGGAGGACGTCGACCCCCTGCATCGCGAGGTCGCGGAACGTCGAGATGCCGTTGATCCCGGCGCCGATGATGACGACGGTGCTGCGTCCGCCCTCGCGTGCGGCGCGCACGTTGTCTCGTTCTGCCGGGGTGGTGCCTGGGGCGCTCATCGTCTCTCCTTGCTGGGCGTACACGGTATATCCTGAGCCGGTCAGCACAAGCGCGCAAGCCGAGTGCACGAATGTGCAAGGAGTATCCATGGTCGACCGTCCCCACGGCGATCCGCAGGCCATCGCGGCCCTGCGCGCCGCACAGATGTACTACCTGCAGGACATGACGATGGATGCCATCGCCCGCGAACTGTCGACCTCGCGCTCGTCCGTATCGAGGCTTCTGGCCCGCGCTCGGGAGACCGGCCTCGTCGAGATCCGCGTGAACACCCCCGCAGGGGCAGGAACTGCGTCTCGAGGAGGCGATCCGCCGGCGTTACGGCATCGCGGCGCACGTCGTGCCGACCCCGCAGGCCCTCTCCGACGTCGAACGCTTCGAACGGGTCGTGATGAGCGCCGCCCGTCAGCTGCCGCTGTACTTCGACTCCAACATGACGCTCGGCATCGCCTGGGGGTCCACGCTCGACGCGATCAGTCGCCATCTGCCGAAGAAGGAGACGCACAACTCGACCGTGGTCCAGCTCAACGGCGCCGGAAACACCTTCACGACGGGCGTCGACTACGCGAGTGAGATCCTCCAGCGTTTCGGGCAGGCCTTCGGTGCCAGCATCCAGCAGTTCCCCGTTCCCGCGTTCTTCGACGAACCGCGCACGAAAGAGGCGATGTGGCGCGAGCACAGCACCCGCCGGGTCCTCGAGCTGCAGTCGCACGCCGATATCGTGTTGTTCGGGCTCGGCTCGCCCCTCGCCGAGATCCCCAGTCGGGTCTACATCGGCGGCTACCTCGACCGGGACGACTACCGATCGCTGCGCGAGCAGAAGGTCGTCGGCGACGTGGCGACCGTGTTCTATCGTCAGGACGGAAGCTGGCGCGATATCGAGCTGAACAAGCGCGCGACCGGTCCGGCGTTCACCGCGCTGTCCCGGGTGTCCCGACGCATCTGCGTGGTGTCCGGCGTGCAGCGCCTGCCGAGCCTGCGCGGCGCGATCGCCGCCAAGCTCATCACGGACCTCGTCCTCGATGAGGACCTCGCCGAGCAGCTTATCGAGACGTGACCGCACGAGGGTGCACGTTCGTGCAGCGCGGCTGATCCGATCCTCGGAAACCTTCTACTCTGGACTGCAGAGCAGACAACGCCGTCCCCGGCTGGAGAGAACACCTATGCACATCGTCGCCATCGATCAGGGCACCACGAGCACGCGCGCCATCGTCTTCGACGAGACCGGCGAGATCACTGCAACCGGGCAGCGCGAGCACGAGCAGATCTTCCCGCAGCCGGGCTGGGTTGAGCACGACCCGCAGGAGATCATGGCCAACGTGCGCACGGTCATCGATGAGGCCGTCCGGGAAGCGGGGATCAACGCATCCGAGGTCGCCGCCATCGGCATCACGAACCAGCGCGAGACCGTCATCGTCTGGGACCGCGACACAGGTGAGCCGATCGGCAACGCCATCGTCTGGCAGGACACCCGCACGCAGGCGACCATAGACGCCCTCGCCGAAGACGGGGGAGTGCGCCGCTTCGCCGGCATCACCGGACTGCCGCTCGCGACCTACTTCTCAGCCTCGAAGATCGCCTGGATCCTCGATGAGGTCGACGGCGCCCGCGAGCGGGCCGAGCGCGGAGAACTGCTCTTCGGAACACCGGACACCTGGGTCCTGTGGAACCTCACGGGCGGTACGGAAGACGGCGTGCACGCGACCGACGTCACCAACGCCAGCCGCACCCTCCTCATGGATCTGCGCACGCTCGACTGGGACGACTCCCTGCTCGACGCGTTCCGCGTGCCGCGTGCGATGCTGCCGGAGATCCGCTCGTCCGCGGAGATCTACGGCGAGGCGTCGGAGACGGTGCTCGCGGGCACGCCGATCGCATCGATCCTGGGAGATCAGCAGGCGGCGACCTTCGGTCAGGCCGCTTTCGAGCGAGGCGAGTCGAAGAACACCTACGGGACGGGGAATTTCCTCATCGTCAACACCGGCGAGGAGATCGTCGACAGCGAGAACGGCCTCATCACGACGGTCGCGTATCGCATCGGAGACGAGGCCCCGCGCTACGCGCTGGAGGGGTCCATCGCCGTCACAGGCTCCCTCATCCAGTGGTTGCGGGACAACCTCGGCCTGATCTCGGATGCCCCGGAGGTCGAGACGCTCGCCCTCACCGTGGAGGACACGGCCGGGGTCTACATCGTCCCGGCCTTCTCCGGCCTCTTCGCACCCTACTGGCGCCCCGATGCCCGCGGCGCGATCCTCGGCCTCACCCGATATGCCCACAAGGGTCACATCGCCCGCGCCGCGCTGGAAGCGGTCGCCTTCCAGACCCGCGAGGTGCTCGATGCTGTCATCGCCGATACGAGCGTCTCCCTGGAAGAACTGCGCGTCGACGGCGGCATGGTCGGCAACGACACGCTCATGCAGCTGCAGGCCGACGTCCTCGGAGTGCCCGTCATCCGTCCCGCGGTCATCGAGACAACCGCGCTGGGCGCCGCTTACGCCGCGGGCCTCGCTGTCGGCGTGTGGGACGACCGCGATGAGCTGCGCGGCATGTGGCGCGAGGATGCGCGCTGGACTGCTTCGATCGACGACGCCGAACGCGACCGGCGTCTCGCCCGCTGGCACAAGGCCGTCACGCGCACCTTCGACTGGGTCGACGAGGGCTGACTCAGACGACCGGAGCTCCCGGACCGGTGCGGAACTCCCGGATCAGGTGCTGGACGACCGCACGAAGGTCGCCGTCGGACGCCTCGGCGACGCGAAGCTGGCGCTGATAGCTCGCTCCATCCGCGAGGATCGTGCCGATGCCGGCGAACTCGGCGGCGCACCCCAGGTCGACGGCGATCGGCTCGAGCGCGTCGAGCGTCTCGCGCAGGTGCTCGCCCACCCGGCGCTGCGTGCCCGCGGCATCCGTGATGATCGTCGCGTCGAGACCGTACCGGGCGGCGCGCCACTTGTTCTCCCGGTGGAACCATGCGGGCATCGTCGGCAGCTCCCGTCCGTCATCGAGCATGCGGGAGAAGTGCTCGACGAGCACCTGCACGAGTGAGGCGACCGAGGCGAGCTCGGTGAGAGTGGACAGCCCATCGCACGCGCGGACCTCGATCGTGCCCCAGCGCGGCGCCGGACGGATGTCCCAGCGCACTTCGGTGGAATCCGCCATGACGCCGGTGCGCACCATGTCGTCGAGGTAGCGCTCGAAGTCCGACCACGACTCCAGCATCCACGGGAGCCCCGCGGTCGGCAGCTGCTGGAAGACGAGTGCGCGGTTCGAGGCGTACCCGGTCCGCTCGCCCGCCCAGAACGGGCTCGACGCCGAAAGCGCCTGCAGATGGGGGAGGAAGCCGGCCAGCGCATTGATGATCGGGAAGACCTTGTCGCGATCCTCGATGCCGATGTGCACGTGGATGCCCCAGATCATCATGTTGCGCCCCCACCACTGGGTGCGCTCGATCATCCGGTGATAGCGCGTCTTGTCGGTCACCTGTTGGTCGAACCACTGCGCGAACGGGTGGCTGCCGGCGGAGAGCAGCTCGATGCCGGCCGGATCCGTCGCCGCGCGCACAGCGGAGATGGCCTGCGCGATGTCTCCCACCGCATGCGCCACATCCCGGCCGATTCCACTGGTCACCTCGATCGTGTTGGTGAGCAGCTCCCCGGTGACGGTGTGCCGCTCCGCAGCGCTCTCGTCCTCGAGGGCGGCGAGCAGCTGCGGGGCCCTCCCGACGAGGTCGCCCGTTTCGGGGTCGGCCAGCATGATCTCCCACTCCAGGCCGACGGTCGAGCGGTCTGACTCGGCGAAGTCTTGCGTCACGGGGCCAGTCTGACACGCTCGGGCCCGGATGTCGGCGTGTTCCGACGGTGCATTTCGCTCCTGGCGTCGGGATCTGGCAGAATAGAGGGTCGGACGACGTTCTCGACCCTCTATCCAGATCTCGTCCACTCATTTGAGCTTCCGCCGGGTGTGCACCCCACTCTCCGGGCGATCAGTTCGTTTCCTTCCACACAATTCAGGAGAATCGTGGCTGTCAAGATTCGTCTCAAGCGCATGGGCAAGATCCGTGCACCGTACTACCGCATCGTCGTCGCCGACTCGCGCACCAAGCGCGACGGTCGCGTGATCGAGGAGATCGGCAAGTACCAACCCACCGAGCAGCCCTCGTTCATCGAGGTCGACTCCGAGCGTGCGCAGTACTGGCTCTCCGTCGGTGCTCAGCCGACCGAGCAGGTCGCCGCTCTGCTGAAGCTCACGGGCGACTGGGGTAAGTTCAAGGGCGACAAGAACGCGGTCTCGACCGTTCAGGTCGCCGAGCCCAAGGCCGCTTTCGAGGCCGACGCTTCCAAGAAATCGGTCGTCAAGCCCAAGGCGGAGAAGAAGGAGGAGGCTCCCGCTGAGGAGGCTACCGCCGCTGCCGACGCGGAGGCCGCCGAGGCTCCCGCCGCTGACGCGGAGTAATCGCTGTGCTGTCCGCCGCGCTCGAGCACATCGTCAAGGGGATCGTTGATCACCCGGAAGATGTCACCATCACCGCTTCCACGTCGCCGCGAGGCGACCTCCTCGAGGTGCGCGTGCACCCCGACGACCGGGGGCGCGTGATCGGGCGCGGCGGACGGACCGCGAAGGCACTGCGCACACTCGTCAGCGCCTTGGCCGACGGGCAGCGCGTCCGCGTCGATGTCGCGGACGACTGACGTGGTATCTGCAGAAGCTCCCCAGGGCAAGAACCAGCTCCGCGTCGGACGCCTCGTCAAGGCCCATGGCCTCAAGGGCGGTCTGAAGCTCGAGCTGTACACCGACAACCCGGAGCGACGCTTCGTCACCGGGGCGGAATTCACGTTGCAGGTGCCCGAGGCATCTCCGTGGCACCGCAAGACCATCACGGTGCGCGAGTACCGTCTGATGAACGGCAACCCGGTCGTCTTCTTCGAAGGCATCGATGACCGCGATGAGGCCGAGGGCCTCGTGCGTGCGATCCTCTGGATCGACCAGGACGCCGATGAAGCAGAAGACAACGCCTGGTACGACCACCAGCTGGTCGGCCTCGACATCGTCCGTGACGAACAGGTCATCGGAAAACTCGTGCGCGTCGAGCACATGCCCGCGCAGGATCTCCTGATCGTTCGCCCGACCGGAACGGACGGCGAGGTGATGGTTCCCTTCGTGGAGGCCATCGTCCCCGCGGTCGACATCGCCGGCGGACGAATCATCGTCACACCACCTGCCGGCCTCTTCGAAGAACTCCCCGACGCCGGTGAGCCCGACGCGGCGGACAGTGCACCGGCATCCGACGCCTGATCGGTCGCTCACCGCATGCGCATCGACGTCGTTTCCATTTTCCCGTCCTATTTCGACGGTCTCGCGCTGTCCCTGCTGGGGAAGGCCCGTGAGACGGGGCTGATCGACCTCCGTATCCATGATCTTCGTGACTGGACCGACGACCGTCACCGAACCGTCGACGACACGCCCTACGGGGGCGGCGCCGGAATGGTCATGAAGCCGGAGCCCTGGGCGCGGGCCCTCGACGAGCTCACGACGGACTCCGAGAACCCGACGCTGATCTTCCCCTCGCCGGCAGGAGAGGTCTTCCGTCAGAGGACGGCCCGAGATCTCGCGCACCGCGAGCACATCGTGATCGGCTGCGGCCGTTACGAGGGAATCGACGAGCGCGTCTTCGAATACGCGTCGACCCTCGGCGAGGTGCGCCTGGTCAGCCTCGGCGACTATGTCCTCAACGGGGGAGAAGTGGCCGCCATGGCGATGATCGAAGCCGTCGGACGCCTCATCCCCGGTGTCGTCGGAAACCCCGAGAGCCTCGTGGAGGAATCCCACGAGGACGGTCTGCTCGAGTACCCCTCGTACACGAAGCCTTCGAACTGGCGTGATCGCGAGGTGCCCGGCATCCTGCTCAGCGGAAACCACGGTGCGATCGCGACGTGGCGCCACGAGCAGCAGCTGGAGCGCACGCAACGACGTCGCCCGGATCTGCTCGCCGACTGACCCTTTTCGTTTCCGCGCACGGGCTCCGGCTGGTCAGACGCGTGCGTCCAGCAGTTCGTCCTCGGCGTCGGCATCACGGTCACGACGCTTCTTCTTCGCCGGGCGTGCGGGGCGCCCCTCGGCCTCCTCGCGGTGCTTCTGCACCTCGGTGCGGATCATGTACGCGATGAAGACGAACCCCATGACGCCGAACAGGATCCACTGGATCGCGTACGACAGATGCGGGCCCGGGTCTGCGGTCGGCTTGTCGTAACCGCCGAGTGCGGCGTCAGGCGCGGGCGATTCGTCGATCAGCTCTCCGTAAGCGCTCACGATCGCGTCTTCGCCGGCCATCTCGGCGATGCTCGGCAGGTGAATCGTCGGCGCCTGGCCCTCGGGGGCACTGCGTCCGGACGAGGGGAGTGGTTCGCCGGGACGCAGGCGCACCGTGACCTCGACCGGGCCGGTCGGTGCGGCAGCGATCTCATCGGGCAGGGGGCCTTCGCCGGGGGCCACCCAGCCGCGATTTATCAGGAGCACGGTGCCATCTTCCGCGCGCAGGGGGACGATGATCTCGAAGGCGCTCGTCCCGCCGTGGGGGCGGTTGCGCACCAGTACCTGCTCGTCCTGCAGATATTCGCCGGTCACCGTGACCGGCAGCCACTCGTCGGAGGGCGAGAACTCGCCATCCGCGCCGATCACGCTTCCGAGGGCGACGGGCGGCGCATCGTAGTTGGCCTCGACCAGCTCGATATCAGCCGCGCGGCTCTCATTGCGGTCGAACTGCCAGTTCGAAAGCAGCACGCAGGCGATTGCGAACGCGATCGCGACGAGCAGGTAAACGCCCCAGCGGAGGAAGCGGTTGTTCATGCGGGGAGTCCTTCATGCTTCGAGACGGGAAAGTCTCGGGCCGAGAGATAGTCGTGCAGGAAATCGGCATGCTCATCGCACGCGAGCCAGATCTTCTGCCGGTCTTCTGAATGGATGCGGGGATTGCGCCAGACGATGTGGTGCGTGGCGGCATTCCGGCAGGAGGCTCGGGAGCATTCGGCGCTCATGGCAGCTCCTCCGGCGGCGTCTCCTGGATCATGACGATCGTCGGCGGGGGAGTCGCTGGCTGTTCCGCTGCCGTCTCATCGGGCCTGGAGGAGATCTCGAGGGTCGGGGATTCGGCGCTGGAGGTGGGGGTGGGGATGATCGCGTTGGCGAACACCACGGCGATGTAGGGCAGCACGGCGGCGCCGATCGCGAACACCCATGTGTACCAGCCGTACGGGGTGATGAGGACGGTCAGGGCGAAGCACAGCATGCGGATGCCCATGGTGATGTAGTAATTGCGCTCGCGAACCCGAGCCTCGTCCTGCGGGGCCTGCGGCAGGGAGGTGACGGCGGGGGTGCGGTGGGAGGCGTTCACGGTGCTTCCAGCCTACGCCGCGTCGGATGCCCCGACGGCGCCCGATAGGATTGCGACGGCCCGACCGACAGCCCATCAGGAGTGTTTTTCATGAGTTCAGAACGTGTCGTCCTCGTCACCGGCGGAAACCGCGGCATCGGCCGCGCGATCGCCGAGCGCTTCGTCCGCGAGGGATATCGGGTCGCCGTCACCGCCCGCAGTGGTGAGGGTCCCGAGGGGACTCTCACAGTGCGCGCAGATGTGACGGATGCGGCATCCATCGATGCTGCGTTCACAGAGGTCGAGACGACCCTCGGGCCGATCGAGATCCTCGTCGCGAACGCCGGCATCACGAAGGACACGCTTCTGATGCGCATGAGTGAGGACGACTTCGACAGCGTCGTCGCGACGAACCTCGGCGGCACGTTCCGCGTCGTCAAGCGTGCGTCGAAGGGCATGCTGAAGGCGCGCTTCGGCCGGATCGTTCTGATCTCCAGCGTCGTCGGGCTGTACGGCTCGGCCGGTCAGGTCAACTACGCGGCATCCAAGAGCGCACTGGTGGGCTTCGCCCGCTCGGTCACTCGCGAGCTCGGCGCCCGCGGCATCACGGCGAACGTCGTCGCACCCGGATTCATCGAGACCGACATGACGGCGGAACTGCCCGAGGCGACGCAGAAGCAGTACAAGGCCAGCATTCCGGCCGCGCGCTTCGCGACGGCCGATGAGGTCGCCGGTGTCGTGACCTGGCTCTCGAGTGATGATGCCGCATACATCTCGGGCGCTGTGATCCCCGTCGACGGCGGCCTCGGCATGGGGCACTGAGGCGCACCCGCTCAGCGGGATTTGATCGTGCAGAGCCGCTGCGCGGCAAGGAATGCGGGGTCGTCGAGACGACTGCTCTGAATCAGGGCAGCAGCGCGATGACCTCGGACAGATCCTGCGGGCCGATGACGATGCTCGCCGCTGCACGCACGGCCGGCTTCGCGTTGAACGCGATGCCCAGCCCTGCGGCGGCCATCATCTTCAGATCGTTCGCCCCATCGCCGATCGCGATGGTTGCGCGCGGGTCGATGCCGAGTTCATCGGCCCATTCACGCAGCGACGACGCCTTGGCCTCGGCATCCACGATCTCGCCATCGACGAAACCTGTGAGTGCGCCGTCGGAGACGGCGAGCCGGTTGGCCCGCCAGCGGTCGACGCCGAGCGTCGGGGCGATGTGATCGAGGATCTCGAGGAACCCGCCCGACACGACGCCGACGACACCGCCGCGCGCGTGCACGGCGGCGGTGAGGTCGCGGACGCCGGGCGTCGGCTCGATGCGCGACAGTACGCGCTCGAACGAGCTGGTCGGCACGCCCGCGAGGGCCTCGACGCGTGAGCGCAGGCTCGTGGCGAAGTCGACCTCGCCGCGCATCGCGGCCTCGGTGGCGGCCTGCACCTCGGCACCGCGGCCGGCCTCATCGGCGAGCAATTCGATCACCTCGTTGCGGATGAGGGTGGAATCGGCATCGAGGACGACGAGGAAGCGCGCAGTGGTCACGCGTTCGAGCGTAGCGCGCCCGGCATCCTCCGAATTGCCCGCACGACACCTGTGGATGGTCGCGGTGCGGGTTGCCTCTGCCGATAGGCTGGAAACATGTCGAGCGCTTTGGAATTCACTGATGTCGTCGTGCGCCGCGACGGCCGCAATATCGTCGATCACGTGTCCTGGCAGGTCGCCGATGATCAGCGCTGGGTGGTGCTCGGGCCCAACGGCGCCGGCAAGACCACGCTGCTGCAGCTGGCCGACACGCTTCTGCATCCGACCTCGGGCACGGTGACGATCCTCGACGAGACGCTCGGTCGCACGGATGTGTTCGATCTGCGTCCGCGCATCGGCTTCGCGTCGACGGCGATGGCGAAGCGCATCCCGCGGGATGAGACGGTTCTGAACGTCGTGCTCACGGCCGCGTACTCCGTCATGGGGCGCTGGAACGAGCGCTACGAGAACATCGATGAACGACGCGCTCTGCGCGTTCTCGGCGATTGGAAGCTCGAGCACCTCGCCGACCGCACCTTCGGAACCCTCAGCGATGGCGAGCAGAAGCGCGTGCAGATCGCCCGCGCCGTGATGACCGACCCCGAGCTCCTGCTGCTCGACGAGCCGACCGCATCGCTCGATCTCGGCGCCCGCGAAGAGCTGCTCGAGCTGCTCAGCGGATATGCTTCTTCGCCGACCACTCCGGCGATGGTGATGGTCACGCACCACGTCGAGGAGATCCCCGTCGGCTTCACCCACGTCCTGCTCCTCAAGGCGGGCGGGATCGTCGCTGCCGGGCCGATCGCCGAGGCCCTCACGGCCGAGGCGCTGACCGAGGCGTTCGGCATGCCGATCGCCTTGACGTCCGATGCGGGCCGTTACTCGGCGCGCGCAACGCGCTGAGGCGCCATCTGATAAGATTGTCCCTTGGTGCTTTCTGTACCGCAGACTTCCCTCGTCCCTGGCACAATCCAGGGCAGCAACTAAGGAATCCCATGAAGACTGACATCCACCCCGAGTACAAGGCAGTCGTTTTCCGCGACCTGGGCTCCGGCGAGACCTTCCTCACCCGCTCGACCGTCACGAGCGACAAGACGATGGAGCTCGACGGCGTCGAGTACCCCGTCATCGACGTCGAAATCTCGTCGGCTTCGCACCCGTTCTACACGGGCAAGCAGCGCATCATGGACTCGGCCGGTCGCGTCGAGAAGTTCAACCAGCGCTTCAAGGGCTTCGGCGGCAGCAAGTAAGCTTCCGCGACAAAAGGCCTCGATCTCTTCGGAGATCGAGGCCTTTTTCGTGCTGAGAGGCTCAGTCGGCAACCGCAGCGCGCACGGGCCAGGAGCCGTCGATCGACTCCTCGGCGTCGAAACGCCCGATGCGGATGAAGTACTCGGTCAGGCTCTCCGCTTGGGATCGGGCCCACCCGACCTGCTGCGTGTGCAGCTCATGGGCAGTGTCGCCGAGGGGATATCGTCGGGCGATGGCCTGCGCGACGCGTCCGGCGGCGATCGCATCGGCGGAGGCCTCGTGCGCGCTGTCGAGTGCCACGCCGTAGTGCTCGGCGGCCGCGGTCAGGGTTCGCTTGCCGCGCCGGTAGCGGTCGAGCTGCTTGTCGATGACGAGCGGATCGACGATCGGCCCCGGATTCTCGAGCACGGGGATGCCGTGGCGCAGGCACTCGTGCTGCAGGAGCGAGAAGTCGTAGGACGCGTTGTAGGCGACGACGGGGAGTCCCTGTGCGAGCAGGTCGCGCAGGGCTGTGGCGATCTCTGCGACGACCTGCGCTGCCGGGCGGCCTTCGGTGCGGGCGCGCTCGGTCGTCACCCCGTGCACCGCTGCGGCGCCCTCGGGGATCGGGACGCCGGGATCGGCGATCCATGATTGGGAGGCCACGGCTGTGCCGTGCTCGTCGAGGACTCCGACGTGCGCGGTCACGATGCGGTCGCTGGTCACCTCGACCCCGGTGGTCTCGAGATCGAAGACGCCGATGCGTCCGAGCCAGGGAGGGAGTTCGTTCGCCATGGCTCCACGCTAAGGAGGGCCTCGGACATCGCGGGGAGGCTCGCCCGTAGAATCGAGGGATGACCGTGCCCTCACCGTATGCCGACAGGCTGAGCCGTCTGCCGATCGAGCGCCGTGAGGTGGAGGTGCTCGGGGGGACGACCGCGTACTGGACATATGGGCCGCCGCTGCCGCAGGGCGCAGGGCCCGATGCTGCGGACGATGTGCCGACAGTCATCGCCGTGCACGGGTTCCGCGGTGAGCATCATGGACTCGAGCCGGTGCTCGCCTACCTCCCCGAGGTGCGTGTGATCGCGCCGGATCTTCCGGGTTTCGGGGAAAGTGCGCCGCTTCCGGGGCGCACGCATGATCTCGATGCGTATGCGCAGTGGCTGCGCGATTTCTCTGCGGCGGTCGCGCCGGGGGCTGTGATCCTCGGCCACTCCTTCGGCTCGATCGTCTCCTCGGCTGCGGTGGCCGGCGGGCTCGAGACCGAACGCCTGATCCTCATCAACCCGATCGGTGCCCCTGCCCTCGAGGGGCCGAAGGGCATCATGACGCGCCTCGCCGTGCTGTACTACGACCTAGGGGCCAAGCTTCCCGAGCGGTGGGGGACAGCGGTTCTGCGCAGTCGTCTCATCGTCCGGGTGATGAGCGTGACGATGGCGAAGACACGGGATCGAGTTCTGCGCCGCTTCATCCATGATCAGCACGATCGCTACTTCTCGCGCTTCGCCGATCGTGATGTGCTGCGCGATGCGTTCGTGGCGAGCGTCTCGAACGATGTGCGCGCTTTCGCACCGCGAATCAGCGCACCCACGCTGCTGATCGCCGCGCAGCAGGACGACATCACGCCGATCGAGGACGAGCGCCGGCTGGCGGGGATGTTCCCCGAGGCGCAGCTCGTCGAGATCGCCGACGTCGGGCACCTCATCCACTATGAGACACCCGCCGAAGCGGCGGGTGCTATTCGCGGGTTCCTCAGGGTTCCCGTCGCGCGAGGCCGATGAGCCCGGCGACGCGATAGGGGATGACCTCGCCCATCGCGAGCGATGTCTCGGTGCGCTCGACGCCCTCGATCGAGAGGATTCGCGCATCGGTATCGAAGAGATGGCGCGCATCGCGGCATGCGACGTGGGCGAGCAGATCGATCGATCCGCTGAGCCCATGGACCTGGAGGACCTCGGGGATCCGCGCGAGTTCGGCGATGATGCGGGGCAGCTCCGTTTGCCGTAGCCCGATGCTGATGAACGCCTGCAGGGGGAAGCCGAGCACCTCGGGGGAGAGGGCGCGTTCGTAGGACAGGAAGACCCCCGTCTGCTCGAGGCGGGCCAGTCGTGCCTGGATCGTGTTGCGTGAGAGGCCGAGCCGCTCGGCGAGGGCGACGACGGTCGTACGCGGATCCTCGGAGAGGGCGGTGAGCAGTTCGAGATCTACACGGTCAAGAGCGGACATAGCGCCCAACCGTAGCAGGGTGCACCGGTGCAGTTTTGGCAACATGCTCACCCCAGGCCGAAATGCTTGAGCGTGGTGATGAACGGACGTACGCTCGGTACGACCGATGACGATGTCGGTTCAGGCGTGCAGATCCTCACGAGGGACACACACGACAGGAGGACGAAGATGTCACCGCAGATCACTCCGACCCCCGAGCGCTCCGCTGCTCTCGACGAGCAGGAGCGCGTGCTCGCCCCGGATGGGACCCGGGCGCCCAACGTGCATCTCGACCCTTATCTCGCGGGCATCACCGGTGCCGAGATGCGAGCTCTGCACCGTGACATGGTGATTCTGCGTCGCATCGACGCGGAGGGCGTGGCGCTGCAGCGGCAGGGGCAGCTGGGCCTGTGGGCCCCGTGCCAGGGGCAGGAAGCCGCTCAGATCGGCACGGCACGTGCCCTCGCCCCGGAGGACTTCGTCTTCCCGAGCTACCGCGAGACCGGTGTGGTCTATGCCCGTGGCGCCGAGCCCGGCGACTTCGTGCGTGTGTGGCGCGGGGAGGCCGGTTCGGGCTTCGATCCTCAGCAGATGAGGATGGCCCCGCTGCAGATCATCATCGGCGCCCAGACGCTGCACGCGGTCGGGTACGCGCTCGGGATCAAGCACGACGGCGCGCCGGAGGTCGCCGTCACTTATTTCGGCGACGGCGCGAGCAGCCAGGGCGACGTCAACGAGGCGATGGTGTTCGCCGCGTCCTATCGGGCACCGGTGGTCTTCGTCTGTCAGAACAACCACTGGGCCATCTCCGAGCCGGTCGCGCTTCAGTCGCAGCATCCGATCGCCGGCCGGGCGCCCGGCTTCGGCATCCCGAGCCTGCGCGTCGACGGCAACGACGTCCTCGCGTGTCTCGCCGCGATGCGCTGGGCTCTCGAGCATGCCCGCTCCGGGGCGGGCCCGGTCTTCCTCGAAGCGGTGACGTATCGCATGGGACCGCACACCACAGCCGACGACCCCACCCGCTACCGCGACGCGGCTGAGCTGGAACTCTGGCGCACCCGGGATCCGATCGATCGGCTCGAGGCGCACCTGCGCCGGATCGGGGAGATCACGGATGCGCAGGTCGCCGAGGCCCAAGCGGATGCCGATGACCTCGCCCGCGCGATGAGGGCCGCGTGCCTGCAGATGGAGCCGCGGGAGCCGCTGTCCGTCTTCGATGACGTCTACGCCGAACCGCACTGCGCGATCACCCGCCAGCGCGAGGAGTACGCCTCCTATCTCGCATCGTTCGTCGAGGAGGTCTGACATGGAGCAGCTCACTCTCGGCAAGGCGCTCAACGAGAGCCTGCGCCAGGCCATGCGCGACGATGATCGCGTCGTGCTCCTCGGAGAGGACATCGGAGCGCTGGGTGGCGTCTTCCGCATCACGGACGGACTGCTCGACGAATTCGGGGCGGCACGGGTCATCGACACGCCCCTCGCGGAGTCCGGCATCGTCGGAAGCGCGGTCGGGCTCGCCTTCTGCGGCTATCGGCCGGTCGTCGAGATCCAGTTCGACGGCTTCGTCTACCCGGCATTCGACCAGATCGTCTCGCAGGTGGCGAAGATGCACTACCGCTCGCACGGGCGTGTGAAGATGCCGATCACGATCCGCATCCCCTGGGCGGGCGGGATCGGTGCCGCGGAGCATCACTCCGAGTCGCCGGAGGCGTATTTCGCGCACACGGCCGGATTGCGCGTCGTCGCGGTGTCGAATCCGGCCGATGCGTACACGATGCTTCGCCAGGCCATCGCCTCGGATGACCCGGTCGTCTTCTTCGAGCCGAAGCGGCTCTATCACCGCAAGGGCGATGTCGACCGCGAGTCGCCGTTGGCGGATGCTGTGCCGATGGGCGTCGCGCGTCGGGTTCGCACCGGCGTGGACGCGACGGTCATCACCTATGGCGCGATGGTGGGGACGGCTCTGGATGCCGCATCCGCTGCCGAGGCGGAGGGGATCTCGCTCGAGGTGATCGATCTGCGCTCCCTGTCGCCGCTGGACGCCGGATGCATCGACGCCTCGGTGCGGCGGACGGGGCGCGTCGTCGTCGTTCACGAGGCGTCGCGCGAGGCGGGGCTAGCCGCCGAGGCCATCGCAGGCATCGCCGAGCGCTGCTTCGAGTACCTGGAGGCTCCGCCGTTGCGGGTGACCGGCCACGATGTTCCCTACCCGCCCGCGAAGCTGGAGAAGCATCATCTGCCGGATCTGGATCGCATTCTGGATGCCGTTGACCGGGTGCTGGATCGTCCGAACAGCCTGACGGGAGCCGGATCATGATCGAAGAGTTCCGACTTCCCGATCTCGGCGAGGGGCTCGCCGATGCGGAGATCCTCGAGTGGAAGGTCGCACCCGGGGACTCTGTGGCGCTGAACCAGATCCTCGCCGAGGTGGAAACCGCGAAGGCCGTGGTCGAGCTCCCCTCGCCCTATGAGGGGACGGTTCAGCAGCTGCACGCACAGGCCGGTGAGACCATCGACGTCGGAGCGCTCCTGATCGCGGTCGATGTCGGCGGGGGTGCGGGTGCGCCCGAACCCGATGCCGTCGAGCAGGGTGATCAGGATGCCGTGGATGAGGAGGTGTCGCCGCCGAACCTCGTCGGCTACGGGGCGGCCTCCCGCAGTGGGGGCGCTCCGGTGCGTCGGGCTCGACGCTCGACCGCGCCGACCCGTGCGGATGCCGCTGTGCTGGAAGCGGCGCCGCACGATGACGTTCCGGAGACACCGGCCGAGCCCCGCCCGGATGAGAGGCCTCGCTCGACGCCGCCCGTACGCGCCCATGCGAAGCGTCTCGGCGTCGACATCGTGCTCGTCGCGGCCGAAGTCGGTGACCGCGTGATCACGCGTGATGACGTGGACGCCTATGCGGAGCGCATCGGGGCGCCGGCTCCCGCCATGCCTGCCGCTCCGGCGCCGACTCCGCCGGAGGAGTCGGGGGTGCAGGATCGAGAGACGCGGATCCCGATCCGCGGCGTGCGCAAGCACACCGCCGCGGCGATGGTCCGCAGTGCGTTCACCGCACCGCACGTCACGACCTTCCACACGGTCGATGTCACCGCGACGATGGAGCTCATCGCCCGCTTGCGCGAGGGGCATGATCCGTCGGCGAACCGCATCGGTCTGCTCGCGATCATCGCGAAGGTCGTCTGCCTCGCGCTCGGTCGAACACCGGATCTGAACGCACGATGGGACGAGGCGGCGGGGGAGATCATCCAACCGCACTATGTCGACCTGGGCATCGCGGCAGCGACCGAGCGCGGACTCATCGTCCCGAACATCCGTGACGCTCAGCGGTTGAGCCTTCCGGATCTCGCGGCTGCTCTGCGCGATCTGACGGACACGGCCCGCGCTGGTCGGACGACACCGGACCAGTTGGCCGGCGGCACATTCTCGATCACGAACATCGGCGTGTTCGGGATCGATGCCGGCACGCCGATCCTGCCGCCGGGGCAGTCGGGGATCCTCGCAATAGGGGCCGTTCGACGACAGCCCTGGGAGCACCGGGGCGAGATCGCGCTGCGGCAGATGATGACGCTCAGCCTCTCCTTCGACCACCGCATCGTGGACGGCGCGCAGGGTGCTCGCTTCCTGCGGGATGTCGCGGACATCCTCGAGGACCCGGCGCGGGCGATGCTGCACTAGGGCTTCGGTGCGTCCGATGCCGCGGCGGTGAGGGCCGCGTAGGCCATGGCGTTCAACAGCGCCGCGGTCGAGGCCTTCGTGCGGCTGGCGCTGCGCGTGCTGTGCGGCGTGGAGTTGATGAGCCCGAAGCACGCCTGCACGCGCAGGCGTGCTTCGGCCGTCGGAGCGTCGAGCAACGGTGCGAGGGAAGCGACCCACAGGTCGATGTAGTTGCGCTGGAGGCGTCGCACCTCAGCGCGGTCGGCATCGGAGAGGTGCGCGATGTCGCGATCCTGCACACGGATGACGTGAGCCTGGCGCAGGGCGAAGTCGACGTGGAAGTCGATGAGGGCGAGCATCCGCTCTTCGGCGTCTGCGAGGTTCGCGACGACATCTGCTCCGCCGCGGATGAGGAGCTCGCTGACGCGCACGAGCACGGCTCCGAGCAGTGCCTGCTTGCCGGTGAAGTGCCGGTAGACCGCGGGGCCGGAGACGCCGACGGCTGCGCCGATGTCTTCCAGGCTGACGCCGGAGTATCCGCGCTCGGCGAAGAGTCGGGCGGCCGCGGTGAGGAGCGCGTCGGAGCGCTCGGCCTTGGCGCGATCCCGTGCGGTGAGAGGGGTTGTCATTTCAGTTAACGCTCGCTAACCTAAATTGTCGGGTTAATGAAGAATAACCGAAAAGGCCCGCGCCGTGCCACTGAGTGAGTCGAGGAGGACTTGCCGTGTCCCAGGAAAGCCTGGTCGCAGAGCTAAAAGAGCGCCTTTCCCGAGCGGCTCGCGGAGGCCCGCAGCGCTCCCGAGAACGTCATCTCGAGCGAGGAAAGCTCCTCCCTCGCGACCGCATCGCCCGTCTGCTGGACGAGGGCAGCCCCTTCCTCGAGATCGCCCCGTTGGCCGCCGAGGGGATGTACGGCGATGAGGCGCCGGGTGCGGGCGTCATCGCCGGGATCGGCCTCGTGCACGCGCGCCACGTCATGGTGATCTGCAATGACGCCACGGTGAAGGGCGGCAGCTATCTGCCGATGACCGTCAAGAAGCATCTGCGCGCGCAGGAGATCGCGCTGGAGAACCGCCTCCCGTGCCTTTACCTCGTCGATTCCGGTGGGGCGTTCCTGCCCATGCAGGACGAGGTCTTCCCCGATCGTGATCACTTCGGACGAATCTTCTTCAACCAGGCGCGCATGAGTGCAGCATCCATCCCGCAGATCGCCGCCGTCCTCGGCTCGTGCACGGCCGGCGGCGCCTATGTTCCGGCGATGAGCGACGAAACGGTGATCGTCCGAGGCCAGGGCACGATCTTCCTCGGCGGACCCCCCTTGGTCAAAGCCGCGATCGGCGAGATCGTGACAGGGGAGGAACTCGGCGGGGGCGACCTGCACGCGCGGCGCTCCGGCGTCGCCGACCATCTGGCCGACGACGATGAGCACGCCCTCGAGATCGTCCGCGACATCGTTGAGACGCTGCCGGCGCCGCATGAGCCCGCCTGGGAGACCCATCCCTCAGCGAATCCTGAAGATGCGACGAGTCTCTACGACGTCGTCCCCGTCGATGTGAACGCGGCCTACGAGGTGCACGAGGTCATCCGGCGACTCATCGATCGTGACACGTTCCATGAGTTCAAGAGCCTGTACGGGACGACGCTCGTGACCGGATTCGCGCGTCTGCACGGGCATCCGGTCGGCATCGTCGCGAACAACGGCGTCCTGTTCGGCGAGTCCGCGCTCAAAGGAGCCCACTTCATCGAGCTGTGCGATCAGCGGGGCATCCCCCTGATCTTCCTGCAGAACATCACCGGCTTCATGGTCGGCTCGGAGGCCGAGGCATCGGGCATCGCGAAGGACGGGGCGAAGATGGTCACCGCCGTGGCGACGACCCGTGTGCCCAAGCTCACGGTCATCATCGGGGGGTCCTTCGGCGCCGGCAACTATTCGATGTGCGGGCGGGCCTATTCGCCGCGCTTCCTGTGGAGCTGGCCGGCCAGCCGCATCTCCGTCATGGGCGGCAATCAGGCGGCCTCCGTTCTGGCGACCGTCACCGAGGATCAGCGAGCCGCTCGCGGGGAGTCCTGGAGCGCGCAGGAGCGATCCGATTTCGAAGCTCCAATCCGTGCGCAGTACGAGTCGCAGGGGGAACCCTATTACGCCACCGCCCGGCTGTGGGACGACGGCATCATCGACCCGGACAAGACCCGAGACGTCCTCGGTCTGGCTCTGGATGTCGTGGCCCGCAGCGCCCTGCCCGAATCCCGCTTCGGCCTGTTCCGGATGTGATCGAGATGACTCCCGACAACATTGACTTCGACACCGTCCTGATCGCGAATCGCGGCGAGATCGCGCGCCGGATCATCCGCACCGTGCGGGCGAGGGGCCTGCGCAGCGTCGCGGTTCACAGCGACGCCGATGCAGATGCCCCGCACGTCCGCGAGGCGGATCTCGCGCTGAGGGTCGGGCCCGCGGCCGCTGCCGACTCCTACCTCAGCGTGGAGAGGATCATCGACGCAGCGATGGTTTCCCATGCGAAAGCCATCCATCCCGGCTACGGTTTCCTGTCAGAAAGTACCGCTCTGGCGCGGGCCTGTGCGGAGGCGGGGATCGTGTTCATCGGCCCCTCGATCGAGGCGATCGAGATCATGGGAGACAAGGTGCGCGCCCGCGAGCACGTCGCCGCTCGAGGCGTTCCCGTCGTCCCCGGCTTCGACGCCTCCGGGCTCTCCGACGGCCAAATCGCTGTGCGAGCGACCGAGGTCGGGTTCCCCCTCCTGATCAAGCCGCGCTCGGGCGGCGGTGGCAAAGGCATGGAGATCGTCTCCGATGCGGACGCCCTCCCCGCGGCACTCGGATCGGCGCGCCGCGTCGCGCGCGCCGCGTTCGGCGTTGACGCGCTGCTTCTGGAGAGGCTGATCCGCCGGCCCCGGCACATCGAGGTTCAGGTCTTCGGCGACAGCGACGGGCGCGTCATCGCCCTCGGCGAGCGCGAGTGCACGCTGCAGCGCCGGCATCAGAAGGTGATCGAGGAGGCGCCGGCGGCGGCGCTCGACTCCGATGTGCGCGAACGCCTGTTCGCCGCCGCTGTGCGGGTGGCCGAGAGCGTCGAGTACACGGGGGCGGGGACCGTCGAGTTCCTTGTGGATGCGGACGCGCCGTCGGAGTTCTTCTTCATCGAGATGAACACGCGTCTGCAGGTGGAGCATCCCGTGACCGAAGCCGTCACCGGGCTCGACCTCGTGGCGCTGCAGCTCGCGGTCGCCGGAGGAAGAGCCCTGCCTGCGGCGCCGCCCATCACGGGGCATGCGATTGAGGCGCGCATCTACGCGGAGGCGCCGGAGCGCGGCTTCGTCCCCTCGAGCGGTGTCGTCATGCGCTTCGAGCCTCCCGCGGGGGTGCGGGTGGATGCCGCGATCGAGAGCGGTGGGCGGGTCAGCGACTTCTACGATCCGATGATCGCGAAGATCATCTCGCACGGACCGGACCGGACCACGGCTCTGCAGCGGTTGGACGATGCTCTTGCACGGACCGTGATCCTCGGTGTGGAGACGAACATCGCCTTTCTGCGGCTGCTGCTCGCGAATGAGCGCGTGCGCGCGGGAGATCTCGATACGGGGCTCATCGAGACCCTGCTGCCGGTCACGGCACTGCCGCCCAGTGCGGCGATGATTCGCGCGGCACGGGAGGAGTGGAATGTCCAGGCGCCGCGGGGCCGCGGCGACACCGCAGCGCGGGCCGGGGCCGTCTGGGCCCAGATGAGGGATGATGCGGTCCGGTCGGTCGCTTTTCTCACGGATGCCGGCGAGGTCGTGGAGGACACGAGCATCGAGTGCCTGGATCCGGTGGAGACGGTCGTCAGTGCGGCGATGGATGCCGAGGGCGCAGTGTGGGTTTCGGAGAGCGGTCGCGCACTGCGGCTGCGGCCGCTCGACCGTCGAGCCCGGCTTCGTCATCGGCTCGCCGCGCGCGACCGCGCACCGGAGCGGGCGGCGGGCCCCGAGGCCCGGGCCCCGATGCCGGGCGCGGTGGTCGTCGTGCATGTCGAGGACGGAGCATCCGTCACCCGTGGACAGCCGCTCGTCTCGATCGAGGCCATGAAGATGGAGCATCCGGTGCTCGCACCCCACGATGGCACCGTCCACCTCCAGATCGCCGTCGGCGACCAGGCGCGTCGAGATCAGGTGATGGCGACGGTGACCCCGTCGACGACCGAAGAGGAAGGAACAGCATGACGTCAGCATTCAGCGCGGATCTCACCGATGAGGAGCGCGAGCTCGCCGGCATGGTCCGCGAGTTCGCCGAAACGGTCGTCGCACCGCAGGCCTATGAGGCAGACCGGACGCACACCCTGTCGATGGACGTCGTCGCACAGATGGGGGAGCTCGGTCTCTTCGGCCTGCCCTTTCCCGAGGAGATCGGTGGCCAGGGCGGCGACTATCTGGCCCTGGGACTCGCGATCGAGGCCCTTGCCCGCGTCGATCAGTCGATCGCGATCACGCTGGAAGCCGGGGTCAGCCTCGGCGCCATGCCGATCCACCGTTTCGGCGACGCAGCGCAGAAGGGACGCTGGCTGCCGGACCTGGTCGCCGGCCGCGCACTCGCGGGCTTCGGGCTGACCGAGCCGGAAGCCGGCAGCGATGCCGGCGCGACGCGCACGACCGCTCGCCTCGACGAAGGCGACTGGGTCATCGACGGCGCCAAGCAGTTCATCACGAACTCCGGCACCCCGATCACCCGGTTCGTCACGGTGACGGCGGTCACCGGTGTCATGGACGGGCGCAAGCAGATCTCGACGATCATCGTGCCGAACGGAACACCCGGCTTCTCGGTCGAGCCCGGTTACGACAAAGTCGGCTGGCGTGCTTCGGACACCCACCCCCTGGTGCTGGACGGCGTGCGCGTGCCGCAGGAGAATCTGCTCGGCGTGGAGGGCGCCGGGTTCCGGAACTTCCTCAGCATCCTCGACGAGGGGCGCATCGCGATAGCGGCGCTCGCGACCGGGGCCGCCGAAGGATGCCTGGAGGACGCCGTGGCGTACGCGAAGAGCCGCACGGTGTTCGGCAGTGCGCTGAGCACCCGGCAGAACGCCCAGTTCACTCTCGCCCGGATGCGTGCCCGGGTGCATACGGCCCGGCTCGCCTGGCACCACGCCGCACGTCTGCGCGATGCCGGTCGCCCATTCGCGGAGGAAGCGGCGATCGCCAAGCTCATCGCCGGCGAGGCGGCGATGGACAACGCCCGTGACGCGACCCAGATCTTCGGCGGCAACGGCTTCATGAACGAGTCCGCCGTGGGCCGGCACTACCGGGATTCGAAGATCCTCGAGATCGGCGAGGGGACCACCGAGGTGCAACTGCTCGTCATCGCACGAGCACTGGGGGTGGTGGCATGAAGGAGATCGTGCAGCGCGGCCTGTACTTCGAGGAGTTCGAACTCGATGCGCGCTACCTGCACCGGCCGGGCCGCACTGCGACCGAGGCCGACAACGTCCTGTTCACGACGTTGACCATGAACACGCAGGCGCTGCACCTCGACGAGGCCTTCGCGGCCGAGCAGGAATTCGGCAGACGCCTCATGAACTCGATGTGGACGCTGTCGACCATGGTGGGAGCATCCGTCAGCCAGCTCACGCAGCGGACCCTCGTCGCGCAGCTCGGGCTGGGGGATATTTCGTTCCCGCACCCGCTCTTCGCGGGCGACACGCTCTACACCGAGAGCGTGATCATCGATAAGCGGCTTTCGGGTTCCCGTCCCGGCCAGGGGATCTGCACCATCTCCCATACCGGGAGGAACCAGGATGGGGTGGTCGTCGCGACGGCGCGACGGACGGTCCTCGTCCACTGCGCACCGCAGGAGGGATGACAACCATGTTCGAGCTCGGGCCGGCACTGCTGTTCTGTCCAGGCGACCGCCCGGACCGCTTCGAGAAGGCGTTCTCCCGGGCGGATGCCGTGATCCTCGACCTCGAGGACGCCGTCGACCCCGCCGCGAAGCAGCGCGCTCGCGATGCGGTGAAGCATGCCGATCTCGACCCCGCGCGGGTGATCGTCCGGGTCAACGCCCCTGACACGGGGGAATACGGCGCGGATGTCGAGATGCTGCGCTCCTCACCATTCTTCCGGGTCATGGTCGCCAAGGCGGAGGATCCGGGGGCGCTCGCCCTCTTCGACCGGCGTTTCGAACTCATCGCACTGTGCGAGACGGCGCGGGGGATCAGTCGAGCCGCTGATCTCGCGCGCGACGATCGTGTCGTGGCGCTCATGTGGGGAGCGGAAGACCTCGTCGCCTCTCTCGGTGGAACCGGGAGCCGTGGCAGCGATGGCCGCTACCGCGATGTCGTGCGATATGCGCGCTCGCGTGTCCTCCTCGAAGCCGCAGCGCATGAGGCGGCGGCGATCGATGCGGTTCATCTCGACATCGATGACCGTGCTGGTCTGAGCGAGGAGGCGATGGATGCCGCGGCATCGGGTTTCGCTGCCACGGCATGCATCCATCCGACTCAGGTCGAGACGATCCGCGCCGCCTACGCGCCCCAGGCATCAGATATCGCCTGGGCGCGTGACGTGCTCGCCGCGGCGGAGAGCAACGCGGGCGTCTTCCGCTTTCGGGGTCGCATGATCGACGAGCCCGTGCTTCGTCATGCGAGAACCGTGCTCGCGCGCGTTCTGTGAGATTCAGAGGGAGATCTGCTCGAGGATCCTCAGCCCGTGCGGCGATGCTTCGAAACGGTGCGCCGATCCGTTCAGCAGCGGTTCGCCCTCGCGCGGCAGCGTTCCGCTGGAGGCGTGGTTCAGCAGCGACCGGATGACACCGCCGTGCGTGACGACGATGATCGACTCGGCGGCCGGCGCGGATCGCCGTCGGGACTCGCGGGCGATGACATCGAGCGCGCCCATGGCTCGGTCGCGCACCGTGTCGAGGGTCTCAGCGCCCACGGGCGCGACGTGCCAGTCCGCATAGCGTTCGAGGTATTCGGCGACGAGAAGCCCTTCGCCGTCTCCGAACTCGCGTTCGCGCATGTCGTGGCTGAGCTGGGGCTCCGGGAGATCGAGAGCTGCGGCGATGATCTGCGCTGTCTCGTGCGCCCGGCTCAGCGGGCTGGCATAGACGGCGTGGTGAGTGTCGGCGGCGAGGAGCGCGGCGGCAGATCGGGCGTCCTCCCGCCCGGTGTCGTTGAGGGGGATATCGGTTGTCCCCTGAATGCGCCGCGCGAGGTTCCAGTCGGTCTGGCCGTGGCGGACGAGGGTGATGAGCGTCATGCGAGGAGCTCCTGCAGGGCCGGGAGCACCATGCTCGTGTCGGCGGCGAGCGTCATATCGGCCCAACGGTCGGCACGAGTGGGCTCGTGATTGATGATGGCGAGGGGGATGCCGCGGCGGCGGGCGCGCTCGACGAGACGCACCCCCGAGTTCACGACGAGAGAGGAACCGGCGACGATCAGCGCGTCGCCGGAGCGGAGAAGGGACTCGGCGGAGCGGAAGCGTTCCCGGGGGACGTATTCGCCGAAGAAGACGACGTCGGGCTTGAGCATGCCGTCGCACACCGTGCACGTCGGGATGATGAAGTCATCGCTGCTGGCGGGGGAGACATCGCCGTCCGGGTTGAGCTCGATGTTCTCGGGCCGGGTGACCCAGGGGTTGCGCTGTTCGATCTGGGAGGCGACGCTGCCGCGATCGAAGACCTGACCGCAGCGGAGGCATCCGACTCGGCGCATCGTGCCGTGCACCTCGATGACCCGGGTGCTGCCTGCCCGCAGGTGGAGACCATCGACGTTCTGTGTGATGATCCCCGCGACGGTGCCCTGCCGCTCCATCTCGGCGAGTGCCCTATGCCCGGCGTTCGGCGCGGCGGAGGAGAACGCGCGCCATCCGAGGTGGCCGCCGACCCAGTATCGGCGACGCGCCGCTTCGTCTCCGAGGAACCGCTGAACGGTCATCGGATTCGCCCGTGCGGGAGCACCGGCACCGCGATAGGCAGGAATGCCGGAGGCGGTGGAGATCCCGGCTCCCGTGAGCACTGTGGTCCGGCGTCCGCGCAGCAGATCGCCGAGACGTGCGATCTCCGCGGCGAGCGCGGTGTCGGTCGTCGTGGTCACAGATCCTCCCCGGGGAGTCTACGGCGTCCGTTCGCGTGTGCCGCGGGTGGCAGAGTTGGGGGTATGCGCATCGAGCACATCACGGATCCGGACGACTCCCGTCTGAGTGACTATCGCGACCTCACCGACACGATGCTGCGAAGGGTGAAGGAACCCGCGGAGGGCCTTTACATCGCCGAGTCCGCGAAGGTCATCGAGCGCGCTCTCGCGGCCGGGCACGAGCCGCGCTCGGTGCTCGTGCAGCGGCGACGGCTCGCTTCCGTCGAGGAAGCCCTGGGGGAGCGCGACGTCACGGTCTATGTGGCACCGGATGACGTGCTCGAGGTCGTCACCGGGTACGCGGTGCATCGGGGCGCACTTGCGGCCATGCGCCGGCCGGCGCTGCCCGAGGTCGCTAAGGTGCTGCGCGATGCGCGTCTGGTGCTCATCCTCGATGACCTCATCGAGCACACCAATACCGGGTCGGCGTTCCGCGCGGCCGCGGGGCTCGGTGCGGATGCCGTGCTCGTCTCCGCCCGCTGCGCGGATCCGCTGTATCGCCGCAGTGTGAAGGTGAGCATGGGCACGGTGTTCCAGGTGCCGTGGACGCGCTTCGATGATTGGGGCGATCTTGTCACTCAGCTGCATGAGCATGACTTCCACATCGCGGCGCTCGCGCTGAGCGATGACGCCGTCCCGCTCGATGCTTTCCGCGATCAGCGTCCGGAGCGGGTCGCGCTCGTGCTGGGCACGGAAGGAGACGGACTGTCGCGGGACGTGATCGATCGGGCGGACACCGTCGTCACGATTCCGATGCGTGGGGGCGTGGACTCGCTCAACGTCGCCTCAGCGGCAGCGGTGGCGTTGTGGGCGCTAGCCGGCTGACTCGTCCGTGCTGTTGCTCCGGTGCGGCACGACCGGTGCGGGGTCCGGGCGCTTCGCGGTGATGAGGTCGCCCGAGGACTGATGGCGCAGACGGCGCAGCACCCAGGGGACGAGGTGCTCCCGAGCCCAGCCCAGGTCCTCGCCGCGCGCTTCGCGCCAGGTTCGAACGGGCAGTGGGTCGGGATGCATGGCCTGGAGGTCGTTGGGGACGTTGAGCGCGCGGAGAACCATGCGCGCCACCTCGTGATGGCCGAGGGCGTTGTAGTGCAGACGGTCGTCGTCGAAGAAGCGCGGGTCCTGCACGGTCTTCAGCGCCCACTGGTCGGCGACAATGCAGTCGTGGCGCTCGGCGATGGCGCGCACGTTCTCGTTGTAGATCGCGACCTTGCCGCGGAAGGCGCGGAACACCGGGGTGAAGCCGGTGTCGATGCCGGTGAACAGCAGCACCGCGGCTCCCGTCGACGCGAGACGTGCGACGGCGTCCTCGAGCTGCGAGGCGATGTCGTCGGGGTCTGTTCCCGGTCGGATCACGTCGTTGCCGCCGGCGCAGATGGATACGAGATCGGGTCGCAGGGCGACGGCCGGTTCGATCTGGTCCGCGACGATCTGCGCGATGAGCTTGCCGCGCACGGCGAGGTTCGCGTAGGCGAAGTCGTCGACCTGGCTGGAGAGCACCTCTGCCACGCGGTCGCCCCAGCCGCGGTGCCCGCCGGGCGCTTCGGGATCGGGGTCGCCGATCCCCTCGGTGAAAGAATCGCCGACGGCGACGAATCGGTGCCAGGGGTGGGGGCCCTCGTTGTCGACGAAGGGCGTGCGGTGCGGATCCTGAGCTGTCATCACGGTCTCCTCCAGGGTTGGCGCACCCGGGATCGGGGTGTCGGCGCGGATGAGCCTACCCCTATGGGGCGGCCGAGAGCAGAGCACGGCCTTGAGTGTCGGCGGCACCGATTACGCTGGAGAGGATGCTTTCTCCCTCCTTTCCGCAGCGTGCCCCGTGGGGTACGGCTGATAAGTTGCGCGCCTGGCAGCGTGAGGCTCTGGAGACCTATTTCGCCCGCGATCAGAGGGACTTCCTCGTTGCGGCGACCCCCGGGGCCGGTAAGACGACCTTCGCGCTGACCCTGGCGGTCGAGCTGCTGCGCATGGGCGAGGTGAACCGTGTGATCGTCGTGGCGCCGACCGAGCATCTGAAGACGCAGTGGGCCGATGCCGCCGCCCGCGTCAGCATCCGCCTCGATCCGCGTTTCAAGAACTCTCACTGGGCGCCCTCTCGGGAGTACCACGGCGTCGTCGTCACCTATGCGCAGGTCGCGGCGAAATCGTCGGTGCACCGCCACCTCACGCAAGACGCGAAGACCCTCGTGATCCTCGACGAGGTGCACCACGGCGGCGATGCGCTGAGCTGGGGAGACGCGATTCGCGACGCCTACGGTCCAGCGAAGCGGCGGCTGTCGCTGTCGGGAACCCCGTTCCGCAGCGACACGGCACCGATCCCGTTCGTGACCTATGCCCCCGACGAGTCGGGTGGTCGGGTATCGTCGACCGACTACGCCTACGGCTATGGCCGGGCTCTGGCCGATGGCGTCGTGCGGCCCGTCCTGTTCCACATGTACTCGGGCAAGATGCGCTGGCGCACGAGTGCCGGCGATGAACTCGAGGCGCACCTCGGCCAAGACAACACGAAGGACGTCAACTCGCAGGCTTGGCGCACGGCGCTGGACCCCGAGGGCGAATGGATGCCGGCCGTGCTCTCCGCCGCGGATCGCCGGCTGACCGAGATCCGGAACCACATCCCGGATGCCGGTGGTCTGGTGCTCGCGACGGATCAGACCGTTGCCCGCGCGTATGCGAAGATCCTGCACAGCCTCACCGGTGAGCATCCGACCGTCGTTCTCTCCGATGACAGCACCGCCTCCGAGCGCATCGAGTCGTTCAGCGCGAACACCCGACGGTGGATGGTCGCGGTGCGCATGGTGTCCGAGGGCGTCGATGTTCCCCGTCTCGCCGTCGGTGTCTACGCGACCTCCTCGTCGACGCCGCTGTTCTTCGCGCAGGCGATCGGCCGCTTCGTGCGCGCCCGCCGTCGCGGCGAGGCCGCGAGCGTATTCCTCCCGCATGTTCCCGTGCTGATGAAGCTCGCGAACGAGATGGAGAAGCAGCGCGATCACGCGCTCGACCGCAAGAGCAAAGACGAGGACGGCCTCGACGATTCGCTGCTGGAGAGCGCGAACCGCGAGGAGGAGACCTCCGACGCCCTGACTCAGGAGTTCAGCTATCAGGCGATCTCCTCGCTCGCCCACTTCGACCGGATCGTGTTCGAGGGGCAGGACTTCGGTCAGCTCGCCGAACCGGGAACCCCCGAAGAAGAGGAGTTCATCGGCATTCCGGGACTCCTCGAGCCCGAGCACGTGCATGAGTTGCTCATGCAGCGCCAGTCGCGCCAGTCGAAGCTCCGCGAGGCTCGCGAGGCATCGGCGGGTCCGGAGGCGACCACGACGATCCCGCAGCCCCTGCACCGCACGCTGCGCGAGCAGCGTCAGCTGCTCAACAGCCTCGTGGGCCTGTACGCCCGCCAGAAGGGCGAGCCGCATGGCGCCGTGCACGCCGAGCTGCGCCGCATCTGCGGCGGCCCTGCCGTGCCCCAGGCGACCGTGACGCAGCTGCAGTCGCGCATCGATGTTCTGCGTAAGCGGGTGCGTTCTTAGCTAGCGTGGGGTCACGCCTCATCCGTCAGGGAGTTCGCATGACCACGTCGGTACCCGCTGTGCCCACGCCCGCCGATCGGCGCCGATGGGCGCGTTATCTCGTCGAGGAGCGCCTCGAGGGGCGCGTCTACGAGCAGCTGGCCGAGCGTCGCAGCGGCGAGGAGCGGGAGATCCTGCAGAGCCTCGCCGACGCCGAGCGGCGCCATGAGAAGCACTGGCTCGATCTGCTCGGTGGTGAGCCCGCACGGCTGCCGCGCGCGGGCATCCGCTCACGACTGCTGGCGTGGATGGCGGGCCGGTTGGGCTCGGTGTTCGTCCTCGTGCTCGCCCAGAGCGCCGAGGCGCGCTCGCCCTACGACAGCGAGCAGTACGCCACCGCGGCGATGCGGGCGGATGAGAAGATCCACGGCGAGGTCGTGCGCGGTCTCGCCGCCCGAGGGCGCCGCCGTCTGTCGGGGTCGTTCCGCGCGGCGGTGTTCGGCGCGAACGACGGCCTCGTGAGCAATCTGGCGCTGGTGCTGGGCATCGGGGCGACCGGAGTCGGGTCGACCTTCGTCCTGTTCAGCGGGATTGCGGGCCTGCTCGCGGGCGCGCTCTCGATGGGCGCGGGGGAGTTCGTCTCCGTTCGATCGCAGCGCGAACTGCTCGCCTCCACCGAGGCGAACGACGACGCCGCGCAGTCGGCCGGCGACCTCGATATCGATGAGAACGAACTTGCGCTGGTGTACCGAGCGCGCGGAATGGATTCGGACGAGGCGCTCACCCGCTCGCGGCGCATCATCCGTGCGGCTCAAGCCGGCGTGCGGCGCTCCTCGACCGCGCCGGTGAACGTGCTGTCGCCGGACGAGGACGTGGTGGGCGGGGCCTGGTCTGCGGCTCTGTCGAGCTTCCTGCTGTTCTCCTCGGGAGCGATCGTCCCCGTGCTGCCGTGGATATTCGGCCTCGAGGGGATCACCGCGATCCTTACGGCGTTGGCGCTCGTCGGAGTCGCACTGCTGGGCACGGGAGCCCTCGTGGGAATCGTCTCCGGGGGACCTCCCGGCCGTCGTGCGCTGAGGCAGCTCGCGATCGGTTTCGGCGCTGCGGCGGTCACGTACCTGCTCGGCCTGCTGTTCGACGTCGGCGCCGTGTAGATCGCGCGGCGCGGATCAGTCGCGCAACGGACGAGGAACGGCCGGACAACGAAGAAGGGCCCCCATCTCTGGGGGCCCTTCTTCGTACTGTGCGCGGAGCGGGACTTGAACCCGCACGCCCTATTCGGGCACTAGCACCTCAAGCTAGCGCGTCTACCATTCCGCCACCCGCGCGGGTGGTGTTTCCGTCGTTGCCGACTCATGAAACATTACCAGGAGTGTGTGGGAGTGCCGAACCGAGGTGCAGCCCGGGCGTGCCGCGCTCCTCTCGGCCGTGATTCCTGCTGGCGTAGACTCGCTTGTCGTCGATCAGCCGGCGGCACTTCTGCTTCTGCCGCGAACGCTGAGGCCCGCTCCCGAACCATCCAGAAAGACCCTCCATGCACCTGCTTGAAGCGTTGTTCCTCGGCATCATCCAGGGACTCACTGAGTTCCTGCCGATCTCCTCCAGCGCCCACCTGCGCATCGTGGGCACCTTCACGGGCTCGGGGGAGGACCCGGGGGCGGCGTTCACCGCCATCACCCAGATCGGCACCGAGGCGGCCGTGGTGGTCTTCTTCTGGAAGGACATCGTGCGCATCATCTCCCAGTGGTGCCGCTCGCTCGTGGGTCGCGTGCCCCGCAACGACCCGGATGCGCGCATGGGATGGCTGATCATCATCGGCAGCATTCCGATCGTGGTGCTGGGACTGCTCTTCGCCGACCAGATCGAAACCGTGCTGCGGTCCCTGTGGATCGTCGCGATCATGCTGATCGTGTTCGGCATCCTGCTCGGAGTCGCCGACTACGTCGGCGCCAAGCGGCGCACGCTCGACCAGCTCACGTATCCGCACGGCATCCTCTACGGCGTCGCACAGGCGCTCGCGCTGATCCCGGGCGTCTCCCGTTCGGGCGGAACGATCACGATGGGGCTCTTCCTGGGGTACGAACGCGCCGCGGCGGCGCGCTACGCGTTCCTGCTCGCGATCCCGGCAGTGTTCGGCAGCGGCTTCTACCAGCTGTTCAAGAGCTGGAACTCGCCGGATCAGTACTTCTCGATGGGCGAGACGATCGCCGCGACCGGAATCGCGTTCGTTGTCGCGCTCGGCGTGATCGCGTTCTTCATGAGCTGGATCTCCAAGCGCAGCTTCCTGCCGTTCGTGATCTACCGCATCCTGCTCGGCGCCACACTGCTCGTTCTGCTGGGAACCGGCGCGATCGCCGCCTAGCGCTTGCGGTCGCCGGGGCCTTCGCCCCGGCGGCGGAGGTACTTCTCGAAGGCCTGGGCGATGGCGTCGCCGGATGCCTCGGGGGAGTCCCACGTGTCGCGCGTGCGCTCCAGCTGGTGGATGTAGTCGGTCATCTCCTCGTCCTCCGCCGCAGCGGCGTCGATCGAGGCTTCCCACGTCGCGGCATCCGTGCGCAGGCGCGTGCGCGGCACATCGATGCCGGTGAGCTCCTCGAGGCGATCGAGCAGAGCGAGCGTTGCCTTGGGGGAGGGCGTCGCCGAGGCGACGTAGTGCGGGATGCTGGCCCACAGGGTCGCCGTCGGGATGCCGGCGCGTTCGGCGAAGTGCTCGAGAACGCTGAGGATGCCGACGGGGCCCTCGTAGAGGGAGCGCTCGAGGTCGAGCGTCTCGCGAACCTGCTCGTTCGCGCTCGCGCTGAAGATCGAGATCGGCCGGGTGTGCGGCACATCGGAGAGCATCGCACCGAGCAGGATGAAACCGGTCACATCATCGCGCAGGGCGACATCGATGAATTCGTTCGCGAACGCCTGCCAGGTGCGTGCGGGCTCGACTCCCGTGAGCAGCCACAGCTCCGGATGCTCGCCGTCGGCGGGCTCTGCCGGGCGCCAGAGCGCGGCCTCCGGCCAGCGGAGCTCACGACGACCCGTCGCATCCATTTGCGAGGAGGGGCGCGTGTACTGGTAATCGAAGTAGAGCTCCGGGTCGACGCTGTGGACCAGCTCGTAGTCGGTGCGATCGCGGAGCGCCTGCACGGCGCCGCTTGCGGCTTCTCCGGCGTCGTTCCACCCGTCGAAGGCGACGACGACGATGCGATTTCCGAGTGCATCCATCGGGTTCTCCCTTCCTCCCGGTCGGCGGGTATCCTTCCAGGCTAGTCGGCGCCGGGCCGGCACGGCGCACAGGCCGGGCTAGCATGGTGCGGTGACTCAAATGCCGCACGCTGTCCTGTGGGACATGGATGGAACCGTCGTCGACACCGAGCCGTACTGGATGGCTGCGGAAACCGCGCTGGTCGAATCGTTCGGCGGGACCTGGTCGCACGAGCAGGCGCTGCAGCTCGTCGGCAACGGCCTCATGGAGAGCGCCCGGATTCTTCAGTCCGTGGGTGTCGATATGGAGTCCGAGGCGATCGTGGATCGCTTGACCGACGATGTGCGGACGGCGCTGGCCACGCGGGGCGTCCCGTTCCGGCCCGGTGCGCGTGAGCTTCTGCAGGCGCTGCAGGAATCCGGCATCCGCACCGCACTCGTGACGATGTCGCTGCGCCGCATGGCCGAGAGCGTGGTCGACCTCATCGGTTTCGATGCCTTCGAGCTGATCGTCGCCGGAGACGAGGTCGAGCACGCGAAGCCGCATCCCGCACCGTATCTGCAGGCGGCGGATGCGCTCGGCGTCGACATCGCCGACACGCTCGTGATCGAGGACTCGATCACGGGTCTCGCATCCGGCGTCGCATCCGGCGCCGTCACACTCGCCGTGCCCCACATGATCGCTCTGGACGGCCTCGGCGCCGACCACCTCTGGCCGACGCTCGACGGCCGAACCGTCGACGACGTGGTCGCCGCATTCTCGAGCGCCCGCACCACCCGCAATGAAGGAATGACCCGATGAGTTCAGCATCCGCCCGGCCCAGTGGCCCCTTCCGCGAGGGCGACCGTGTCCAGCTCACAGGGCCCAAGAACCGTCTTCACACGATCACGCTGACCGCTGATGGCGAGATGCACACGCACCACGGAGTGCTCTTCCACCGCGATGTCATCGGCCTGCCCGATGGTTCCGTCGTGACGAACACCTCCGGCCACGAATACCTGGCGCTGCGTCCGCTGCTGCGCGATTTCGCGATGTCGATGCCGCGCGGTGCGGCGATCGTGTACCCGAAGGACGCCGCGCAGATCGTTATGCAGGCCGACATCTTCCCCGGTGCGACGGTCGTCGAAGCCGGTGTCGGATCCGGCGCGCTGTCGCTGTCTCTGCTGCGGGCCGTGGGCCCTGCGGGCACGCTCGTCTCCTTCGAGCGCCGTGAGGACTTCGCCGAGGTCGCGAAGGCGAACGTCGAGACGTTCTTCGGCGAGACTCCCGACACCTGGGAGGTCGTCGTCGGAGACCTGCTCGAGGCTCTTCCCGAGAAGCAGGCCGCAGGCAGCGTCGATCGTGTCGTGCTCGACATGCTCGCGCCCTGGGAAGTCATGGATGTCGTGGCCGAGGCGCTCACTCCCGGCGGCGTGGTCCTCTGCTACATCGCAACCGCCACCCAGCTCTCCCGGGTCGCGGAGTACATCCGCGGCACCGGGCTCTTCACGGATCCGGATGCCTCCGAGACCATGGTCCGCGGCTGGCATGTCGAGGGGCTCTCCGTGCGTCCCGATCACCGCATGGTCGCGCACACCGGTTTCCTGCTGACAGCGCGACGTCTCGCACCGGGCACGGTCGCACCCGAGATCAAGCGCCGCGCATCGAAGTCGAGCTACGGCGATGAGGATCTCGAGCTGTGGACTCCCGGCGCGGTGGGCGACCGTGAGATCACCGACAAGAACCTGCGCAAGCGCGTGCGCGAGGCGACGAAGGCCGCCGAGGGCGCCCGAGACGCCGCCGCGGCGCGCGCCGGCGAGCAGGCTTCGGAATAGACTGGAAAACGTGCGTAAATCGTCTGCCGCTCTGGCCACACTCAGCCTCGCCGCCGCCGCTCTGACCGGGTGCGCCGCAGCGCCCGCCTTCGACGGCGCCAGCTGCGACCGCGATGCGCTGTCGACGGGCGTCGACAGCATCGCGACCATCAGCGGTGAGATCGGCACCGCACCCGATGTCGAGCTGCACACGCCGATCGGTGATGTCAGCGGGTTCGATGACGTCATCGTCGGTGAGGGGCGCGCGATCACCTCGGCTACGCAGAAGGCGTTGGTCGAGTTCAGCGTGTACTCCGGCGAGACCGGTGACTTCATCGGCGCGACGGCATACGACGAGCAGGTTTCTCAGATGGTCTCGGTCGCCGATTATGCGCAGAGCGGTCCCGCGCTGGCCGCGGCGCTGGAGTGCGCGACGGAGGGAACGCGATCCGTCGTCGTCTTCTCCGCCGACGAAGCGGCCATGGCCTTCGGCGTCGATGAGCCTGCGGTCGTCGTGCTCGACGTCGTCTCTGTCTTCCCGTCGCGCGCGGAGGGAACGGCCCAGTTCAACGACGGACGCGGGCTGCCCTCTGTGGTCCGCGCACCGGACGGACGCCCCGGGATCATCGTCCCCGACACCGAGGCTCCCACGGAGCTCGTCGCGCAGACGCTGATCGCCGGTGATGGCGAGACCGTCGCCGAGGGCGACAGCCTGCTGGTCCAGTACACGGGAGTGACCTGGGCGGATAAGAAGGTCTTCGATTCGTCGTGGGAACGTGGCGCGACGATCTTCGACCTGCAGCAGCTGATCCCCGGCTTCTCGCAGGGCCTCATCGGGCAGACAGTCGGATCGCAGGTTCTCATCGTCGTTCCGCCGGAGCTCGGCTACGGCGAGCAGGGCACGGGCTCGATCCCCGGCGGCTCGACGCTCGTCTTCGTCGTCGACATCCTGGCCATCGAATCATCGGCGGCAGCAGGCTAACCATGGCCGTGCGGATCCCTCCGGAGGAGCGTCAGACGAATCTCGTCGTGGCGCTCATGGCGACGGAGATCGGTCTCACGAAGCAGCAGATCCTCGACAACGTCTCGGGGTACCGCCAGCGCGCTGATTCGGGTGCACGGCCGGATGCTCGCGAGAAGATGTTCGAGCGCGATAAGGATGAGCTGCGAGCGCTCGGCGTCCCGATCGAGACCATTGGCGAATCCAGTGATCCGAATGATCTCCGGCAGGCCCGCTACCGCATCCCGCAGGCCGAGTACGTCCTTCCTGACGACATCGTCTTCAGCGCAGCGGAACTCGCCGTGCTACAGCTGGCGGGCAGCGTGTGGAGTGCCGGATCGGCCTCTGCCGATGCGCAGGCCGGGGTCCGCAAGATCCGGGCTCTGGGAATCGACGGCGACGAACCGATCATCGGATACGCGCCGAGGGTGGCCACGCACGAGTCGAGTTTCGCGCCCCTGCAGAACGCGATCGAGAACACCCGGATCGTCGAGTTCGACTATCTGAAGCCGGGGGAGGGGATCCCGCAGCGGCGGAGCATCGAGCCGCTCGCGCTCGTCGAGTACGAGGCCCGCTGGCACGTCTACGGGATCGACCGTTCGTCCGAGGGCGAGCGCACTTTCCTGCTCAGCCGGATCGTCGGCGATGTGGCCCTCACGCGCAAGCACTTCGACGCCGCCAAGCGCGAGGGAGCGGGCGCCCGCGCCCGCGCAGGGCTGGAGGCCGTGGCCGCACGCAACAGCGCGGTCGTGGAGATCACCCCGGGCACCGAGGCGGCGTTGCGGCTGGGCCGGCGCGCGACAGCGCGAACCCAGGGCTTCGACCTTCCCTATGTCGACATGCACATCCTCGCGGATGAGCTCGCGTCATATGGTCCGGAGGTGCGCGTCGTCGAGCCCGCTGATCTGCGCGTAGCGGTGATCGCGCGCCTGCGGGCGACGGTCGCCGCTCATGAGGGGAGGGGGGAGTGATGGCCGACGCGCCGAAGCCTCTCGCGGTCGATCGCGTGCGGGCATATCTGACTCTGGTTCCTTATCTGCTCGAGCGTGGTCAGGTCTCGCTCCGCGAAGCAGCGGATGAGTTCGCCGTGTCCGTCGACGAGATGCGTGCGATGGTCGAGAAGCTGACGGTGATCGGCCTGCCGGGCGAAGACGGCTACTGGCAGCAGCCGCATGAGATGTTCGACATCAACTGGGATCTTCTCGATCATGAAGACACGATCGAGATCACGAACCACGTCGGGCTGAACCGCGTTCCGCGGTTCACAGCGCGCGAGGCGGCGGCGCTGCTCGCCGGACTGCAGATGGTGGCGTCCGTTCCGGCCGTGGAGGGTTCTGGCCTGGTCAACGGCTTGCTCGCGAAGCTCTCGCGGGCTGCGGCGGATGCTCCGGCCGACGTGGTGATCGTTCCGGGAGCCGTCGATGCGGTGCGCGACATCGTCGCCTCGGCGCTCGAGCGCGGGGTCGCCCTGTCGTTCCGCTATCAGGCTCCAGACGCCGAGCCCACGATCCGCACGGTCGATCCGGTGCAGGTGCTGATCACGAACGGGCAGTGGTACTTGCAGGGCTGGTGTCATATGCGTCAAGCCATGCGAACCTTCCACCTCGACCGAGTGAGCGATGCGGCCGTGACCGACATCGTCATCGCGCACGGTGATGCCACGATTCCGGAGGGGTTCGGGAGTCTGGGTGAGGAATCTGCGGTATCGGTTCGTGTCGACCGACGTCTTCTTCCGCTGCTGGTCGATTATCTTCCGCAGGGTGATGTCGACTCGGCGGGCGATCTCGTCTCCTTGACGATCCAGATGGCCGACCCACGGGGGATCAAGAGGCCGGCGGCGAGGCTGGGCGGTGCACTGGAGGTGCTGGATCCACCGGTCGCCCGCGCCTCCGCTCGCGACTGGGCCGCGGCTGCCCTTGATCTGTATGCGGACCCGGATTCAGAGACGCTCGGTTAGACTTGCACGAAACCCCCTCCTGAGGAGCAATACATGGGAAATCTTTTCGCAGGACCGCACCTGGTGATCATTCTGATCATCATCGTGTTGCTGTTCGGTGCGGCCAAGCTTCCGGCCCTGGCGAAGAGCCTCGGCCAGTCCGCCCGTGTCTTCAAGGGCGAGATGAAGGCGCTGAAGGAAGATGACGCGGCCGATGCGGCCACTGACTCAACCGCGACGCCGCCTGCTGCCCCGGCGCAGAGTCCGACGGACCGTCCTGCTGATCAGGACAATCCGCCGCGCAGCTCCTGACCGGTGGCGGAGCTGGGTAAACCGGCCTCACCGAAGCCGCGTCGCGATGGACGGATGTCGCTCGGCGGGCATCTGAAAGAGGCGCGCCGCCGATTGATCATCTCGGCGATCGGTGTCGTCATCGGAATGGTGATCGCGTTCTTCGTCACCGATGCGATCATCTGGTACATCACCTCACCGATTCGCATCCTCGACGAGGCGCGCGGCACCGAGACTCCGTTCGCGCAGTTCGTGTTCTCGGGGGTCTCCTCGGCCTTCGATCTGCGCCTGCGCATCGCCTTCGCGATCGGCGTGCTGCTGTCGGCTCCGGTGTGGCTCTGGCAGATCTGGGCATTCATCATGCCCGGCTTGACGCGCAAGGAGATCAAGTACACGATCGGGTTCGTCTCGGCCGCGATCCCGCTGTTCTTCGGCGGGGCCTATGTCGCGGTGATGGTGGCCCCGCACGTGATCGAGGTCATGTCGAACTTCGTGCCGGAGGGGGGAGTCAACTACTTCAACGCGAAGGAGTACTACGACTTCATCTTCAAGTTCATCATCGTGATCGGCATCGCCTTCGTGCTGCCGGTGTTCATGGTGGCGCTGAACTTCGCGGGGTTGCTGACGGGGAAGACGATGCTGAAGGGCTGGCGGTGGGCAGTCCTGATCGCTTCGTTGTTCGCGGCCATCGCGACGCCCGCCGCCGACATCTTCTCGATGCTTCTGCTGGCCGGCATCCTCGTCGTGCTCTACCTTGTGGCCAGCATCCTGTCGATGATCCTGGATCGCGGCCGGCGCAAGCGTGCGAAAGCGCAGGGACTCCTCTTGGATGACGCATCATGACCTCTCCGGCCGAACGCTACGCCGCCGCCCGCCAGGCGGCCTCCCACCCCGAGACGTCGGCATTCGCCGAGCAGCAGCGCTTCGACCTGGATCCCTTCCAGATCGAGGGATGCCACGCGCTGGAGCGGGGGAACAGCGTTCTGGTCGCCGCCCCCACCGGAGCCGGCAAGACGATCGTCGGAGAGTTCGCGATCCATCTCGCGATGCAGACGCCCCGTGACAAGGCGTTCTACACGACGCCGATGAAGGCGCTGTCGAATCAGAAGTACCGGGAGCTCGTCGAGGTGTACGGCCCCGACGACGTCGGGCTGCTCACGGGAGACACGAACGTCAACGGCAATGCGCGCATCGTGGTGATGACCACCGAGGTGCTGCGCAACATGATCTACGCGGACTCGCCGGCACTGGCGGATCTGCGCTATGTCGTCATGGATGAGGTCCACTACCTGGCCGATCGTTTCCGCGGGGCGGTGTGGGAAGAGGTCATCATCCACCTGCCCACGCGCGTGCGTCTCGTCTCCCTAAGCGCGACGGTATCGAACGCCGAGGAGTTCGGCGATTGGCTCGACACAGTCCGTGGCGACACCGAGGTGATCGTCTCGGAGATCCGGCCGGTTCCTCTCGAGCAGCATGTTCTCGTGCGGGATGATCTGCTCCCGCTCTTCGATGACCGTGCCGGTGTCGCGACGGCGACCGTGAACCAGGAGCTCATGCGCCTGCGCGGGTCCTCGGGATCGCGCAATGAATCCTCGCGCGGATACGGCGCGCGCCATGGTCGCCGAGGCGGGCATAGCGAGCAGCGTCCGCAGCGCGGCGGCAAGCGCGCCATTCGCGGGGGGAACCCGCTTCGCATCGAACGCATGGATCGACCGGAGGTCGTGCGCCTGCTGGACGGGGCGAACCTGCTGCCGGCGATCTTCTTCATCTTCAGCCGGGTCGGATGCGATGCCGCGGTCCAGCAGGTGCGCCGCTCCGGCTTGCGCTTGACGACCGCGGAAGAGCGTGCCGAGATCCGCGAGATCGTCGAGGAGCGCACCCGATCACTGAAGGACGAGGATCTCGGGGTTCTCGGCTACTTCGAGTGGGTCGACAACCTCGAGCGGGGCGTCGCGGCGCACCATGCCGGCCTCCTCCCGGCATTCAAGGAGGTCGTCGAAGAGCTGTTCCGACGCAAACTCGTCAAGGCCGTCTTCGCGACCGAGACTCTGGCGCTGGGCATCAACATGCCGGCGCGCACGGTCGTGCTCGAGAAGATGGAGAAGTTCAACGGCGAGGCGCGTGTCGCGATAACGTCGGGCGAGTACACCCAGCTCACGGGCCGTGCCGGACGCCGCGGTATCGATGTCGAAGGTCATGCGGTGGTGCAGTGGACCGAGGGCATGGATCCGCAGGCGGTGGGCGCTCTCGCCTCACGGCGCACGTATCCGCTGAACTCCAGCTTCCGGCCCACATACAACATGGCCGTCAACCTCATCGACCTTTTCGGACGCCCCCGGGCGCGCGAGGTGCTCGAGTCATCGTTCGCGCAGTTCCAGGCTGATCGTGCCGTCGTGGGGCTGGCGCGCCAGGTGCGCGAGGCCGAAGAGTCTCTGACGGGCTACCGCACCGCCATGCAGTGCGAGCACGGGGATTTCCTGGAGTACGCCGGCATCCGACGCGAGCTCAGCGATCTCGAGAAGAAGAACCGTCAAGATGCTCACGGTGCGCGCGCGGCGCGCGATAAGCGCATGAAACGCATCCAGAAGCTGCGCACGGTGATGCAGAGGCACGGATGCCACGGCTGTCCCGACCGTGAGGCGCACGCGCGCTGGGCGGAGCGCTACTGGAAGCTCAAGCGGCAGACCGACCGCACACGCTCGCAGATCGAGGCACGCACCGGGACGGTCGCACGGGTCTTCGACCGCGTCGTCGATGTGCTCACGACACTGGACTACGTCACCGGCGAAGGCGAGGAGACGGCTCTGACCGATGCCGGGCGCACCATGCGGCGGATCTACGGCGAGCGCGACCTGCTCGTCGCCGAGTCCCTGCGCCAGGGGCTATGGAAGGGGCTGGATGCGCCGTCGCTCGCGGCGATGGCCTGCAGCCTCGTGTACGAGCCGCGGCGCGATGAGGCGACCTCGGGAGGGCGCGGCCTTCCCCGCGGAGCGTTCCGCGTCGCCTTCGAGAAGACCGAGCAGCTCTGGGCGGAGCTCGACGACCTCGAGCAGAGCCACCATCTGCCCGGTTCCGAGCCGCTCGCCGCCGGGCTTTCCGGCGCGATGCACGCCTGGGCACGCGGTGCCGTGCTCGACCGCGTGCTCATCGAGGCCGACATGGCCGCGGGGGACTTCGTGCGCTGGAGCAAGCAGACCATCGATCTTCTCGACCAGCTCTCGATCGTCGCCGAGGACGCGACGCTTGCCCGGACGGCGCGGCAGGCGCTCGAAGGCGTGCGGCGCGGCATCGTGGCATATACGTCGACGTGACCGGAGACCGAGAGGGCGGTGCGACGGAGCGCGCGCTGATGCCGCTGTGGCTGGCCGTGATCTCGGCGGCCCTCGCCGGCGTCCTCATGGACCTGAGCTATCCATCGGTCGGGCTGTGGTTGTCGGCGTTCCTCTCGGTTGCCCTGGTGCTGCCCGCTCTCATCGGGCGCCGTATCGGCGGAGCGCTGCTGGTCGGACTCGTTTACGGATGCGTGTTCTTCTTCCTGCTCGTCGAATGGACGTCCAGATATCTCGGCGTGCTCCCCTGGGCAGCCCTGGCAACGCTCGAGGGCGTGCTCACGGGCGTCGGTCTCGTCTCGATCTCTCTGGCCTACCGCTGGCTTCCGCGGGCCTTCCCCTCGTCGAGCGCACGTCTGGTTCTCTTGCCCGCCGTCGTGGCGGCGCTCTGGGCCGGGCGCGAGCTCGTTCTCGGTTCCTGGCCGTACACGGGCTTCCCCTGGGCGCGTCTGGGGATGACCCAGTCGGAGAGCCCGTTGGCCACCGTCGCCTCCTGGGGCGGTGTCACCGGGCTGAGCTTCCTCATCGTGTTCTTCGTCGCCATGGTGCTCGAGGTGGTGCGCCTGCGCGCCTGGCGGAGTCCGGTCCGCCTTGCCGTGCCGGTGGTGCTCGGACTCGTCCTCCTGCTGACTCCGGCCTTTCCGACGACGCCCTCCGGCAGCATCCGCGTCGCCGCGGTGCAGGGAAACGGCCCCACGGGTTATTTCGATGAGCGGGAGCCGTATTCCGTGATCGATGCGCAGACCGAGGCGACCCGCCCGCTCATCGGAGAAGACATCGATCTTCTCGTCTGGCCCGAGGGCGGGGTCGATTACGATCCTTTCCAGGATGCGTCGACCGCCCGCCGCCTCACGAGACTCGCGAATCGGATCGACGCACCGCTCTTGGTGAACACCGCGACGGGGCGAGACGGGCTCTACTACAACACGTCGATGCTGTGGACGGCGGACGGCACCGCCGATCAGATCCATGACAAGCGCTACCCGGTTCCCTTCGGCGAATACGTCCCCGATCGGGAGTTCTACAACGCGATCGTGCCCGATCTGATCGGGCTCATCGGCCGGGAGTACACGCACGGAACGAATCCGCCGCTCGTCGACGTCGACGGCATCCTCGTCGGCCTCGCCATCTGCTTCGATGTGATCTACGACGATGTGATCCGTGAGGGCGTGCTCGGGGGAGCGGAGGTACTCGTCTTCCAGACGAACAACGCCGACTTCCGGGGAACGGATGAGAACCAGCAGCAGCTGGCGTTCGCCCGTATGCGTGCGATCGAGACGGGCCGCAGCGTCGTCAACATCTCGACGGTAGGCGCCAGCCAGATCATCAGCGCAGACGGGACGACGATCGCTTCCTTGAACGCCGATGAGGCCGGTGCGATGCTCGACGATGTCGAACTTCGCACCGGCCTCACAGCGGGTGTCGTCCTCGGCCCAGTTGTGCAGCGGGTTCTGCTCTGGGGAGGACTGGGCGCGCTCCTTTTCGGGTGGTGGCGCGCCCGTCGTCGGCGGTCTTAGGCGCCGATCTTCTCCTGAGCGGTGTCGCCACGGCGGGCGCGCACGAACGCGAGACGCTCTTCGAGGAGCTCCTCGAGCTCAGCGCGCGTACGACGCTCGAGAAGCATGTCCCACGGCGTGCGGGCTGCCTTCTCGTCGACGGCATCAGGGGTGATGGTCTTCCCATCGACACGGAGCACAGCCTCGGCGCCGCATGCGCGGCACTCCCAGGTCTGCGGCGGCTCAGCGTCGGCGGCGAACATCAGGTTGGTCACGTGGTTGCACGTCTCGCACAGGTACGTGGTCTCACGGCGCTCCATGAAAACGACGCCTTCTTCGCTCTGTAGGCTCTGGGCGCCGAGTCGGATGCCGCGCAAGCTGCGGTCTGCCATTTTGTGGTCCTCTCGTCGCTCTCAGGTATATCGAACGCGCCTGTGGAGCGGCTCAACGCAGGCACGATACCCGGGCGTTTCACAGTGGAATCCCAGGCCCGCGATCAGAAAGCGGCGGGGAGCGCCTTCAGCGCGAGATCTGCACGGTCGGTGACGACGCCATCTGCGCCGAGCCCGATGAGACGTCGCATCTCGGCGGGCTCGTTCACGGTCCAGACGTGCACCTCGACGCCCGAGCGGCGAGCAGCGCGCAGAAGCGACGGCGTGAGAACCCGGAGTGCTCCGAAACGTTCAGGGATCTGCAGTGCGTCGATGCCCCGTAACGCTCCTGCAGCGGACAGGCCCACGGCGCTGGCAGCACGAACGCGCATCGTGGTGCGCTGGCCGGCGGACGTCGCCGGCCTGATCTTCGCGCCGGCCGCGAGGACTGCGGAAACGGCTCGTTCGCGACGGGAATCGACGAAACTCGTGACCAACACTCGGTGGGCGTGCGGTGCGATGATCGGCCCGAGGACCTGTGCCGCGGCATCCGTCTTCACATCGATGTTGAAACGCGTCTCCGGGAACATCTCGAGCATCTCGCCGACCGTGAGGAGTCCTCCGTGGGCCGCGAAGCGCTCGCGCAGCTCCCGCGTGCGCACCTGAGAAACGGCTCGGTGATCCTTCAGCATCCGCGTCAAGCGTTCATCGTGGAAGAGGACGACATCGCCATCCGCCGTGACTCGGCAGTCCGTCTCCACGTACTCGGCGCCGGCTGCGTGCGCTGCGGCGAAGGCCGCTGCGGTGTTCTCCCAGATGCCGGAGTCGGCGCCAGCACCCGTTATGAGTCCTCGATGAGCGAGCACACGAGGGTATCGGGCCCTTTCGAAATACGGGTGGCTCACGCTCCCGGCATTCCTGTGGGCGGCTGCGAGCCGGCGCGCGGGGCGAATGCCCCTCCGATGCCCTTCAGCGCCTCTGTCAGCTCGCTGGGCACGATCCAGAGCTTGCTGGACTGGCTGTCGGCGATCTTCGGGAGCATCTGGAGGTACTGGTAGGCGAGCAGCTTGTCGTCCGGGGCGCCCTGGTGGATCGAGGCGAAGACGCTCTGGATCGCCTCGGCCTCGCCCTGAGCGCGCAGAACCGCGGCCTGCTTGTCTCCCTCGGCGCGCAGGATCTCGGCCTGGCGCGCCCCCTCGGCCTCCAGGATCGCGGACTGCTTGGTGCCCTCGGCGGTGAGGATCGCCGCGCGACGGTCGCGCTCGGCGCGCATCTGCTTCTCCATCGAATCCTGGATCGATGCGGGCGGATCGATCGCCTTGAGCTCGACGCGACCGACGCGGATGCCCCACTTGCCGGTGGCCTCGTCGAGCACGACGCGCAGCTGACCATTGATCTCATCGCGGCTGGTCAGGGCCTCCTCGAGGTTCAGACCTCCGACGACGTTTCGCAGCGTCGTCGTCGTGAGCTGCTCGACGGCGCCGAGGTAGTTCGCGATCTCATAGGTGGCGGCGCGGGCATCCGTCACCTGGAAGTAGACGACGGTATCGATGGATACGACGAGGTTGTCCTCGGTGATCACCGGCTGCGGCGGGAAGGAGACCACCTGCTCCCGCATGTCGATGAGGGGTCGCAGCCGGTCGATGAACGGCATCAGGATGTTCAGACCGGGGGAGAGGGTCTTATGGTACCGGCCGAGTCGCTCGACCACGCCGGCCGTCGCCTGCGGGATGATGCGGATCGCGCGCGCGACCGTGACGACCACGAAGATGATGACGGCGATCGCGAGGATCCACCCGATCGTTGCGGGCATGAACGAGGAATCGTTCACGAGGTTCTCCTAGTCGTTGAGGTGATGGACGATAGCGGTCGCGCCGTTGATCGCAGCGATCTCTACCGGGGCTCCCCGAGGGATCTGCGCGCCTTCGCTGCGCGCGGTCCAGGTGTCGCCGTTGCTGACCTTCACCTGTCCGGTGAGCGTCGTGATGTCGGACAGGGCGATGCCGTGCAGACCGATGAGCGCGTCGATGTTCGACTTCGTCGGGTCTTCGTTGCGATGAAGCCTTTTCAGCAGCGGTGGGCGCAGGAAGAGGATGAACAGCGCGGCCGCCACAGCGGCGATGAGCAGCTGCGCCCAGAGGGGAGTGCCGATGAGCCCGGTGATGAGACCGATACCGCTGCCGAGCGCGAGCATGAGGAAGGTGAAATCGAGCGTGAGCATCTCGATAACGAGGAATAAGGCGATCAGGACGAGCCAGCCGATCCACGACCACTCGCTGACCAGTTCCACGAATACCGAAGCATCGTTCATGTGTCCTCCTCTGCCGTCAACCTACCACGCGGCAATTCTCCGTTTCGGGGTGGGAGAAAGGGCATTGGTAAGGTGTTGAGGTCGCGTGTTCCGCGGCTTTCCCCGCACTTCAAGGAGTCACCGTGACCGACGTTCTGCCCGCAGGTTCTCTCGACGGAAAGGTCGCCCTCGTCACGGGGTCGTCACGCGGAATCGGTGCGGACACCGTCCGCTATTTCGCCGAAGCGGGAGCCGATGTCGTCATCAACTTCCGCAACAAGGCACCGCGCGCCGAGAAGCTCGCGACGCAGCTGCGCGAGCTCGGCCGTCGGGCGATCACGGTGGGTGCCGACCTCACCGATGCCGACTCGGTCGCCGCGATGTTCGCGCAGATCGTCGAGGAGTACGGCACGCTCGATGTGCTGGTGCTCAACGCGTCGGGCGGTATGGAAGCCGGCATGGCCGAGGACTACGCGCTCACTCTCAACCGCGACGCCCAGCTCAACGTGCTCAACGCCGCGCTCCCGCTGCTCGGCGAGGGATCCCGAGTGGTCTTCGTCACCAGCCACCAGGCGCACTTCATCCGCACGACGCCGACCATGCCCGAGTACGAGCCCGTCGCCCTGTCGAAGCGCGCAGGTGAAGATGCCCTGCGCGAGATGATCCCGACGCTTGAAGCTCGTGGCATCGGCTTCACAGTCGTCTCCGGCGACATGATCGAGGGCACGATCACCGCGACCCTGCTCGAGCGCGCCAACCCCGGTGCCATCGCCGGTCGTCGCGAGTCGGCGGGCAAGCTCTACAACGTCTCCGAGTTCGCGGCCGAGGTCGCGCGCGCAGCTGTCGACCCCGTTCCGGCCGACAACACGCGTCTCGTCGGGGATACGAGCGGCTTCATCGCTGAGTAACAGCACCCTGTACGACGAAGGATCCGCCGCGGATGCTCCGGCGGATCCTTCGTCGTTCTCGTGCGCGGTCAGCCGTTCGCCGGGGGCGCCGCCGACGGCGCGAATACGGCATCCGGTGCCGTCTCCGCGGCGATCGTCGGCTCGTCCTTGCCGAGCGTGATCGCACGGATGATCTGGATGATGCCGAGAACCACGAGCGAAATGCCGAGGACCCACCACAGTGCGACGGCGGCGAGCATGGGGGAGAACAGGACGATCACGCCGGCGATGATGCTCAGCAGTGCGTAGAGGATCGTCCAGACTTTGGAGCCGTCTTTGTGGAGCAGCGTCAGGGAGACGATGCCGTCGACGATCCAGCTGACACCGATGAACACCGCGGTGAAGATCGCCAGGCCCAGCGCGGCATCCACCGGGTTCACGAAAGCGAAGGCACCGGCGACGATGTAGAGAAGCCCGAGCACGATGTGTCCGACTCCTGCCCACCAGCCCTTGGCCTTCGAGAAGATGCCGAGTCCGATGTAGGTGACGCCGGCGAGGATGAAGAACGCGGCGATGATTCCGGTGACGAGGAACGCCGACTTCAGCGGCCAGACGAGGATGGCGATGCCAGCGATGAGTGCGAGGACGCCGAAGACGGCGAGGGCGATCCGTGCGGATCGGAACAGCGGCGTTGCTGTGGGGGCGGTGTCAGACATGCGGGGCCTCTCTCGAAGAACCTGGCGGATACGCCACACATTAGTGCTAAGTCCGGTACCGGCGGGTGCGGCGACGTGAAAAGATTGTCGCACCGGGACAAAACCCGGTGAACGAGGAGGTTCTATGAGCGATCGGGCTACGCCGGATGCGCATGATTTCATCCGGGTGAGGGGTGCCCGGGAGAATAACCTTCGGGGCATCGACGTCGATATTCCCAAGCGGAGGCTGACGGTCTTCACGGGTGTCTCGGGATCGGGGAAGAGCTCGCTCGTCTTCGATACGATCGCCGCCGAATCCCGCCGGTTGATCGATGAGACCTACAGCGCGTTCGTGCAGGGGTTCATGCCCTCGGTCCCGCGTCCCGACGTCGACGTCCTCGAAGGGTTGACGACGGCGATCCTGGTGGATCAAGAGCGGCTCGGGGCGAACCCTCGTTCAACGGTCGGCACGGTGACGGATGCCAATGCGATGCTGCGCATCCTGTTCAGCAAGCTGGGGGAGCCGCATATCGGGGGCCCCACGGCGTTCTCCTTCAACATTCCGACGCAGAAGGCCAGCGGTGTGATGACGGGCCCGAACGGCGAGCGCAAGATCGTGAAGGACGCGATCTACCTCGGTGGGATGTGCCCGCGGTGCGAGGGCAGGGGTGCGGTCTCCGATCTCGACCTCGCGCAGATCGTCGACGAGTCCAAGTCGCTCGACGAGGGAGCCATCATGGTTCCCGGTTACACCGCCGACGGATGGATGGTGAAGGGCTTCTCCGAATCCGGGTTCTACCCGCCCGATAAACCGGTGAAGGACTTCAGCGAGAAGCAGCGCCACCTCTTCCTCTATGGCGAGGTGACGAAGGTGAAGATCAGCGGCATCAACATGACCTACGAGGGGCTGATCCCGAAGATCACCAAGTCGATGCTGTCGAAGGACCTCGATGCGCTGCAACCGCATATCCGCGCGTTCGTGGAGCGTGTGGCATCCTTCACGACCTGTCCCGAATGCGATGGCACCCGACTCACGGAGGGCGCGCGCTCGTCGAAGATCGAGGGCGTCAGCATTGCTGATGCCTGTCGGATGCAGGTGACGGATCTCGCAGCCTGGGTCCGCGGTCTTTCGTTCCCCGGAGCCGGCCCATTGCTGGGGTCTTTGCGCGCGAATCTCGATGCATTCGTCACGCTGGGGTTGGGTTATCTCAGCCTGGAGCGGCCGTCGGGGACGCTGAGCGGGGGAGAGGCGCAGCGCATCAAGATGCTCCGGCATCTGGGATCGGCGCTCACCGACGTGACCTATGTGTTCGACGAGCCGACCATCGGCCTGCACCCGCACGACATCCAGCGGATGAACGCGCTGCTGCTGCAGTTGCGCGACAAGGGCAACACCGTGCTCGTCGTCGAGCACAAGCCGGAGACGATCGCGATCGCCGACCGTGTCGTCGATCTCGGACCAGGAGCCGGATCCAGAGGCGGAGAGATCTGCTTCGAAGGTTCCGTCGATGATCTTCGTGCCAGTGGGACGCTCACGGGAAAGCACCTGGGGGATCGAGCTTCGCTGAAGGATGCTGTGCGCGAAGCGACCGGAATGATCGAGGTCCGCGGTGCGGATGCGAACAACCTGCAGGACGTGAATGTGGACATCCCGACCGGGGTGCTGACCGTCGTAACGGGTGTCGCAGGTTCCGGCAAGAGCTCGCTGATCCACGGCTCGGTGGCACCTCGCGATGGCGTCATCGCGATCGATCAGAGTGCGATCAAGGGGTCCCGGCGCAGTAATCCCGCGACGTACACGGGCCTGCTGGAGCCGATCCGGAAGGCCTTCGCGAAGGCGAACGGGGTGAAACCGGCGCTGTTCAGCGCCAATTCCGAGGGTGCGTGCCCGTCGTGCAAGGGCGCGGGTGTCATCGTCACCGAGCTGGGCTTCATGGACACCATCTCCACGCCCTGCGAGGACTGCGGCGGGAAACGGTTCCAGGCATCGGTGCTCGAATACCGGCTCGCAGGCAAGGACATCACCGAGGTGCTCGATATGCCCGTCGCGGAGGCCTTGGACTTCTTCTCCGAGGGGGAAGCGAAGCTGCCTGCGGCGGTGAAGATCCTCCAGTGCCTTGCCGATGTCGGTCTCGGATATCTTTCGCTCGGCCAACCCCTGTCGACTCTGTCGGGCGGTGAGCGCCAGCGTGTGAAGCTGGCGATCCAGATGGGGGAGAAAGGCGACGTCTACGTGCTCGACGAGCCGACGACGGGGCTTCATCTCGCAGATGTGGACACGATCCTCGGCGTGCTGGACCGTCTCGTGGATACTGGCAAGACCGTCATCGTCATCGAACACCATCAGGCGGTGATGGCCCACGCGGACTGGATCATCGACCTCGGTCCCGGAGCGGGGCATGACGGCGGACGGATCGTGTTCGAGGGCACGCCGGCGGATCTTGTGGCGGCGAAATCGACGCTGACGGGCGAGTACCTCGCGGAGTACGTGGGGGTGCGGTGAACGACGACGGTACCGCTGTGATCTTGGTGAGCGGAAAAGACGCGGAGTGGCATGCGCGATTCGAATCGCTCGCGGCGAGAATCCACAGTCTCGCTCCTGGCGCTCGAATCGCCCATATTGGCTCGACGGCAGTCCCGGCATACGAGGCAAAGGATGTCGTGGATGTGCTCGTGGGTGTGCCAAGAGAACAGATCGCCGTCGTATCGAGGGTTCTTAAGAACGCGGGATTCGATGAGGAAGGGTGTCGTGATCGCCACGCGTGGTTGAGCGTGCCGTCTCGGGGCGCTCGTGAGGCAGTGGTGCACGTCGTTGAAGCCGGAGGTGAGCAATGGCGGCGTCGGTTGGCCTTCCGCGACTTGCTGCGAAGCGACGCCGCGGCGCGGCATCGCTATCTTGAGGTGAAGCGGCAGTCTGCCGCCACCGCGACCGGCTGGGGCGCGTACACCGCGGGCAAGTCAGATATCGTCGCCGCACTGCTTGCGGGGATATCGACAGACGAGAGCGCGCATGACGCTGCAGGCTGATATCGACCGACGCATTCAGGAGTACTACGGCGGTGTGTTCGACGAGCGGGCGCGCCTTACGACGCGCTCTGCGCAGGGGCCGCTCGAGTTCGACCGTGTGCAGGAGCTGGTCCGTTCGCACGTTCCTGCGGGCTCTCGGATCATCGATATCGGCGGGGGAGCAGGTGCTCATGCCGTCGCCCTCCGCGACGCGGGATATGAGGTCATGCTCATTGACCCGGTGCAGAACCACGTCGATGCGGCCCGCAGGTCGGGCCTCGACGCACAGGTGGATGATGCGCGGGACCTGCCCTTCTCGGACGCGGAGTTCGAGGCGGCGATCATGCTCGGGCCGTTGTATCACCTGGCCGAACCGGAGGCTCGCGATCTCGCGATCGCGGAGGCCGTGCGGGTCACCCGTCAGGGCGGTCACATCTTCGCCGGGGCCATCTCGCGCTTCATCGCCTTCGGTCAGCTCTACCTGACCACCGATCCGGCGACAGGAGATACGGATGAATGGATCCGCCTGCTCCGAGACGGCAAGCCTTCTCCGCGCATCCGCTTTCCAGTAGGACACTTCCATACCTCGGAAGAGCTCAGCGATGAGCTGTCGCGGGACGGTATCGCGGATGTCGAGGTCCACGGCATCGAGGGCCCTGCGGGGCTCTTCCTCGAACAGGTCCCGGCCGACGCCGGCCCGGATGCTGCGATGGCGGCCCGCACGATTGCTCGGGCATCGAGCTCGACGCCCGGTATCCGGGACTTCAGCGGACACCTACTTGGCATCGGTGTCGTGCAGCGAGCTGGGTGACTCCTGAACTTTGTCGACTCGCTCTGGTTCGTACTTATGCTCTCATTGTGCGCGGAGCATGCGGAGGTCTTTCACCAGTAAGCGGCGTGATGCGTTGATCGGTTCGAGGGCTGTATCGGTTGCAATGGATAAGCCGATAATGCACATTATGTCAGATCGAAGACGACATGTTCTCGGTAGATGCGAGTACGCCGGTTGCCACGACTCTCCTGGGTTAGCTTGCCCACGACCTCGCATGGATGCCGCTCCATCCTCGCTTCATTCGCCCGGATGACAGCGAGAAGGTGATCGCAAATTGCATCTGGCCTGGTATTTTGTCCCGGCTTTTGACGCCAGTTCGCAGATCATGCGATACTTTCGCACATAATGCGAACTCAATCCCCCCGCTCTCCGGACGCTGCGACCGTGCGTGCGTTGCTGCCCCCGGGGGTCGCGATCCTGAACGAGCCGGAGACAGTGTGGGCGGCAATGCTAGACGGATGGTCGGCTCAACAGCTCGCGAGGAACCTGTCGCTATCGACGATCGTTAGTCGACGTCGCCTCGCTGAGCGGTTTCGTGACTTCGCTGAGGAGTATCCGTGGGCGTGGACTGTAGAGCAGGTCGATCATTTCTTCATGGAGCTGCGTGCACTCAGAGGCGGGTCGCGATCGACGGTGCTCGGCTACCAGAATGCGTTGCGCATGTTTCTTGGATATCTCACGGACCCCACGTATGGATGGGGAGAGCTGTGCTGGGAACGCTTCGGCACTCACCCCGCTCAGGTCTTCCATGAGTGGAACACTGCCCGTCATGTGCAGGACGCAGTCGGCGAACCGGGCAAACGCCCCTACACCCGCAATGAGCTGGAAGACCTGTTTGACTGCGCGGATGAACGAGTCGTGCGTATCCGACGCGCTGGGTCAAAAGGCTGGATCCCGGCGTTCCGTATTGCCACACTCATGAAGACCGCCTACGCGTGGGGGTTGCGCCGCAACGAAGTGCGAATGCTCGATCTCGTCGATCTCGCCTCCAACCCACAGGCGCGTCAGTTCAACGACCTGGGCATCGTTTATGTCCGACACGGCAAGGCGATGCGTGGGTCTCCCCCGAAACGCCGCGCGGTGCTCACACTCCCAGAGTTCGCCTGGGCCGTCGAATGTATCGAAGAATGGCTGACAGAGGTGCGTCCCCTCTTCGTCGCGCCGCTGGCGACCATGCTGTGGCCGAGTGAACGCGGCCACGGGGCGTCGCCGATCGCGGCGGACTCGGTGTCACGCGCATTCAACGAGGTCAAGCGCGAAGCTGGCCTCGACGACACGCTCGACTTCCATTCCCTGCGCCGTTCCTACGTCACGCACCTGGTGGAGATCGGATACGACGCCTTCTTCATCCAGCAGCAGGTCGGCCACGAACACGCATCGACAACCTCTATCTACACCGGCCTCTCCCCCGACTACCGCGCCCGCGTCGTCAACGACGCAATCGCCCGCATGGCTCACGCCACGACCACCGACAGCCCGAAGGAGAACTGAACAACGTGCAAAGACGTATCGAGTACACCTGGCGGCTGCGCGAACTGATGACCGCTGGCGGCATGCACAATATCTCCGACCTCATCCCTCAGTTGAAGGACCGTGGCATCGAGCTTTCGGCGTCGCAGATCTACAGGCTCGTCGGTGCAAAACCTGAGCGAATGAGCATCGCGCTCTTAGGGGCACTGCTTGACGTGCTCGACTGCACGTTCGAAGAACTCTGCCCCGTCGCCGTCGTCGCAACACCTGCAAGGCTCGCCGCGAACGGCACGAACGGCGGGTCCAGCGACCGGAAGGACGCGATGCGCCCGCGACGCGCCCGCATCCACCGCCCCGAATGAACATTCCACCAGACAAACCCCACGCTGTCTGCGCCCGCTGCCAGCAGTCCGGCGTGAAGTTCGCCACGACGTGGCCGGAAGGACGCATCTGTCGCCGCTGCTACCAGCGAGCCACGCGCATCCACGGTGCGTGCATCTCCTGCGGCACCACGCGCCTCTTGCCCGGACTCATCGACGGCGAACCAGCATGCGTGGACTGCGCCGACATCCCAAAAGACTTCCGCTGCACTCGCTGCGGCCGCGAGGACGAACCGGTACGACGAGGGCTCTGCGCGCACTGCTGCCTCACCGACGATCTCAGCGGGCTCCTCGCCGGGGACGATGGCGACATCTCCCCCATCGTCCGACCACTCTTCGACGCTCTCTCAACGCAGACTCTCGCTCGAAGCGCCACGATATGGCTCACCGTCAATCCCGCTGCGAAGCAGCTCCTGCGTGACCTCGCGACCGGAGCTGCGCCGCTCACGCATGACACGTTCACGACGCACCCCTCCCCCGAAAAAGTCTTGTTCCTCCGCCAGCTCTGCATCGAACACGGACTCCTCGAACGTGTGAACTTCGACATCGAACGATTCCAAGCCTGGGTCGATCAAATGACCGCGGCTGAGCCCGCAAGCGAGGCGCGACTGATTCGACAGTTCGCCCGCTGGGTGCATCTACAACGAATGCACGCCCTCGACGCCGCAGGAAAAATGCGCAAAGGGACGTTCCTATCGGCCAAACAGAGCACGTCCACCGCGATCGGATTCCTCCGTCATCTGCGTGAACGCGGACACACGCCGTCGGAATGCGTGCAAGCAGATGTAGACGATTGGCTGACTGGAGGTCCCACCACGCGAAGTCTCGCCCGTACATTCGTGCGCTGGGGCGTCAAGAACGGTCACATCGCATCGGTCGAGTTCCCGTACCGCGTAGCGAAGACGCAGCCGATCATCACGCAGCAGCAGCGCGTGCAGCATCTTCGAACGCTCCTCAACACGCACGTCGAGTCCGAAACGGCCGAGCAAGTCGCAGGCATGCTCTTTCTCCTCTACGCGCAGCCGCTCACTCGAATCGCGCGCATGCGTCTCTCGCAAGTTGCTGATGCTGGTGACCGTCTGACGGTTGCTATCACCGCCGATGAACTCGTCGTGCCCACGCCATTCGACGAGATCGTACGAGCCCATCTGAGAGATCTGCCGAACACGAATACCTCGGCGCATCGCAACAGTCAGTGGTTGTTCCCTGGGGCCAGGCCGGGTGAACCTATGCACCAGTCGACGATGATGCACAAGCTCCGAGATCGCGGAATCGACCTGCGCGGTGCGCGTAACGCCGCCCTACGGACACTCGTTCTCGAGATGCCAGCACCGATCGTCGCCGACAGCCTCGGCTATAGCTACAACTGAAGCGCCCTGGGTCTGATGGAGACTCGCGCTATTTGATTCCCACCAGCTGATCGTGGTCGGCTTGGACAGCATAG
>NZ_JBSJZH010000015.1:0-67436 GCF_054798215.1 Microbacterium sp. GXF6406 | reverse complement strand
TTACGCTGGCCTGGAATCAGCCCACCCGGCCCCTGCCGGACAAGGCTCCCGATAGGAACGAAAGTCAGGCCGATTCAAACTGCGAGCGGGACGCCTCCGGGAAGCACGCCGCTGTCGCCGCCTCGGGCGGAGACCGAGCACCCGGTTCCTGCGCCCGGGTTCGAGATCGACAAGACGGCCGATCCGGTCGGCGGATCGATCGTTCGTCCTGGCCAGAGCATCACCTACACGGTGTCGGGAGCGAACACGGGCGGTACGGTTCTGGACCCGGTGGTCATCACCGACGACCTGGATCGTGTGCTCGGTCACGCCGACTACAACCGGGACGCGAAGGCCGTCATCGGAGATCGGGACGTCTCCGACGGCATCCGATACGACGCTGCCGCGGAGACGATCTCCTGGACGGGAGCGCTCGAACCGGGTGAGAGCGTCCAGCTCGTCTACTCGGTGACGGTCAAGGCGGGTGCGTCGACCGGGATGATCGAGAACCGCGTGTCCGGATCGGCGACGCCTCCCGGAAACGATCCGCTGACCCCGCCGGACAAGCAGGTCGTGCACCGTGTCGGTGTCGCGCTCGCGACGACGGGACTGGCCGGAGGAGACATGGCTGTCATCATCGGCTTCAGCATGCTGATGATCCTCACCGGTGCTGCGATCGCTGTACGGGTGCGCAGGCGACAGGAGGTCTGACACGAGAATGCGGCTACTTCCCCATCAGGAGCAGCCGCATTCGTGTGTTCGAAACGCTGAATCGGGAGGACATATTCCTGATGAATGGTCGGCCACGAGGCCACAAATGAACGGAGCATCATGGGTCACGACAAGAACGAAGAGCTGCGCGATGATCGCGAGAAGCAGGACGAGCACCGTCAGGAGCAGCGCGACGATGCTTTCGACAAGGACGGTGGGGTGAGCGACATCGGCTCGCAGGATGAGCGCCGTCACGAGGGCCTGCCCCACCACTGACGCATGACGGCGAACGCCCCGTGGCCCGATGCTCCGCATCGCCCCGGGGCGTTCGTCATCGCGGGTGGCTCAGATCCACTTGCTGCGCTTGAAGACGGCATACAGGAGAACCGCGAGAGCGAGCATCAGACCGATCGCGAATCCATAACCCCAGATCCAATTCAGCTCCGGCATGATCGTGAAGTTCATCCCGTAGAGGCCGCTGATGAGCGACGGGGCGAAGAGGATCGCCGCCCAGCCCGAGATCCTCTTCATGTCCTCGTTCTGACGCTGGTTCACGAGCGTGGCGTTCACGCTCAGGATCTGCGCGAGCGCTTCACGGAGCATGCCGACGCGACTGGCAACCCGCTCGAGGCGGTCAGCGACGTCATCGAGGCGCGTCTGGACCTCGTCGTTGGCGGCGTCGTCTCCATCGTCCTCGGAACGCAGCGTCTCCACAGCATCCGTCATCGATGCGAGCGCCTGCTGCATCTCCACGACCTCGCGGCTGAGGCGGTAGATGCGCTCCGCGACGGAGAGGTCTCCGCTGAACACCTGGCGCTCGATCTGCTCCTTGTCGTTCGTGATCCCGCGGATGACGGGTTCGTAGCCATCGACGATCGTGCCGAGGAGAAGCGAGATGACCGCGAGGGGCCCCTGGCTCAGCAGCGCCCGGTCCGCGAGCAGGGCTCGCTGGCTGCGCCCGAAATCGACGCTGTCGCGACCGGATGCTGTCGGGGCGGATGCCGCGGTGACCCAGCCGTCGTTGTGGCAGATGATTGCTACGGCATGGGCCCGCAGAAGGATATGGAATTCGCCGAACTCCACTTCTTCTGTCTCATCGACATAGCGTGCGGCGTGCGCGACGAGGAAGAGCGTATCGTCATAGCGATCGAGCCGGGGACGCTGATCGGCGTGCCGGAGGTCTCGCTGGAGAACAGGGTGGAGGTCCCATGCTTCGGCCAATTCTTCGATTTGTTCAGGGGTCGGACTCGCGTAGAGGAACATCGCCATGTGGCCGGAGTTCGCCTGAGCGAAACGGGTCGCCCCGGCGACGCCCACGCCGGCGGGAACAGGGGTCGGCGAACCATCGACGACATAGCGTGCGAGCTTTCCGCGCACGAAATCCGGATCGTCTCCGGCTGCGTGCTCCCGGTGCGATGCCCCCTCGAAACCCAAATATTCCAGCCACGTCTTTCGCACGACCATATCCCCCGAGATGATTTGCCTTGAAGCCGGACCGCTTCGAGCGGAAGCCTAGCGAATATCGGGCGTCATATTCCGGCTCACGCGAAAAGAAGAGGCTGCCGGGTTCTGAACCGCGCTAATGTCGGAGCACTGATAAGACTGGCCTGGAGGAGCACGTATGTCGGGGGAAACAGCAGAGACGGCATCTGCGCAGAAACGAAGGAAAAGCACGATCCTTCTTGCCGTGAAGCTGCTGGTAGCCATGATCGTCGTCGCATTGCCGGTGCTCATCGCATCGATCTGGGTGCCCGGGGTGACGGCCGTGGCCTTCTTCGGAGTTCTCGCGGCGACCTTCGGATGGATGAGCGGCGGAGCACGCGTCGGAATGGGTGTGGTCGCTTCGCTGGCAGCGCTGGGGGTGATCGCCGTGCTTCTGCGCGAGCACACGTGGATTCTCGCGCTCATGCTGATCCTCCTCGGCATCCTCTACGGATACGCCGCGGGACGGGGCGTCGGCAAGATGGTGCTGCAGCTGCCGATCCTGGTGCCGTACTTCATGCTCAAGCCGCCCGCGCTGTTCCGCGACCCGCCCGTCATCGACCTCGCCTACGTGGTCGGCGTGATCGTCGTCATGCTCGCGGTCGGGCTGTGGACGATCCTCATCCTGCAGCTGGCGGCGCCCGGGCGGAAGCCGGCGCCGAAGCCGGCGCCGAAACCGCAGATCGCGCTCCTCTACGGCACGATCCTCGGACTCATCTCCGCGGCCGTCATGGTCATCGGAACAACGACGGAGATCAAGACGCACTGGGTGTGGATCACGCTCACCCTGTACGTTCTCGCGGATCCGCAGCAGCTGTACGAACCGAAGAAGATGTTCGGCCGTGTCCTCGGCACGATCGCTGGCTTCACCCTCGTGACGCTGGTCGCACTGGTGCTCCCCGCGGGGGTCATGATCTATCTCGCCGTGCCGGCTCTCTGGCTCTGCGTGGTCTTCATGCTCCTGAAGAAGCCCTACTGGCAGTACACGCTCGTGCTCACCGCGGCGGTGATCCTCATGGACACCTCCGATGTGAGCACCCTTCTGCTCGATGCCGAGCGGCTCGGCTTCACCATCGTCGGCGCAGGGCTCTCGGTCATCGCGGCGTTCCTCGTCAACTTCGTCGGATACGGTCGCCTGGGGCTCGCGGGCTCACAGCGCTGAGAACGACAAGAAGAGCCGTGGGTGGGGAAAACCCCGCCCACGGCTCCTTTTCGATGATGGATCAGATGCGCTGAGCGTGCACGTCGAGCAGCTCGGCGGCATCCTCTTCGGTCATGCCGACGATCGGCTCGCCGTTCCAGACGATGTCGTCTCCCATGGCCTTGAGCAGCTCCACCTTCTGGCCGTGAGAGAGCTTCGCGCCGTGCACGAGGGCCGCCGGTCCCCACATCATGGCGAGAGAATCGTGCCAGCCATGACCGATGTCGTGCACGTGGAGAAGATCGTGCAGTGACGTCTTCAGGTGCTTGATGGGCTCGGTGAAAGCATCCGCGAGCACCGCGAGACGCACCTGCCGCTCGACGCCGGGCTCGACCACGACCGGCTCCTCGACGTCTCCGGTGAGCGCGTCGACGAACTCGGCGGTCTCCAGCAGGATCACGCCGTTCGTCGGGCGCGGGTTGCACTCGATCGCGTAGAGCTCGCCGTGGTGGTTCACGAAGTCGAAGGACAGCTGGCCGGTGAAGTTCGGGTCGAGCTCGTCGACGAGCTTCTGGGTGTACTCGAGGGTCTTCGTGCTGTCCTCGGCGAGGAAGGTGATGCCGGTGCTGTGCGCCCACTGCTCGGGGGCGCTGTAGGTGCACTGCGCGGTCACGCGGCCGTCGACGATGACGCTGTATGTGCAGATCATGGGGCCGTCGGTGAACGGCTGGACCAGCCACGGCTGCTCGGGGGTGGGGTGGCAGTCCTCGACCGACATCTTGCCGGCGAGCGGGCCCGTGTTGGTCAGGAGGCCGACGCCGCCGCGCGAGTACACGGCGCGGGCGAAGAACTGGGGGAAGCGGTCGATCGCCGCGTGCAGCTCGTCCTCGTTCGAGACGACCACGGTCTCGGGGATCGGGACGCCGGAGCGCTCGACGAGGCGCTGGAAGCTGCCCTTGTCGTGGAGCTGAGCCAGAGCGCCGAATTTTCCGGCGAACAGGCGGACGCCCTCGGGGAGGTCGTGCTCGCGGGCTGCGAGGTAGAAGGCCTCCTCGAACGTCGGGATGATCAGATCGATCTGATGCGCAGTGACGATCCGGTTCACATCCTCGATGAATTTGTCGGTCTCGAATCGCGGAGAAGCCGTGACTTCGTGCGCTGCGAGGAAGCGCGAGTGGCTGCCCATCGCACCTGAGAACGTGTCGGCTGCGACGACATAGTGACCAGTGCTGCCGAGCTTGCGGATGATGTCGAGGGCGAACGTATTACGAGAACTGGTTACCAGGATGCGCATCGAGCGTCCTCTCAAAACAGTGGTGCATAAACATTTCACGCACGACCCTAGCGGATAGTGGGGCCCCAAGGGTGAGCCATGAGCTCGCGGAGGCGTCGTTGCAGAAAATTTGCCAAAAGATCCGAGGGCACTGCTAGTGTGGCGGCGTAATCGAACTGACGCACCGGGGGGTGAGGGTATAGCTCGCGCATTTTCTTGATATTCATTTGCGCGCACAGTTGTTCCGATTGGTCTGCTGTTGTGCTCCTTCAGCATTCCCGAAATCCCGCTGTCATTCCCGAGAGGAATACCCATGTCAGAACGTTTCCGCATCGCTTCCGAGCAGAGCTCCGATGCCTCGGTCGAACTCGCCCCGGTCTTCACGCGCCCCGGAGAGGCATCCGTCCTCCCGAAGTTCAAAATGCCCACCAGCATGATGGAGTCGGACACGGCCTATCAGATCGTGCACGACTCGGCGATGCTCGATGGCAACTCCCGTCTGAACCTCGCCACGTTCGTCTCGACGTGGATGGACGAGAACGCGCAGAAGCTGTATGTCGAAGCAGCTGACAAGAACATGATCGACAAGGATGAATACCCGGCGACCGCGGAGATCGAGGATCGCTGTTGGCGGATCATCGCAGACCTGTGGAACGTTCCGAACCCGGACGACACGATCGGCACGTCGACCATCGGGTCCTCCGAAGCCTGCATGCTCGGCGGACTCGCGCTCAAGCGTCTGTGGCAGGAGCGCCGCAAGGCCGAGGGCAAGTCGACCGAGAAGCCGAACCTCATCCTCTCCGCCGGCGTCCAGGTCGTCTGGGAGAAGTTCTGCAACTACTGGGATGTCGAAGCCCGCTACGTGCCGGTCACCGAGGATCACCTCGTGCTCGACGGCTTCGAGCTCGAGAAGTACGTCGACGAGAACACGATCGGTGTCGTCGCGATTCTCGGCCAGACCTACACCGGCCTGTACGAGCCGGTCAAGGAGATCGCGGCCAAGCTCGATGAGATCCAGGCCAACACGGGCATCGACGTGAAGATCCACGTCGATGGTGCGTCCGGCGGCATGGTGGCACCGTTCTGCCAGCCCGACCTCGAGTGGGACTTCCGTGTCGACCGGGTCAACTCCATCAGCACCTCCGGGCACAAGTACGGGCTCGTCTACCCGGGTGTCGGCTGGGTCGTCTGGCGCAACAAGGCCGTCTGCCCGGAGACGCTGATCTTCCACGTCAGCTACCTCGGGGGCGACATGCCGACCCTCGCGCTCAACTTCTCGCGCCCGGGCGCACAGGTGCTCCTGCAGTACTACCAGTTCCTCCGCCTCGGCCGCGAGGGCTACACGTCGATCCAGCAGGGCTCGATCGACGTCGCGACCTACCTGTCCTCCGAGATCGCGAAGCTGCCGGACTTCGAGCTCATCAGCAAGGGCGACACGATTCCCGTGTTCGCCTGGCGCTTGACCGCGGGGGAGCGCAACTGGGACCTTCACGACCTGGCCGACCGACTTCGCATGCGCGGCTGGCTCGTTCCGGCCTACCCGATGCCCGATGACATTGCCGACATGATCGTGCAGCGCATCGTCGTCCGCTCGGACCTCAGCAAGGACCTCGCCAGCACGCTGCTGACCGCGATCAAGGAGGAGGTTGCATTCCTCCAGAGCCTGGAGTCGCCGCTTCCCCGTGAGGCTAAGCGCCAGGCCTTCGCGCACTGACGACTGAGTGCACCGGTGGTGGGCGCCGATACATGGCACCCACCACCGGTAGCAGCGGACCCGAACGGAATCATCGATGACCACGAAGCACAGCGCGAGAGCGCCGTTCCTCACCCCGAATCTGACCAAGCAGAGCATTTACTTCATCATCGGAGGCTCGCTCTTCGCGATCGGGTCGGCCGCGTCGATCTGGGGATTCGGGAGCGTCGCGTTCACGAACTGGGTGTGCTTCATCGGCGCCTGGTTCTTCACGACAGCCGGACTCTTCCAGCTTTTCCTCAGCGGGGATGCGACGGTGAGCTTGGGTGCCGGGCAGGGGCGCGCATTCCGTGCTGAATGGTTGGCGGCCGCCACGCAGAGCTTCGGCACCATCCTCTTCAACGTGAGCACCACGACGGCGCTCACGGCGAAGAGCGTTGCCGTCGAGAAGCATTTCGTCTGGAATCCGGATGCCGGCGGCTCCGCGGCCTTCCTCATCAGTGCGTTCTTCGTCTACGTCGCCTTCTACCGGGATGAAGACACTCTCTGGGGGCCGAAGCAACCCGGATGGTGGTCCGCGCATGTCAACATGATCGGCTGCATCGCATTCGGAATCTCCGCCGTGGGGGCGTTCATCCTGAACGACGGTTCCACGAAGAATGCCGGAATCGCGAATTGGGGAACATTCATCGGTGCGCTCTGCTTCGTCGGGGCATCCGTCATCGCACTACCGCAGATGCCGTGGAACCGCGCACAGCAGTTCTCGCGGCCTATTGCCGCATGAAAATTTTCACGACCAGTTGACGCTGCGTTCCCGCAGCATCAGAAGAAAGGGATCCCAACACATGTGCACACGAGTACTCTGGCCTGATGCGAATGGCTCGGTCATCGTCGGCCGAAACATGGATTTCCACATGGATCTGCTCACCAACCTGTGGAAGATGCCGCGAGGAATCGAGCGCAAGGACGGCGCCAACGGAAAGCTCACGTGGACGTCCAAATACGGCAGCGTCATTGCGACCGCATTCGACCTGATCGCCACGGACGGCATGAATGAGGAAGGCCTCGCCGGACACATCCTGTGGCTGGCGGAGTCGAATTACGGCAAGCCGGAGGAATCCGACCTGCAGCTGAGCCAGTCGGTCTGGCTGCAGTACTACCTCGACAATTTCGCGACGGTCGCGGAAGCAGTGGAGTGGACAACGGAGAACGACGTCCGCATCGCCCAGCTCTTCGACCCGACGGGCCACATGGTGCCGACGCTGCACCTCGCGCTGAACGATGCGACCGGCGACTCGGCGATCATCGAGTACACGGATGGCAAGGCGGATGTCTATCACAGCCGTGATTACAAGGTCATGACGAACTCCCCGACCTTCGACAAGCAGCTCGAGCTCGTCAAGGAGATCGACGGTCTCGGAGGCGAGAAGCCGCTTCCCGGCTCGACCCTGGCGTCCGACCGCTTCGCCCGCGCCTCGTACTACGTGGAGCACCAGGTGCAGCCGAAGAACCAGCTGCAGGCGATGGCGGCGATGTTCAGCATCATCCGCAACGCCGCGCAGCCCTTCCGCACGCCGGAGCCCGGCAAGCCGGACGCCTCGCAGACGATCTGGCAGGTCGTCGCCGACATGACCAACAAGCGCTATGCGTTCGAGTCGACGACCCGTCCGAACATCGTTTGGGTCGACTTCGAGAAGATGAGCTTCAAGGAGGGCACCGAGATCCTCAAGCTCGACCTGATCAGCAAGCTCTCCCTCGAGGGCGGCCTCGCCGGCGACTGCAGCCACAAGTTCGAAGCGGTCGGCGAGCTCGGTCTGGACCTCGTCGAAACCGGCCGTCAGGCACTCGAGTTCGTCGCGCGCAAGCAGGACGAATTCGCTCAGCTGGCCAAGGGGCTCAAGGCCCTGAAGCCCTCGCTCGCAGGCTGACCCCAGCACCTGCGTTCAGAGGAGTAGGCGTCACCCGAGAAGGTGGCGCCTACTTTTTTGCGGTCGGCACGGGGGCAACCTCTGCGGCGCCCTCTTCCCGAGCGAGGAGGAAGACGCCGATGGTCGCGATGATTCCCGCTGCGGCGATCGCGAGGAGCGACCAGATCGGTGCGTTCGTCGCCTCATGCAGGATCACGATGCCGATGAAGACGGAGACGGCGGGGTCGATGACGGTGGTGCCGGCGACGACGACATCCGAGGGATTGCACGTGTAGGCCTTCTGCACGAAATAGATGGACAGGCCCGATGCGACGCCGACGCCGAGGAGGCAGAACAGCGTCAGGATGCCTTCGCCGTCCAGGTGGAAGCTGTGCCCGGCGAAGTCGGCCTGCACCCGGAGGATCACGGTCTTCCCGAGAGCCGCGACGAAGGCGGAGAAGAGACCGCCGAACAGCACATAGATGATCGGCGTCAGACGCGAGGTGGCCCTGCCGATGAGGAAGACGGCGCCGGCGAGCACGAGTGCGACGCACAGCGCGATGAGGATGCCGATGAGCTCGGCATCCGTGATGGCCTTCTGCTTGCTCACCTGCGAGGCGATGATCACATACGCGATGACGCCGATCAGGCTGAGCGATACCGCGCGGTAGATGCCGCGCGTGGGCATCGTTCCGGTCGCCTTCGCTCCGAGGAAGACGGCGAAGACGAGGGCGAGGATGCCGATGGGCTGAACGAGCATGAGCGGCGCGAAGGCGAGGCTGGAGATCTGCAGCAGGATCGCTATGCCGTAGAAGACCGTGCCGAGCAGCCAGATGGGAGTGCGCAGCATGGTGAGGAACAGTTTCCGGGTGCCCGTATTCGCGGTGGCGACCATAACGCCTTTTGCCTGCCAGAAATTGCCGAATGACAGTGCCGCGGCAGAAAGCACTGCCAGACCGATCCCCAGCAGGTGCATGGTGGTGTGTGACAACGGAATACCTCTCAACGCTGGACGGCCGCGGGCGGAGTCAGTCTATCCATGCACGCGCGCCGAGTTCGGGTAGGCATTTTGTTCACGCGGGCGGCCGAAGAATATTTCTGCCACTAGGGTAGTGCGCAGAAGTGCTGAGAAAGACCGGATGCGTTGAGGGGCGATTGAATGAGGAATGTTTGGCGAGTTCTCAAACGCGATGTGAAGCGTCTTGTGCGAGTTCCTCTTGCATTAGTGATCATCGGCGGAGCGCTCATCACCCCCTCTCTGTACGCCTGGTTCAACATCACGGCTTTCTGGAATCCCTTCGACAATACGAAGGATCTCAGCATTGCGGTCGTCAATCTCGATGAGGGCGCCTCGAATTCGCTCGTGGGCGAGATCAACGTCGGCGATCAGCTCGTCGCGAAACTGAAGGACAACGACGACCTCGGCTGGCACTTCCTCTCGGAGGAGGCCGCGATGGACTCCGTGCACAGCGGCGAGAGCTTCGCCGCCTTCGTCGTGCCGGAGACCTTCTCCGCCGATCTGCTCAGCATCACGACCGGCGACTTCACCCAGCCGAAGCTCCTCTACTACGTGAACGAGAAGGAGAACGGCGTCGCGCCGGAGATCACCGATACCGGCGCCACGACCCTGCAGACGCAGGTCACCGATGCCTTCACGCAGCAGGTCGCCGAGACCGTCGCCACCGCGATCCGCGAGGGCAGCGAAGTGGCCGAGGAGGACCTCGCGGCCGCCGAGGCCCAGGTCATCAGCGATCTGCAGTCGGTCTCCGCAGTGATCGCCCAGACACGCGGGACGCTGGGGGCGCTGGAGGGCAAGATCAGCGACGCCCGTGCCGGGCTGCAGCGCAACGAGGGCGTCTTCGGTGAAATCGACGTCATCCTCGGTGATGCGCAGACGACGCTCACCGATGTGAACGCGCTCGCCGCGAGCGCGCAGAGCGAGCTGCTGCGCCTGGCGGGCGAGGCGACGACCGGCTATGTGATCGGATCGGCCGAGGTCGGTCAGGCGGCGTCCGGCGCCCTCGAAGCCGTCGGACGCGTGAGCGCAGCATCCAGCGCGATCCTCGCCGCTGTCCAAGCGCAGCAGGCGATCCTCGGACAGTCCGCGGTGCTGATCCAGGGACTGGACCAGCAGCTCGCCCAGACGGCGACCGCTCTGGGGAGTCTCGATGCGAGCCTCGCGGCCGTCGAGGGCGATATGTCCGTTGCGATCTCCGATCTGCAGACCCTCGGCGGCGTCGCGCTGTTCCAGGACCTCGAGGCGTTGACGAACCTCGATCCGGAGCAGATCGCCGCTTTCCTGGCGACTCCCGTGAAGGTCGACCAGCACACGATCTTCCCGACGCCGGCCTACGGTTCTCTCATGGGGGCGCTGTTCATCAATCTGTCGCTGTGGATCGGGGCCTTCGTGCTCGTGGTGATCCTCCGCCTCGATGTCGATGAGGACGAGATCCCCGATCTCACGGAGCGTCAGAAGTACATGGGCCGCTGGTCGCTGTTCGCATGCATCGCGGTGCTGCAGGCGATCGTCCTCAGCATCGGAAACATGATCATCGGCGTGCAGCACGTCAACGTGTTCGCGTTCACCATCACCCCGATCCTCATCGGTCTGGCCTACCTCAGCGTGATCTACGCACTGTCGGTCACATTCGGCTACGTGGGCAAGGGGTTGGCCGTCCTGCTCGTGATCATGCAGATCCCCGGGGCCTCCGGCATCTATCCGATCCAACTCATGCCGGAGTTCTTCCAATCGCTGTACCCCTTTTTCCCGTTCACCTACGGCATCGACGCCATGCGGGAGGTGATCAGCGGGTTCGCGGGGCTCGCCTATTGGAAGTACCTCGGCATGCTGGCGATCTTCGTCGCGCTGTCGTTCTTCCTCGGGCTCGTGATGCGCCGGCACTTCGCCAACGTCACCCGCCTTTTCACCACGCAGGTGCGCGACACGGAACTGTTCACGAGCGAGGACGGCGCACCGACGGGGCGCGGCTACCGCGTGAACCATGTTCTGCGTGCACTCGCCGACCGCGCCCGCTACAACGAGCGGTTGCAGAAGCGCGCCCGGCCGTTCGCACGGTCGTATCGCAGCATCCTGAAGGGGATCGTGGCCGCCGGCGTACTCGGAATGCTGGTGCTGGCCGCGCTGTCGATCCTCGTGCCCAGTGCCAAGATCGAATTCGTCGGACTGTGGATCCTCTGGCTGATCCTGGTCTTCATCGCACTGGTCGCACTCGAATATATCCGGTACAGCCTGCGGCTGTCCGTTGAGGTGGGGGATATGCCCGAAGACAGACTCCGCGAGGAACTGATGGAACTGGAGTCGAAGCGATGAGGGGCATCTGGCAGCAGTTCCGGTCGGATCTGCGTCGCGCGACCAGTAGCGTGATGGCGGTCATCGTGCTGTGCGGTCTGGTCGTCATCCCGTCGGCGTTCACCTGGTTGAACGTGATCGGCAGCTGGGAGCCGTTCGACAACACCAAGAACCTCAAGGTCGCGGTCGCGAGCGTCGATGAGGGCTACACGAGTCCACTGGTGCCGCTCCACCTGAACGTCGGAAGCCTCGTCGAATCGGCGCTGCGCGCCAACGACCAGCTCGACTGGGTCATCACGACGAAGGAGGATGCGGTCGCCGGAACCGAATCCGGTGAGTACTACGCGGCGATGGTCCTCCCGAAGGACTTCAGCGAACGGATGCTGACCTTCTACACGGCAGGATCGAAGCAGACGCAGATCGAGTACTACACCAACGACAAGTCGAACCCCCTCGCGCCGCTGATCACCAGCGAGGGCGCCGACGACCTGACGGCGAAGATCAACTCGCAGTTCATGAAGGAGCTCAGCGACATCGCGCTGAGCCTGGTGTCGTCCATCACGGACAACCTCGGCAGCCCGGAATCCCAGGCGGCGTTCACGAGGATCGAAGCGCACATCAGTGATGTCGGGGCGCAGCTGCGCGCAGCATCCGGCACGGCGACGATGTTCACCGGCATCCTCGAGGCCAGCATCCCCCTGGTCGAGGGCGGAGCTAGCCTGCTCGGCACGGTCGAATCCGAATTCTCCACCGCGACCGGCACCGTGCAGGACGGGCTCACGGCCGCAGCCGATGCGGACCAGGCGATCATCCGGGCGAGCGAGCTGCTCGCCGCGGCGTTCCAAGCAGGATCCACGCAGCTGGGCGAGTTCTCCTCGGCAGTGGACCGGGTATTCTCCGGGCTCGACGCCGGGGCGACGACCACCACGAACTCGATCGGCGTCCTGGTCGATGATCTCGGCACGCTCATCGAGCGGCACGAGGAGCTGCGCGCGCGTCTCGTCGAGGACGTGCAGCCGAACCTGCCGGAGGAGGACATCCCCTCTTTCGAGGCCGTGCTCGAGAGCCTCGATACGGCACTCGCGGAAGAGCGGGATCTGCAGGCGAGGCTTCAGCAGGAAGCGGATGCCGTCGTGCAGGGCAACGCCGATGTACAGCAGTTCCGCTCGGACATCGATCAGCGGATCGTCGGGGCGCAGTCGGCGCTCGACAACGCGGGTGCGGTGTTCACAAACGATGTGAAGCCCACCCTGGACGAACTGGCCCAGACCCTCACCGCGGTGAGTTCGGGCCTGGGCGGCATCGCCTCCGACGTCGCCGGACTCGGCTCGACCGCGAGCGGCGTGACGGAGATGCTCACGAACGCCGCGACCGAGAACGGAGAGCTGGCCAGCGCACTGGGGGATGCCGCGGATGAGGCCGACCGCGTCGCCGGGCTCCTCTCGAAGGCGATTGACTCGGGCGACTTCGGCGAGATCAGCAAGATCATCGGATCGAACCCTTCGGTTCTGGCGACCGCGCTGTCGCAGCCGATCGGTCTGGACCGCATCCCGGTGTACCCCGTGGTGAGCTTCGGCGCGGGCATGGCTCCGCTGTACTCCACCCTGTCGCTGTGGGTCGGAGCGCTGCTGCTGTGCGTCACGCTGCGCGTGGCTCCGGCGGAGCGGAAGGACGACACGGAGCCGAAGCTGCAGCTGCACCAGCAGTTCCTCGGACGCTACGGCCTCTTCGCGGTGCTGGGGCTCATGCAGAGCACGCTGGTCTTCCTCGGGAACATCTTCATCGTCGGGCTCGAGCCGGTGCATCCGTTCCTGTTCATGCTCGTCGGATGGGTGACCTCGCTCGTCTTCACGTTCGTCATCTACACGCTCGTCGTCTCGTTCAGCGATGCCGGTAAGGCGCTGGCGGTGTTCCTTCTGGTGATCCAGGTCGCGGGTGCCGGTGGCGCGTATCCGCTCGCGCTCCTGCCGCAGTGGTTCCAGAACGTCAGTCCGTTCCTGCCGGGAACCCACTCGATCGATGCGTTCCGCGCGGCGCTGGCGGGCATCTACCAGGGCGACTACTGGATCTCGATGCTCCTGTTGCTGGCCTTCGTGCTGCCGATGCTCCTGCTGGGACTGCTGCTGCGCAAGCCGCTGATCGGGGTGAACGGCAAGATGGAGAAGATGCTGCAGTCGACGAAGCTCATGTGATCCGTCCGGCCGATATCGAGGGGGAGTGGAATGGATCTTCGGCGCACACGCGTGCAACGCGCGCTCGCCGTCCTGAAGACGAGCGATGTCGCCGCTCCGACCGGTGAGCAGCATGCGCAGCTGGTCGGAATGCTGGGAGTTCTCGGGCGGATGCTGCTCGCGGGCTCCCAACCGACGAACGAGGTCGCGGCATCCCTGAAGTCGCTGGCGGCGACCTACGGCAACACGGAGCTGCGCGTCATCGTGCTGCCGACCCTGGTGATGATCGAGGATCCGCGGTCGGAGCCCGTCACGACATCGGTCTTCGACGCGAACCAGAAACCGCTGCGCCTCGACCAGGTCGATGCGATCGAGAGGCTGATCCACCGGGCTGCGGCCGAGATGACGCCGCCGGGTGACGTGGCCGCCGAGATCGGCGAGATCGCCCGCACGCCACCGCGATTCGGATTCTGGGCCTCTCTGCTGGGGCATGTGCTGCTCACCGTCGGTTTCGGGCTCGTGCTGAGCCCCACCCTGCCGGCTCTTCCGCTGTATGCCGCGTCGGGGTTGCTCGTGGGGCTGCTGGTGCTGCTGGGGTCGCGCGTGAGCACGTTGGCGCTGGTCCTTCCCGTGATCGCGGCCTTCGCGGTCACGGTCGGATCCGGCCTGGTCGCCCCGGAGATGGCGAGCCAGAGCATGCTGAGCCTGGTGACGCCGGCGATCGCCAGTCTGCTTCCCGGGCTCACGCTCACGATCGCCACCGTCGAGCTGACGAACGGTCAGATCATCGCCGGGGCGAGCCGTCTGCTCTACGGATTCGCGACTCTGGCCCTGCTCGCATTCGGGCTGTATCTGGGCATCGTGGTCACGGGGATCTCCCACCCGCACACGTCTTCCGGCGATCGGCTGGGTGCGTGGGCGCCCTGGGTGGGGATCGTGCTCGTCGCCGTGGGCTATTACCTGTACTCCGTCGCGCCGAAGGGGTCACTGCTGTGGATCCTGTTCGCGCTGAGCATCGCCTATGCGGGCCAGCTCCTGGGGCACATGCTTCTCGGAGCCACGCTGTCCGGACTCGTGGGGGCGCTCATCGCCGTGCCGACGATCTACCTCGTCTCGCATATCGCCCGTGCCCCGCAGCCCGCGGTGATGCTCACCTGCGCCTACTGGATGATGGTGCCGGGAACGCTCGGCTTCATCGGCCTGAGCGAAACGGTGGTCGGCGCGTCCGGTGGCGGGGGAGCCCTGCTGCAGACGATCGGCGGAGTGTTCGCGATCGCGATCGGCATGGTGATCGGAACCGGGATCAGCCGCGATACGGGCGATATCGCGCGAGCATGGCATGGCGGGCGCGGGGCTTCTCATCCGGGTATCCTGGACTGAGCATTCACTACAGGAGGCAGCCGTGATCTTCAGCTTCATCATCTTCTTGGTCCTGTTCCTCGGCGGGCTCCTGCTGATGGGATACGCATTCGACATCGAGGGCTTCGAGGCGCTCATGTTCTGCGCAGGCCTCACGGCCGTCACCCTGTCGATGGCATGGATCATGCGCGAACGCGGTAGCGCGACGCGTCGCGCCGACAACTGGGACGGCGGCCCGTCGGCGCACTGACGACAGAGCTTCATCGAGCCCGCTGGGATGCTTCGGCCTCCCAGCGGGCTTTTGTGTGCCCGGACACCGGCACGGGGTGAGCAGCAGTGGCATCCGTTTGTCGCCTGTTGCCGCATTCGTGCCGGCTGGGCTCGGCCGTCGATGGGCACAGGGGCAACTGGCGGCAATCGTTTGCTGCTGTGATGACGCTCCCTGAGGCTGAGGGCATTCGGATGCTGATCCGTATGCTGCCCAGTTCGAAGGAGAACTTCCCATGCGTTTTTCCTCCCCGGGAATCCGGAGACGCGCGACGGCTTTCGTCGCGCTCGCTCTGCCCGTCGGTCTCGTCCTCACCGGATGCACCGCCGCGGATGACACCCCCGACGCGGCCGACCTCGAGTCGCGGGTGAAGGAGATCATCACCGTCGACGGCACCGAGTTCAAGGACCTCAACGCGAACGATCAGCTCGATCGCTATGAGGACTGGCGCCTCCCGGTCGAGGACCGTGTCGCCGACCTCGTCGGCCAGATGACGCTCGAGGAGAAGGCCGGGCTCATGCTGATCGACACGCTCAACGCCTCGTGCGATGTCGATTCGAACACCTTCGGCACGGTTCCGGAGCTCGCCGATGACTACATCGGCGAGCAGCTCATGCATCGGTTCATCTTCCGCAACGTCGTCGATGCGGGGGAGCGGGAAGCCTGCGAGGCGGGTGAGGGCGGCTTCGCGACGAATGTGGTCGTCACGCCGTCCGAGGCCGCCGAGTTCATGAATCAGGTTCAGGAGCAGAGCGAGGCGACCCGTCTCGGGATCCCCGTGCTCTACAAGTCCAACGCGCGAAATCACATCGACCCGCAGGCGCGAGCGGGCATCAACGAGTCCGCCGGGGCGTTCGCGGCCTTCCGGAAGGAAGCCGGCATCGCTGCCGCAGCCCTCGGAGAGCAGGCGCTCGCCACCGGTGAAGCGACGGACGGCGATATGACGGTCGTCGACGAGTTCGCAACGGTCATGGGCGATGAATGGGCCTCGATCGGACTGCGCGGCATGTACGGCTACATGGCCGATCTCTCGACCGAGCCCCGCTGGTACCGCACGCACGAGACGTTCACCGAGGATGCCGATCTCGGCGCCAACATCGCCCGCCAGCTCGTCGAATCCCTGCAGGGCGAGGTGGGTGAGGATGGAAACTCCCTGAGCCCCGATACCTCGGTTGCGCTGACGATGAAGCACTTCCCGGGCGGTGGGCCGCAGGATCGGGGCCTGGACCCGCACTATTCGTTCGGTAAGGCACAGGTCTATCCGGGCGACGCTTTCGGATACCACCTCGCGCCGTTCGAGGCCGCGATCGACGCGGGTGTCTCGTCGATCATGCCGTACTACGGCGTGCCCGTCGACGTCACCTATGAGGGCGTGGACTACGACGAGGTCGGCATGGCGTTCTCCGACCAGGTCGTCAACGGTCTGCTGCGCGATCAGATGGGCTTCACGGGCTACGTGAACTCCGACACCGGCATCATCAACGACCGCGCGCGGGGCCTGGAGGAAGCGACCGTGCCCGAGCGCGTGGCTGCCGCCATCAACAGCGGAACCGACACGCTCTCCGGCTTCCACGATGTCGCCACCATCACGGACCTCGTCGATGAGGAACTCATCACCGAGGATCGCGTGACGCTCGCGGCGGAGCGGTTGCTCGCGCCGATGTTCGACATGGGGCTCTTCGAGAACCCCTATGTCGACGCAGAGCTGGCGGATGCCACGATCGGCAGCGATGCGCACCGGGAGACGGCGATCGACCTGCAGCGGAAGTCGACCGTCCTCCTCCAGAACTCCGACGGGCTCCTGCCGCTGGGCGGGGACGAGACCATCTACGTGCTCGGCAACGTCGATGCGGCAGCGGTCGAGGCATCCGGTTTCGCCTTTATCGACGGGAACGACCCGGAGGAGTCGCGCACGGCAGCCGATGCCGATGTCGCCCTCGTCTCGATGACCGCGCGCAACGTGGGGACCGATACCTATGCGAGCGATGACCCGGGGACCGGCCTCAACCCGGTGCACGTCAACCCCAGCGTCATCGATGGCGTCACGGGCCTCGATGGGGCGAGTCTCTACGGGGCGGGCGACGCCTGCGTCGCCGCGGGCGCTGAGAAGTGCACGGATACCGGTCTGCGCTTCGGCGGCTCGTTCCCGTGGGAGTCGAGCGTGATCGACTTCACGGGAATGTCCGGCGCCGATTCCTGGGAGGTGACCCCCGCCCTCGACGTCGTGCAGAAGGTGATGGATGAGGTCGGTGCGGAGAACACGATCCTCGACATCTACTTCCGTCAGCCCTTCGTCCTCGACGAGGCCAGTGGCCTGCGCGATGCCGGAGCCGTGATGGCCAACTTCGGAAACTCCACGACGGCGCTCATGGACATCGTCTCCGGCGACTTCGCCCCGCAGGGACGTCTGCCCTTCGCGCTGGCCGGCACGGCCGCCGCTGTGATCGAGCAGAACCCCGACACTCCGGGGTACGACGAGACGGCCGACGGCGCGCTCTTCCCCTACGGATTCGGGCTCACCTACGAGGGCTGACCCGATACGCCCGACGATGCCGCCCGGGACGTTCCCCGGGCGGCATCGTCAGCGTCGGCGTGCGAGGCGTCCTTCGATCGTGGCGCGGACGGCGGGCCACTCGGGCTCGAGCACCGAGTACTCGACGCTGTCGCGCAGCGCTCCGTTTCGATAGCGGGTGATCGCACGCATCACGCCGTCCTGCTTCGCCCCGAGCCTTTCGATGGCCGTGCGCGACTGGTGGTTGACCCACTGCGTCGTCAAACCCACGCGGTACACGCCGAGGGTCTCGAAGGCATGCTGCATGAGCAGGAGCTTGGACTCGGCGTTGGTCCCCGTGCCGTGCGCGGAGGGCCGGTTCCAGGTGTAACCGATGTGCAACCGGGGGACGAGGCCATCGAGATCGTAGAAGCTCGTCATCCCGATGATCCGCCCGGATGCATCGACCGCGGTGAACGGCACTATCTCGCCCTTCTCGCTCAAAGCGAGCCGGCGGGCGATCTCATCGCGCACCTTGTCAGGGGCGGGAACAGAGGTGTACCAGGCCGTCTGCCAGAGGTCTTCCTCCTGAACGGCTTCGACGAGACCGTCGTGATGCTCGGCCGACAACGGCCGCAGCTCCACGAGGGAACCGGTGAGCGTGACGGGCGCGGGCTCGACGAGGAAAGTCATCAGCCCAATCTAGCGACCCTGATCTACTCTGAAGTCATGCCGCTGCTCTCGATTCTCATCTTCGCCGTGACGATCGCGGCGCTGATCGATCTCATCACCCGCGACCAGTCACAGGTCAAGCACCTGCCGAAGATGGTCTGGCTGCTGCTGGTTATCCTCCTGCCCTTCATCGGCAGCGTGCTGTGGTTCGCTGTCGGCCGCGAGTACGGCGAGGGCGGTATCCGCCTGCCGCGCGTCCCGAGGCGGGAGGCGCGTCCGGCGCGCACGGCGGCGCCGACGCAAGCCGCGTCCGCCGACACCCGCACGACCGAGCAGCAGATCGCCGACCTCGACCGCGAGATCGAGGAGTGGCGCTTGCGCGAGGAGATCGCCAAGCGCAAGCGAGGCGAATCGGCGAACGACTAAGCGGTCGTTCCGGGGCGGCCGAAGGAATCGGCGAGGGCCGCATCCAGGGTCGGGTATGAGAAGACGAAGCCGGCGTCGGTGAGCGTCTCGGGGAGCACCCATCGGCTCTTCAAGATGAGCTCCGTCTCGGTGTGGATCCCGATCGCACCGATCTCCAGCATCCAGCGCGGCATCGGCGGGCCGAAAGGTGTGCCGAGCGTGCGCCGCACAGCGGCCATGAACGACCGGTTGTCGACCGGATGGGGAGCCGCCGCGTTGATCGGGCCCTCCAGCTCGGGGTGCTCTTCGAGGAAGTCGATGATCCGGACGACGTCATCGAGATGAACCCAGCTGAACTTCTGGGCTCCGCGGCGCGCGCCGGGAAGGTGAGCGGTTCCCGCTTCGCGGCGGGCGCGGGAGACGGGCCACCATCCGTCGTGCTGAGCACCGCCCAGCCCGAGCCGGGCGAGGCCTCGGAGGGGCCCGAGAACGCCACCGTCTCCGAGGACGATCGTGCTGCGCAGCGCCACGCGGCGGGTGCGGGGCAGGTCATCCGCGAAGAGGGCCTCTTCCCAGGCCTTCGCGACCTCGACGGAGAATCCCGTGCCGATCTCGCCGGTCGACTCGGTCTGGGGATGGTCCTCGGCGTGGCGGTAGATCGTCGCCGTCGAGGAGTTGACCCACAGTGCGGGCGGATGCTGCGCCGCAGCGATCGCCCGGCTGAGAGCTGATGTCGTCTGCAGCCGGGAGCGGAAGATCTCGGCCCGGTTCTCCGGGGTGTAGCGGCAGTTGACGCTCTTGCCCGCGAGCCCGATCACGAGGGAGGCGCCATCGACGGCCGCATCGATTCCGGCCTGGTCCTGCCAGGTGAGATCCGCCCCCGACCGGGAGATCGTGACGACCTCGCGCCCGGCGGCCCGATACTTCTCCTGCAGGTGGCGTCCCATGAAACCGGAGGAACCGCCCAGGACGATTCGTCCCTCAGTCATGCGTCCTCCTCGATCCGGTAGGTGAAATCTCCGCTGTATTCGTAGATGCGGCCGAGCAGCGGCATGTCGATCGTGACGGCCACGCGCTGCCGATCGCTCGCATCATCGAAGCTCTCGCGCAGCCGGATGACGGGGGACAGTGCTCGGGGGACCCGGATGCGCCGTCGCCCCAGCCGGACGCCGACGCGGTGGCTCGTGAGCATCAGCGCCCCGTCGTCCACATCCACATCGAAGCTCGCCGCGACGATCGAGGGCTCACCCAGTTCATCCACGATGCGCCCGTGCGGCGTCAGGGAGACGGCGTCGCTCATACGCCACTCCTGTCCCGGGATGAGGAAATCGCGCTCGCCGACCAGGCGTGTCGAGACGAGCCGGTTCGTGATGCGGAAGGGAACCGCCATCTGCCAGCCCGCATAGACGACACCACGATCATGCAGCGGCTTCAGGAAGCGCCACAGCCAGCGCCGCGGTGTGCCGACCCGCCGGAAGACGCCCTCGCCGACGCCGATGCAGCCCTCGGGCAACGGCGAGAAGTAGGAGCGCAGACGGGGGTGCAGCTCGTCGAGGCGACTGCCCAGGGCGCGCGCGTACGGCGAGCGGGGAACATGCTGCATGTCAGCGGTTGCGCAGGCGCACCATGTGGGTCTGCGCGTCGGTGTTGAGCTCGGCCAGTTTGTCCCGCGACTTCAGGAAGTCGGAGAAGGACTTGTACCCCAGGGGCTTCTCGTTGAACGCCGGGTCCATGCGCTTCATGAGGTTCTTGATCGTCGAGCTGTGCAGCCAGTCGTCGCCGTCGCTCTTCTCATGGCCGAGCCCCAGTGCGCGCTCCAGGAGGGCGGTCGCTTCGGTCTGCTCGGGCGTCTTCGGGATGGAGGATCCCGCCTCCTCCTTCTTGGTCGGTGCGGCCTTCGCCGGTGCCTTCTTCGCAGCGGCGCCCGTGGCCGCCGTCTTCTTCGCCGGCTCCTTCTTGGCCGCGTCGGCGGTCTTCGCCTTCGCCGCGGCGGGGGCCGCGGCATCCGTCTTCTTCGCGGCTTCCGCCGCTGCGGGCTTGTCCGCCGTCTTCTTCGCTGCGGGCTTGGCCGCGGCGGGCTTCTGCACGGTGGGGCGACGGATGCCGGGGAGCGAGTCGTAGGAGGTGAACTCATCGACCGCCGCGGCGAGGGACTTCGCCGTGGAGCCGGCGACGCCCACGCCGATCACGTAGCGCCCGAGGCGCTTGCAGCGCTGGGCGAGGGGGACGTAGTCGCTGTCGCCGGCGACGATCACCACGTGCGTGAGATCGGGCAGGCGGAACATGTCTTCCACGGCATCCACCGCGAGGCGGATGTCGGCGCCGTTCTTCGCGTACGCCGCCGCGGGGAACAACTGCACGAGATCGATGGCGCGGGCCACGAGCTGCGAGCGGTAGTCGGCGTTGACGGGCGAGGACCAATCGGCGTAGGCGCGGGTGAGCACGAGCGTGCCGAAGGACGCGGCGTAATCGATGATCGCGCCGACCCCGATCACCGCCTGCGCGAGCCTCTCGGCGATCTCGGGGTCGTCGGGGTTCTCGCTGATGCGCTGGCGGTCCTTGCTGTATGCGTTGCGGCCGTGCACGCGGTCGTACCAGCTGATGACGATGTTGTCGAAGTCGAGGTAGACCGCCACGCGGGCGTCGGCGTTGTCAGTCATCGCTCGACACCTCGGAGGGGTAGCGGACCCCGATCTGGGTGCGGATCTCGTCGAGCAGACCCATGATCGCGACGCTCTCGGAGATGGGCAGGGCGAGCGATCCGCCGGCCGGGTCGCCATGGAGCACCGCTCCCTCGGCGGCGAAGGCCTGGTACTGCATGCCGCGGCCCTCGACGTGCGATTCATAGCTCTCGCGGACCTCGCCATCGGGACCGACGAGGCGGAAGCCCGTCGGGCAGTACCAGACGCGATCGATCTCGATGCGCGCCTCGGTTCCGATGATCGTCGCGGTGTTGGGGCCTGCGGCGCGCGAGGAGGACAGCGTCGTGGAGACCGCGCCGCCGGCGTGCGTCATGACGGTCGCGATCTCGGCGTCGGCACCCGTCTCGATCAGACGGGCGCTGGCCTGCACGCTCACGGGGGCGCCGAGCACATCCCAGACGAACGACAGGGGGTAGATGCCGAGGTCGAGCAGGGCCCCGCCGCCGAGCTCCAGCGCGTTGAGACGGTGCGCGGGGTCGGAAGGCAGCAGCTGCGTGTGATCGGCCATCACCGCGCGGATCTCACCGAGAGCACCGGCGGCGAGGATCTCACGGATGCGGACCATGTGCGGCAGGTACCGTGTCCACATGGCCTCCATCGCCATGAGGCCGCGCTCGGCGGCGAGGCGCTGGAGGTCGTCGGCCTCGGCACGGTTGACGGTGAAGGCCTTCTCGACGAGGACGTGCTTGCCGTTCTCGAGGGCGAGTCGGGCATCGGCGTGGTGCATCGGATGCGGCGTCGCGACGTAGACGATATCGACATCGGGGTCCGCGACCAGCGACTCGTATGAGCCGTGGGCGCGAGCGATGCCGAACTTCTCGGCGAAGGCATCGGCGGATGCCTGCGACCGTGAGCCGACCGCAACGAGGTCCAGACCCGCGGTGCGCAGATCGGACGCGAATGCATGGGCGATGCCGCCCGTTGCCAGGATTCCCCACCGAAGACCAGTCATGATCTCAGCGTAGAGCAGATGACAGCGCCTCCTGCGGGACGAGCGGGAAGACCTGCTCGGCGATGCGATCGAGCTCCTCATCCAGGGGCGACGCCTGGATGAGCAGCAGATCGATTCCGGCATCCGCGTATTCGGCGATCCGCTCGGCGACCTGCTCGGCGGTTCCGACGAGGTTGGGGCGCAGACCGCGGGTTCCGACGGAGTATTCGCGGCGGCTGACCTCGAGCGAGAGGTGCGAGTTCGCGCGGAACTGCTCGAACGATGCGTAGCCGGGAGAGTTCTGATCGACGGTCGTGATGCGCTCCAGCTCGCGCAGCGCCTCGGCCTCGGTGTCTCGGACGATGACGTAGGCCGGCATCCCGAACTCGGCGATGGGACGGCCGTGGATGCGTTCGGAGCGAGCGTTCATGTCGGCGACGTTGCGGCGGGCTTCGTCGAGGGTGCCGCCGTGCATGACGTAGGCGCCGGCGAAATTCGCGATCGCCTCGCGGCCGGCATCGCTCTCGCCTCCGGCGAAGACGATCGGCGCGGCGGAGGGCTTGGGCTCGACGATCGTGCCTTCGAGTCGGTAGTGCTCGCCGGCGTAGGAGAACGGGGTCGATGACCAGAGGCCCTCGAGCACCTCGACGAACTCGCGCGCCTGGTCGTAGCGGGCATCGTGCGCGGGGAAGTCGCCGCCGAACTGGCGAGCCTCCTCCGCCCACCAGGCGGCGACGACATTGAGGGCGATGCGTCCCGGGGCGATCGTGTCGAGCGTGGAGACGGTCTTGGCGAGCACCGCGGGAAGGTGGAAGCCCGGGCGGACGGCGGTCATCACGCGCAGGTGATCGGTGACGGCAAGGATCGCGGCGGACAGCGACCAGGCCTCCAGGCTCGGAGCCTCCACGCCCTTGCGGTCGTTGAGGTACAGCTCGGGGACGAGCGTGGTGTGGAATCCGAGCCGGTCGGCCTTCACCGAGACCTCGCGGATATGCTCCCAGGTCGCGGCCATCCGCCCCTCATCCGTGACGTTGCGCAGGAAACCACCGTAGACGGGGGTCCAGTATCCGAGATTGATGCCCATGATTCTCCAGAGGTCAGGCGTGCGCGAGAGCGCGGTCGAGGTCGGCGATCAGGTCGGCGGGATCTTCCAGCCCCGCGCTGAGCCGAATGGTGTTGAGGGAGATCCCGGCGGCGGCGCGCTGCTCGGCGCTCAGGTGCGAGTGCGTCATGGATGCCGGGTGGTTGACGAGGCTGCGTGCATCGCCGATGTTCGCGACGAGCCGGAACACCTCGAGAGCGTCGATGACGGTCGCCACGCGCGGGTGCGGGAAGGCCTCTTCTGCGCCGACGAGATCGACGGAGAACACCGAAGGGGCGCCGTGCGGCAGATAGCGCTGGGCGAGGCCGTGCCAGGGGTTGTCCGCCAAACCCGGGTGATGGACGGCGGCGATCTTCGGATGCTGCGCGAGGTGTTCCGCGAGGATCAACGCCGTCGCCGATTGGCGGGCGACGCGAAGATCGAGCGTCTCGATGCCCTGCAGGATCTGCCACGCGTTGAACGGCGACAGGGAAGGTCCGAGATCATGCACGTACTTGGTCTTGAACAGCGGGACGAACGCCCGGCCGATGCCGAAGCGCTCCTGCAGCACAAGATCGCCGAAACGCGGATAGGGGCGGGTGAACTGCGGCCACTTCTCGGGCTCCGCGCCGAAGTCGAACGTGCCGAGATCCACGACCACGCCGCCGAGCGAGGACCCGTGTCCGGCGAGGAACTTCGTCGCGGAGTGCACCACGAAGTCTGCGCCGTGCTCGACAGGGCGCACGAGATAGGGCGTGCCGACCGTGTTGTCGATCACGAGGGGAATGCCCGCTCCCTGCGCGATGTCGGCGATGGCGCGGAAATCGAGAACCTGCGCGATGGGGTTCGCGACGGATTCGGCGAACAGGACGCGCGTCTCGGGGCGGATCGCCTGGCGCCAGGCATCCGTGTCGTCCTGATCGACGAAGGTGACCGGGATGCGGAGATCCGCGAGCGTGTCCTGCAGCAGATCGACCGTTCCTCCGTAGAGCTGCTCGGCGGCGACGACATGCCCGCCGCGACCGACGAGGGCCAGCAGCGTCAGGGCGACCGCGGCCTGTCCGGAGGCGACAGCGGCGGCCGATGCACCGCCCTCGAGAGCGGCGACGCGCTCCTCCAGGATGAGCTGCGTGGGACTCGCGCTGCGGCTGTAGAGATTCCCCGGGGTGCGAAGCGCGAAGACATCGGCCGCATCGGCGAGTGAGGCGAATTCGTATGCGGCGGTCTGGTGGATCGGAGGCACCGCGCTGTTCTGCGGGACGGCGGCGTCATAGCCGGTCTGCACCTGAGCGGTGGAGAACGCACTCACGCCGTGAACTCCGGCGACCGTGCACCGACCGGGACCGGCTGCACGATCAGTGCGCGCGGATCGCCCGTGCGCAACCGCTCCAGCCACAGCACGATGGTCGCCGCCACACTGCGGTGCGAGGCGTCGTTGAGGGCATCGTGCAGACCGTCGACCGTCTCGTGGAGAGTGAGATCGGGGACCGCGCGCAGTGCCTCGACCGCCTCCTCGAACGGAGAAACCGGATCGGCGCCGCCCTGGAACGCGATCACCGGCACACCGATCGCGGCCAGGTCCGCAGCATCCGGCAGGGAATCGGAGACGCTGTGCGACGATCGGGCGGCGTCGGTGGCCAGAACCCCGAGATGCAGCGGGCAGGCCGTGCGCTGAGCATCATCGGGTGCGTCGGCGAGATCGACGACGAGGCCCGCGATGATCGCAGCATCCGCCGTCGCACCCTGCGCGAGCACCCGCAGCACCGACGACGCACCGGCATCGGAGCCGGCGAGCACGCGCACGCCGCCCTCGACGATGCCGAGCCAGGATGCCGCGGCCTCCGCATCGCCCTCGAAGACGGCGACCGAGTACCCATCGGCGCTCAGGCGCCGGCCGAAGCGCTCGTAGACGGGGGCGCGCTCGCCGCGTCCCGTGACGAGGGCGATCGTGCCGCGCACGCGCTCGGCCGGCCAGAGGGCGGAGGGGGAGAAATCGGTGCTCATGCGGTCCATGTTCTGGGGCGAGGGCGGCCCGAGTCACCGATGTGTCGAACTGTTTCGATCCGTGTCGTCCCGCATCGTCATCCCTGTTGCGCGGGTCTGCAGCGGCCCTACGTTCGCATCCATGACTCCACGAAACCGCCTCGCACCGTTCGCCGCGCTGACCGTCGCCGCCCTCGCTCTCACCGGTTGCGCGACGGCATCATCGGGCTCGACCGGCAGCGACACCGGCACATCGCTCACCTGGGGGTGGCGCCTGCCGACGAGCTGGGATCCCGTGACGTCGATCGCCGGGTGGGACACGCACGCCCTCGCCCTCGTCTACGACGGCCTCACGCAACTCGATCCCGCGGGCGAGCCGGTTCCGGGGCTCGCCGAGACCTGGGAGTACAACGAGGAGGGAACCGCGGTGACCTTCCACCTGCGCGAGGATGCGACCTTCAGCGACGGATCTCCCGTGACGTCCGAATCCGTGCGTTTGAACATCGAGCGCGGTCAGAACCAGGAGAACTCCACGCTCGCCGGTCAGCTGCGCATCGTCACCGAGGTCGAGGAGATCGATGCGCACACCGTCACCGTCCACCTCGACCAGACCGACTACCAGGTGCCCTACCTCTTCGCCGGCAAGACCGGTTTCATCGTGAACCCCGCCGCCTTCGATGACGTCGAGTCGCTGGCCACCCAGCCCGCGGGCGCCGGGCCGTTCGCCCTGACCGAGTACGTGCCCAACGCGCACGCCGCCCTCGAGAAGAACGACGAGTACTGGGACGCCGATCGCATCTTCATCGACGAGCTCGACGTCGTGCCCGTCGCGGATGACACCACGGCAGTCGCCGGCATCACATCCGGGCAGTGGGACGTCTCGATCATCCCGGCCTCGCAGGCGCAGGCGGCGGAGAACGCCGGCCTGGACGTCGAAGAGATCAAGGCATTGACCGTGCGGGCCCTCGACGTCGACTCCACGGTCGCGCCCTTCGACGACCAGCGGGTGCTGCAGGCCATCAGCCACGCGACCGATCGTCAAGCGCTCGTCGATGCGATCTACTTCGGGCACGGCACACCGAACTGGCAGCCGTTCCCCGACGGGTACGTCGCGTACAACGAGGACCTCGACGACCTCTACCCCCACGACATCCCGGCGGCGAAGGCGCTTCTCTCCGAGGCCGGCCATCCCGACGGCATCGACATCTCGCTCATGCTCGCCGAGGACGACACGGCGCTCGCCGAGCTGCTGCAGGCGCAGTGGGCCGAGGCCGGCATCCGTGTGACGTTGAACGTGCAGTCCGCCTCCGCGGCATCGCAGAACTACGTGCAGCGCACCTACCCGCTGGTTCTCGACAGCTACTCGGGACGCCAGTCGCCGTTGCAGGCGCTCGAGGTGCTCTACGGCCCTGAGGGACTGATGAACCTGGGGCGCCAGACGCCGGACGCGCTCACCGAGGCGATCGACATCGCTCGGGCCACCCCGACCGATGACCCCGAGTACGCGCAGCGCCTGCAGGATGCCGTCGCGATCGGCGTCGAGCTGCAGCCGAACACCTTCCTGTTCAGCTGGCCGCGCATCCTCATCCACGATGACCGCATCACCGGCATCCAGCACTGGCTCGACGTGCAGCGCTGGGAAGACGTGAAGGTGGAGGGCTGATCGGATGACCACCGTGACCGTGGCGCCCCCGGCGCCGGAGGAGGAGGAAACGCGGGTCGCCCGACGCGCATGGCCGGTCGTCCGCCTCGTCCTCACATCGCTCGGCACCGCGGTCACCGTGTTCGTCCTCGCGACGTTCGCGACGTTCGCCCTGGGCGCCGCAAGCGGATCGAACCCGGCGGCCGTCGCGCTGGGAGAGGTCGCCACGCAGGAGGACGTCGATCGTCTCAACGCGGTCTTCGGACTCGACCGGCCGTTTCTCCTGCGCTACCTCGATTGGATCGCCGGCGCGCTGACCGGCGACCTCGGCAACAGCTGGTTCACCACGATCCCCGTGTCCCAGAGCATCGCGCAGGCATTCCCCGTGAGCCTGTCGATCGCCGGCGGGGCGATCCTGCTCGCACTCGTCTTCGGTTTCGCCGGCGGGGTGCTCGCCGCCGTCAACCGCGGCAGCATCATCGACCGGGCAGTCACCCTGCTGAGCACGGTCTCCGCCACCGTTCCCGCCTTCGTCGCGGCGATCGCCCTGATCCTGCTCTTCGCCTACGCGATCCCGATCTTCCCGGTGGCCGGATACGTCCCGCCGCAGCAGAGCATCATCGGATGGCTGAGCTGCCTCGTGCTGCCGTCGCTCGCGCTCAGCCTCGACGCCAGCGCGGACATCGCCCGGCAGCTGCGCACATCGCTCGTCGGCACGCTGCGGGAGAACTTCATCACCGGCGCACGGGTGCACGGCCTGGGGCCGTCGCGGATCATCTGGCGGCACGCGCTGCCGATCGCCGCGGCGCCCGCGCTCGCGGTGCTCGCGGTCCAGACCCCGCGACTCATCGGCGGAGCCGTGATCACCGAGATGATCTTCGGGATGCCCGGACTCGGGCAGCTCGCGAACCGCTCGGCGCTGCAGGGGGACATCCCCGTGGTCCAGGGCGTGCTCCTCGTCACGATCGCGATGGTCGTCATCATCGGCGTGAGCATCAACATCGTCATCTCCCGTACCAGCGGGACCGTTCGGAGCGCCGCATGAACGCCCTCTCCCGCCTGTGGGACTCCGGATGGACGCTGCGGATCTCGCTCCTGCTGCTGCTCGGCGTGCTCGTGCTCGCGGTCGCCGGCCCTGCGCTCGCGCCGTACGACCCGCTCGCGCAGAACACCGCGATCGCCCTGCAGAACCCGACGCCCGCGCACCTGTTCGGAACCGACTACCTCGGGCGGGACGTGCTGTCGCGGCTCTTCGCCGGGGCACCGGCATCTCTGCTCAGCGCCGTCGGCGCCGCACTCATCGGTCTCCTCGTCGGTGCCGTCCCCGGTGCGCTGAGCGCATTCGCGCCGCGGGTCGGCGAATGGCTGGCACTTCGCGCCGTCGACGCGCTGCTGTCCCTGCCGTTCATCCTCTTCGCGATCGTGTTCGCCGCTCTGCTGGGCAATGGCCTCATCCAGGCGACTCTCGCGATCGGCATCCTGATCGCGCCCGGATTCTTCCGCGTGGCCCGCGCCGCGACATTACGGGTGCGCGAATCGCCCTACGTCGAGGCATCGGCACTGCTCGGTGCTTCCGCCTGGTGGGTGCTCACCCGGCACGTCTCGCGTCAGGTCGCTCCGAACCTCGTCGTCGCGGGCATCTCCGCGCTGGGAAGCGCCCTGCTCACGGTCGCTTCCCTCACCTTCCTCGGCATCGGCGTGCAACCGCCCGATCCGACATGGGGAGGGATGCTCGCGAGCGACCTCGGCTATCTCAGCCGGCGCCCGCTCGGCCCGCTCGCGCCCGCTCTCGCGATCATCCTCACTGTCGCCTCCCTCAACCTGCTCGCCGACGCCGCCCGCGACGCTCTCGGAGCGGATGCGGTGCCGCGTCGACCCCGAACCCCGGAGAAGACCCATGTCTGACACCCGAGTGCGCACCGCGCCGGTCCGCACGGCGCCGGCGGCGACGCACCCTGTCGCGCCTCCCGCGGGGCCCGGTCCTGCGCCGTCGTTCGACGAGGCATCCACGATCCGTCCCGTCGCGGCATCCGTCGAGGATCTGCGCATCGCGACGGGCGAGGGCGTCGAACTCGTCCACGGCGTCTCCGTGGTCGTCCACCCCGGCGAATCTCTCGGCATCGTGGGGGAGTCCGGCAGCGGCAAGACCCTCACCTGCCGGGCCCTGCTCGGGATCCTCCCCGAAGGGCTGAGGGTGACCGGCGGATCCGTCCGTATCGGTGGCGACGACCTCACCCACGCCCCGGAGCGACTCTGGCGCACGGTGCGCGGCACTCGCATCGCCGCCGTGTTCCAGGACCCCGCCTCCTATCTGCACCCCGCGATCCCGATCGGGGCCCAACTTCAGGAGACCCTGCGCGTCACCGCCGGCGTCCCCGCGCGACAGGCACGGGAGAAGGCCCGGGAGCTCCTCGACGACCTCGGCATCCGCCGGGTCGACCTCGTCTTCCGGCAGCGGGTTGCGCAGCTCTCGGGCGGGATGCTCCAGCGCGTCCTGATCGCGATGGCGCTCGCCGCCGATCCCGCGGTCCTCATCGCCGATGAGGCGACCACGGCACTGGACGTCACGGTGCAGGCCGAGATCCTCGAGCTGCTCGCCCGATTGCGCGCGGAGCGTTCACTCGCGCTCGTGCTCGTCTCGCACGACCTCGCGGTCGTCGCCCAGGTCTGCGACCGGGTGCAGGTGTTCCGCGACGGCCGCGTCGTCGAGGCGGGGGCGGTGAACCGCGTGCTCCGCGCCCCCGGCCACCCGTACACCCGCGAACTTCTCGCCGCGCACGCGGCCTACGGTCTGGAGAGGTATCTGGGATGAATGCTCTCGAACTCGACGGGATCCGGGTGGAATACGATGGCGCCCGCATCCTCGACGGCGTCTCGCTGCGCGTCCGCGCCGGCGAGGTGGTCGGTGTCGTCGGCGAATCCGGATCCGGCAAGACGACCATTGCACGAACCGTGCTGCGCACTGCGGTCACCTCCGCGGGCAGCATCCGCGTGGCGGGCGTCGACGTCACCCGGCTCCGCGGGCGGGCGCTGCGGGCGTGGCGCCGCTCGGGCGCCGTCCAGTACGTCTTCCAGGATCCACTGCGCTCCCTCGATCCCGGTGTGCGCGTCGTCGACTCGATCGCCGAGGGCCTGCGCATCGCGCGAATCCCCGCGGGGGAGGCGGAGCGCCGCCTGGCGGAGGCGCTCGACGCGGTCGGCCTCGACGACGATCTCATCTCCCGGCTGCCCGCGGGCCTGTCCGGAGGGCAACGGCAGCGCGCCGCGATCGCCCGCGCCCTCGTGGTTCAGCCGCGACTCCTCGTCCTCGACGAACCCGTGAGCGCTCTGGACGCGGCGAGCCGCGACCGGGTCGTCCAGGCCCTCATCGCGCTGCGCGATCGCCGGGGGAGCGATATCGCGATGCTCGTGATCTCCCACGACATCGGTTCTCTCGCCGCGATGAGCGATCGGCTCGTCGTCCTCAACCGGGGCACCATCGTCGAGGACGGCCCGACCCGTCGCGTGGTCACCGCACCCGAGCATCCCTATACCCGGCGGCTCATCGAGTCCGTCCCCCTGATCCGCACACCCACGGCGAACCGCCCCTGACACTGGAGGACCAGCGTGTGCAGTAACCATGTGTAAGGTTTTGATGTGGCCAATGCAGCTATCTACACCCGCATCTCCCTTGACGCGGAAGGCGAAGCGCTCGGTGTCGCGCGACAGGAACAGGACTGCCGCGACCTTGCCCAGCGTGATGGCCTGAACGTCGTAGCGGTCTTCAGCGACAACGACATTGGGGCCAGCACGCGATCCCGTAAGAAGGTGCGCCCGCAGTACGCCGACATGTTGCGTCGTGCCCGTGCAGGTGAGTTCGGCGTGATCGTGTCGTACTCGAACAGCCGCCTGACGCGTCGACCGCTGGAACTGGAAGAGCTCATCACCCTGTACGAGCAGCACGCCGTGCGCATCATGACGGTGGTGTCGGGCAATGACGACTTGTCCACGGCTGACGGGCGCATGGTGGCGCGCATCAAGGCGTCTGTGGACGCTGCCGAGGTTGAACGCACCGCCGAGCGCGTGGCACGAAAGCATCTGGCGAGCGCGCAGGAGGGTAAGCCGGTAGCGGGGACGCGACCCTTCGGCTGGCTGTCCGGTGGGCGTGAGCTGCACCCGCAGGAGTCCAAGCTGATCCGTGAGGCCGCTACGGACATCATCGGCGGGGTTGGCGCATATGCGATCGCGCGGCGCTGGAACGAGGCCGGGGTCACCACTAGCACGGGCAGGCCGTGGCAAGGGCACGTACTGGCTCGCATGCTCAAGTCACCCCGGCTGGCTGGGTGGCGCATCCACCAGGGGCAGATCGCTATCGGTCGCGACGGGCAGCCGGTGCGCGGTCAGTGGGAGCCGATGCTGGATCAGGCCACGCATGACGCCCTGGTGGCTGCACTCAGCGCCGAGGACACTCGCTCGCGCGTGCCCCACAAGAACGCACGGCACTACCTGCTGACGGGCACTCTGCGCTGTGGCGTGTGCGGCGCGGTGATGTACGGCAACGCGGCCAAGTATCCGACCTACGGCTGCTCAGGCAACGGACACGTCGTGGCGGCGAGCGTGGCCCCCGTGGACGACATTGTCACCCGCCTGACGCTGGCCAAGCTGGCGACAGTTGACCTGGAAGCACCCAAGCCCGAGTTCCCCGATGCCGACCGACTGGCCGAGGTTGAAGCGTCCATAGCGCAGCTCATGGCATCCTTCACGGCGCGCGAGCTGTCAGCCGAGGTTGTGTTCCCTGCCGTGTCCGCACTGGAGGCCGAGCGGGACGAGCTACGCAGCCAGCGCCGACGCATCGAGGCAGCCGGTGCAGCGCCCGAGCTGGCCAAGGTGGATCGCGCCGGATGGGATCGCATGAGCGTAGACCATCGTAGGGCCGTCATCGAGGGCTTGCTAGAGGCCGTGCTGGTGCGGCCTGCCACGCGCAGGGGCAACACGTTCGACGCCGAGCGCCTTGATTTCGTGTGGCGGGAAATCCCCACCGATCCGAGCTAGCTTCGGGGCTTGCCGCAGAACGCCCGCGCTCCCAATATGGGAGAACGGGCGCTCACTGGCAAAGCTCCCCTCGGCGAGGGCGCTTCGGGATAACTTCAATCGTTCGATGTTTGCCGGTTTCTCGGACGCTTCTTACGCGCCCTGCTCACGATGGCGAAGAACACCACCAGGAAGAACATCGCGGACATCATCATCCAAAGCATGCGGGAAAGCCTAACACTTCACACTCGTGGGGATGAATGAAGGAACATCCAGCTTTAGGCAACGACCCTCACCAGACGCGTTGCCAGCCACGGTGGCAATCGCCGCCACCGCGCCCGCACCGACCGTGTACAGCACGGCCGTGACGGCCACTCCTCCTGGCAGAGCTGCAATCGCTGCGCCAGCGGCAAGGATGAACCCCACAACCGCGCCGGTGTCTCGCATGCTGCGCGTTTCAGACTTGTTGTAGTAGATGGAGAAGTAGTAGCCGTGGCCCACTACGCGGGGATCTGCGGTGACGGGGAAGACGGTGTTCGTGTCCGGCTGCACACGCTGCTGGAGCTGATTGCCCACGAGCTGGAAGGAGGTTTCAACTTCTGCTCCATTGGCATCGACTGCCCATGGAGCGTCAATTGTAGCCAAGACAAAATCCCCGCTGATGCCATTCTTCTCTAGGCCGTCGCGGAGAATGGCGCCGGGCACGATGTCGTAGCCTCCATCCGAACGCTTCTGAGCAGTCCAACCTTCCGGGATCTCTGTTGAGTACTTGGAAACAAGACTCGCGTTCGGGTCGGTGAAGACTGTTAGGAGCCGCGCGCTCTCATCCGAAAGCACCTGCGCTGTGGTGTCAGCGCCACTCGAACTCTTATTGTCCTGGGCTGTGATCTTGAGCGAAAGGCCCGAGTCAAGGTCGTACGAAATGCTCGCGTCCTGATTGTTCTGGTTCTTAGCGGCGAGCGCTCCTTCACCAGTGCTCAGCTCAAGCGAGGTCGACTCGTGCTGATCATTGATAACCTGCGCGCTTAGCGGCGCCTGCTCGATCGCATTCGCGACAGGGTCGCCTTCCTGTGCGTTGGCCGCCGTAACGCCTGAAGCGACCAGCGCACCAGACAGAAGGAGCGCACATGCCCCCAGTAATGTCTTTCTCTTGACCTTCATCATAAATTCCAATCCTCTTGCGCAGAGAAACCTCGGTCGAGGAACCCCCCTCCAACGTATTGTTGCATCCGATCCAAGTTCTGTCTATAGGATTTTTGACCTACAGACAACGGCTGCCCAATGTGATAGAAGTTGGCGCGACTATGAGTCGGCGGCCGGGGCCAGGGGTCATCGTGAGGGGGAGAGCAGCAGGCCGGTCAGCCTGCCTTGTCGTATTGCAGCAGCGCCTTCCACGTGTGCCAGATCGGGGCTTCATAGGTGTAGCCGCCAGCCTCGCAGCCGTCACAGGTGCTTTCGCCCCGGACTTCCGCACTGACCCGAAGGTAGGTGGCGTGCGGCGCGGTCAGGGTGGCCAGCACAGCAGCGTCGCCGTCCACACCGTCAACCCTGGTGGTGTCAGCCGCGCCCAGCACGTCCCTGGTGAGCGCGTCCACCAGCTCGAACCTGACCACCTGGCGACCCTGGCTGGCCTCGTCCTCGCGGATGCGCACGCCGGTCAGCTGGACGTACACCGTGCCCGCCTGCATCACTCGCGGCGTCGTGTAGGTGATGGGCAGGCTGTCTCCCGACTGGCTGGCCCAGATGGTGTCCGTGGTACGCGTGATGGCAAGCTCGGCAGCCGGGGTGAGGCTGGGCAGCGGCGTGGGGCTGGCCACGGGCGCGGCGACTGCCTCCAACCGAGCGGGCGCGGTCGGGGTCAGCAGCGGAGGCAGCACGGCAGCCCCCAGCAGGCACACCGTCAGCCCCGCGCCAGCCATGCCGATGATCGCCCTACGCCAGCTCACCGCCGAACCAGCTTCCACACCAGCGCGCCGAACGCCACGAACAGCAGCAGGTCGAGGCCGTTGAAAGCTGGATCGAGCACGGCGAGGCCTCATGCCTTGGCTGCCGGTGCAGGCTTGGCAGCAGGCTTGCGGGTGCGCTTGGCAGCCGGAGCGTCCACGTGGCGCTGCTCAGCGATCACGACGCCCTCGGCGGTGGCGACGGTGCTGCCCTTGGTGGCGCGGGGCTTACGAGTGGCAGCCGCCTTCTGAACGTTGCTCTGGCTGGTGGGCGCGGTGGCCTTCTTGATGTTGGCCAGTTCCCAGCCGCGCGGCAGGTTGCCCGCGTTGTCGATCGCTTCGTCCACCAGGGCATCGAAGCTGCCGTCCTCAATCGCGTTGACGAACGCCTGGAACGCGATGGCGCGCATGGCCTTGTACCGGGCGTGTTGCACCGTGATGCCGTGGGCCTCCATCATGCGGGTGATCGCCGCGTAGACGATGGGCTCAGCCTCATCGAACTGGGCAGCCTCAACGGTCTCGACGGTGGTGTTCTTGCTAGCCATGACGGCCTCCTTGGTTGGTGTGACATTCGTACAGTTGTTCGAATGCATTGAACCCTGCCTCACCGGGAGATCGGTTCGCAAATGGCACTCGAAATCCGAGCGTGTTGCACCTGTCAGCAGGGTCGGCGCGGGGCATTCAACCTGGCCCACAGGCAACCCCAGGGGCCACACCCGCCACGGCTGGACGGTGCTGCATGCCCCGGCGCTGCCGTAGGCACCGGCTGCATCTCGTCCCGGGCGTCCGTCTCGCGTCCGCTGGCGTCCTTGCGTGGCTGGCGTGGGGTGGTAGGCACCCCCAGGGACGCCAGAGACCCCCAGGCGCGTGCTGGCCCAGGGGTCTCGGTGGTGGCGAAGGTTACGCAGCAGCCAGGATGCGGCGCTGGGTCTTGACCACGGCGTTCAGCGTCCACGGCTTGCCGCTGGCGGTGATGTACCCCTCAGCATTCAGCAGATCGGCCGTGGCAGCCAGGGTGTGACGCTTGCGCAGCGCCAGCAGCCGATCAGCCGTGGCCTTGGGCAGCGCAGACGGGCGACCATACGTCACGCCCCGGCGCTTGGCTGCCTGCATGGCTGCCTTGGTGCGCTCACTGATCACCTGGCGCTCGAACTGGGCCACGGCCATCATCACGTTAGCCACCAGCTCGCCGGTCGGGGTGCCGGTGTCCACACCGAGGTCGATCGCCACGAGCGACCACTTGCGGGCACGGGCCAGCACCAGCAGTTCAGCGAAGTCCCGCACGCTACGGCTCAGGCGATCCAGCTTCGCCACAATCAGGCCGTCAACGTCCCGGCGCTTGCGGCTGGCAGCCAGGCGATCCAGTGCAGCCGTGAGCTGGGGCCGGTCTAGCGACTTGGCGCTGATACCCGCGTCCACGTACCACTCGACCTCCCAGCCGTGCGCGTCGGCATAGCGCTGGATGGTGTCGCGCTGGGCGGCAAGCCCCAGGCCGCTGCTGGCCTGCTCCACCGTGGACACCCGAAGATAGCCGATCATGACGGTCATCGCGTGGCCCCCTTGGTGCGGTCGAACACGTCGCCTTCAACGTGCTCCAGCCGTGCCCCGGTGCGCGGGTGCCGTGCGTCCCACAGGTAGTCGCCCTCGCGCCAGTTGATAGCCCAGCCCGCATCGCGCAGGGCATCACCCAGGGTGTCGTCAGCACCACCAGGGAAGAACGCGTCCCCGCTGCTCGGCGGCTCGAAGGCGTCAAGGATGGTCTTCAGCTTGGCGAAGGTGTCGGGCTGCTCCTGCCGCACGCGGGCAAGGGTCGCATCGTAGGCAGCCCAGTAGGCGTCAAGGTTCATCGCATGGCCTCCATCGTGAAGGCGTCACTGGCCGTGAAGTCCCCCTCGGCGCAGTACACCACGACGTCGGCACGGGGTGCGTCCACATAGCCACCGGGCAGGGCCAGCCCCCACACGCCAGGCACGGCAGGGTCGGGCATCCAGGTGTGAGTACCCTGCTGCACCGCGCGCTCAGCCGCATGCACAAGCTCGGGCACGGCGTTGTCGGCCAGGCATGCGAGGGCACCGGCAAGGGCGTCGGGGTAGGCGCTCACCAGCCCGCCTCCTCGTCCTGCTCAGCGTCGGTGATCTCTAGCGCGTTGCCGTAGGCCCGGACGAACGCGCCGTAGCTGGCCCCGTGGCGCTGGCCGTTGTTCAGCACGACCTTGGCATCCTCACCGAACTCATCGATGGCGTCCTGGATGGACTGCAGCACGGCCCCGAGCGTGATGTGCGTGCTGATCTGGTCGGGCGCGTAGCCCTGATTGTCGTTGACCCCGATGAGAACCGTGCGCGGTGTGGTTGCGTCAGGCTCGGTGTCCACGGTAGCCGTGGGGGTGGCATCCGCCAGCAGCTCGCTGCACCGGCCACACCGCTCAGACAGCTTGCCGGTGCTGGCGACCGCGAACGTGGCGTGCCCGTAGGTGGCGCAGTAGTCGGCGTGCCCCTGGCTGACGACGGTGTCGGTCCAGTGGGCATCCGGGTCCTTGGTGGACAGGGCGTAGGGCTGCTCGGTGCCGAAGTACGAGTCAATTGCGATGGTCATGGTGTGGACTCCTTGCGGTGGCGAACATTCGTAGATTTGTTCGATGGAGGCACGTTAGCCCCTGGGGGTGGCAGTAGGCAAATTGCGAACCTAAGTTGCTCATCCTTGAGCGGATTGCTGAACGTGGCTGCACCCCCTTCCGCGACTCCACCAACCACGGGGACTGTCACGAAAGGGGGTGCAGGTCTGGTGCGCAGCGCCCCCGCCGACGGAGAGAAGAGATCAGCAGGGGCGCTGGCCGCTGGGGGCACTACTCCCCAGCGAGGGTGAGGGGCTGAAAGGTAGGAAAGTACCCCTCACCCAGTCATTGCGGCGTCAGAGTTCGGTGCCGCGCTTGCGCAGAACTTCGGCAGCAGCAGCCTCACGCTCTGCCCGCGCCGGGGCGTCGGCTGCACGGTCTGCGAGTGCCTTGGCCTTGCGCTCAGCGCGCTCGGCGTTCCGCTGGCCGATGCTCTTGTGCGTTCGCATGTTCGGCACCCTTACTCGGCGGGGCTGGCGTAGGCCATGCTGTTTGCCAGGTTGTACGCGCCGTCGGACGTGTAGCCCTCGACGTAGTGCAGCGCCTCGGCCACGCCAGCGGTCGACGGGAAGGCTTCCTTCCAGGCGTCGGCCACGTTGAGCCAGACGTTGTCCCGGCCACGGGTGCCGATGGCGTGCGCCATGCTCTCGTCACCGCTGTTCACGGCGTCACGGAGTGCTTCCAGCGCTTCACGCTGGGTCTCGATCTTGCGTGCGCGCTCCCTGGCGTCACGGCGCAGCATGATCGAGTTGGCGTCGGTCGGCTGGTTCCCGTACAGCTCCTTCGTCAGGGTGGCGATCAGGCCGCTGACGTATGCCTGCTGCTCGCCCTTGATGGACTGAAGCTGGGTGTTCGTGGCCGTGGTCAGTTCGGCCAGGTCGGCCACCTTGGCAGTGTCGCTGAGGCGGTCGTCGCGGAGGATCTCCTCCCGCTTGGCGTAGTACGCCTCCCTGGTCGCGTTGGCCCGCGCATGAAAGCCCTCGACCTTGCCGGTGAGCTCGTTCTGTGCGCTGAGCGGGGTGTGCTTGATAGCCATGATGTGTTCCTTCTGTTCGGTGATGGTTGCCGGATACCGTCCGGCGCGGTGGTCTTTGATGGTTAGCGCCGTGCCAGGCGGACGCCGTTCTGGCCGGTACGGAAGCCGATGTCCCAGGCCTCCGCCTGGAGCGTGGCGATAGCTTGCGAAGTGAGCGCGGCGGCAAGCGCCTTACGCATGTGCTCACGCACCTGTTCCTTCTCCCAGTCGTCGGCGGCTTCCCAGTCGGGTGACCTGATCCCGCCGAACGCCTCGCAAGCGCGCTCCACCATTTCGTCAGTGATCTGCATCGCTGCCCCCTGGTGGTGTGACCTCGTCTGCCCGGTTGCGCTTGGCTGACCGCTGACGCCCTGCCCAGAAGCCCGCCTTCACCCCGGCTGCCTTGGCGTAGGCATCGCAGAGGTCGAACACTGGGCAGCTCGCGCACATGTGACCGCATGCCTCCTGTTCCTCGTTCGTGAGCCGGTCAGCCGTGAACAGGGGGTTGTCCGTGCAACGCGGCGTCACCTCGTCCAGCGCATCGCTGAGTGCCTGCCAGGCAAGGTCTTCAGCAGTCACGGCAGCGCCCTGAACCCGAGCACGCTGTAGACGGTCCACAAGTCCGGCGCGACCTCTTCCCGGCGCTGGGTGTTGCCCCGCCACACGCGGCCCGCTCGCCTGCCGTGGTACAGCAGCCCCTTGACGGTGCGACGCGGGATGCCCGTGGTAGCGATCAGCTCGGCCATCGTGTACGTCCCCTCGCTGAGCACGGCCAGCAGGTCGGCCCAGTCGTCGCTCAGGGTGGGCCAGCGGTCGTCACCGTCGGTCGCGATCACCTGCACGAAGGGGTTGTCGGCGTCGGTGCCTGTCGTAGTGCTCACAGTGTGATTCCTTCCTGGTGGTGCATGGCCCGCGTGGGGCTGGGCAGGGTCTCGTCCTGGCTGTCCGTCTGGCCTGCTCTGCGGACCTGGGCCGGTGCAGCCGGGGTAGTTGGGCACCGTGGGGCCGCTGGTGGCTCTGCAGGAGCCGTGCGGGGCGCGAGCAGGCGGGCGCTCACCGCCACGCCGACCATGTCCCGGTCGACCTTGATGTAGGCGGGCACGCCACGCTCGTCCTCGGTCACGGTGACCTGTTCCAGCTCAGCGAAGGTTCCGTGCAGCCGCTGGATGTCCTCGTTCATGACTGCGCCCTGCGCACCTTCTTGGCAGCTTCCCTGGCCTCAGCTTCGGCGCACTTCAGGTGATACTTCGCACCTTTGAGGAGTGCGTCCCTGTCGGGGTACGTGCCTCGGGGGAGCACCACCCACTCCGTCCCGTAGGGTGCGCCCTCAGCGTCCGTGCCGTACCACTCGATTTCGTCCACGGAACTCAGCACGAGCTTGTCCCAGTAGAAGGGAAGGGTGCAGCCGTTTTCGGTGCCCCAGCCGACGACTGTGTGCGCCTCGTGCCCGTAGGTCACAGCGCCGTTCTCTTCACGACTGGCGTTCACAACGTGGATGATCCAGTCGCCAGCAGGGATGGGCTTGAAGTTCTTGATTGGCATGATGTTGTTCCTTTCAATTCGTGAATTCATGTGTTGGTGCTGCCAGCCGTAGGGCATCCGGCCAGATGGCTCGTTCCGTGGCAGGGCGCTGTGCCCTTGGTCGTGCGTGATGCATGGCCCCTGGTCCTCCTGTGTGAAGCTGGGATCGGCCACACAGCCGCTGAGGTTGCTAGGGCGTAATGCCGTTCAGCCGGGGACACGTCGGGTCGTGCAGGATCGTGGCGTGATGCACCCCGAACCGATCGCGCGTGACCTCGCCGGTGTCCGAGTCGCAGTCGGGGCACTTGTACGACTTCGCGTACTGCACCACTCGCGCATCGACCCCCGCGCCCTTGGCTGCTGCTCGACGCTGCTGTCTGTTCATCGCCGGCCTCCTTCTCGGTCGTTCGCCGTCGCCCGTGCTCCCAACCCACGGAGACCCCTATTTGCCCCCTGGTGCTGGGTGGGTTTGTGGGTTTGCCTTAGGGCGGCAACCCACAACCCACCACCAGCGAGTGAGTTGCCAACCCACGCCAACCCACAACCCACGCGAGGGCTTGCAGCGCGTTCATGACGGATCCACCAGCTCGAGTTCTTCGGGCGTCCAGTTGTCGTCCCACGGCTTGATGAGCGTGTGGTACGTGGGCGCGTTGTCGGCGACCTTCCCGCGCTTGTCCGCATGGATGAAGCCCGCCTGCACCAGCTGACCGATGACCTGCACCTTGTAGCGCTTGTCGCCCTTTACGGCTGTCTGGAGAGGCGTCTGCGTGAGCGCCTTGTCGTCGGCCCCGGCGAGCGCACCAGCGTCTTCGAGCGCCTTGCACAATGCCTTCGCAGTGCTCTTGAACTTGATCGCATCGACCATCTCTTGCGACGGCGCATCCACCAGACTGACGCGCGTCACGAGCTGGGGTTCTGCGCGCCCCTTGACTCGCCTATGGACGCTGTCCACCTTCAGGTGAGCGACGACCTCGGCCTCGGACGCATTACCGTGCCGGTCTTTCGCGGCGACGATCTTCGCGTAACCCGACTTACCTCGGCTGAACGCGATGACCCGTTCCTGCAGGTACTGAGCTCCCGTGATGGCCGCGCGCTTGCGCTGACTGCCGGTCGGCCAAAGCGTGCCGGGAGGCGTGTCCTTCGGGAGATGATCCAGCAGCAGCACGGCAGCTCCGTGACCGGCGATGAACCCCGACACCAAGAACGTCCACTTGATGATGTCGTTGTCATCCATGAAGTTGAGGCCCTCCATCGACAGCGAGCCGCCCATCGCATCGATCACGACCAGCGACGGCTGCCACCGCTCCAACATCCGCCCGACGCTCTTCTGGTCGAACCGCGTCTTCGGGCGCAGGTAGATGAACCGCTCCTTCACGACCTTCGGGAGCACCCGGTACACCAGCAGCAGGCGTTCCACAATGCCGCGCTCGTCGTCCTCGTAGTCGATGTAGAACACGGTCTCGCCCGCGTCGAGCGCTTGCTTGCACGCCAGCAGCGCCGTCCATGACTTTCCCGCGTTGCTGTGCCCATGAATGCCGTTCACGCGCCCCGCGTACAGCAGGAGCCTGCCGCTCGGTTCCATGCGCAGCATCTCCGGGACGATGGGCGGCAGGGTGCCATCCTTGATGCCCTGAACCACGTCGGTAAGGTCCACCGGCTCCCACGGGCCGATGAGTCCCCGCTTGCGGGCCAGCGCCTCTTCGGCCTTGGCGCGGGCTTCCATCCGCAGCACCTGTTCAGCGGTCTCATCCTTGAGTGCCTGTCGTGCGCTGTATCGGTTCACCTTGGCGTCGTCCTCGGGCGACAGCGTGCCGTCCTGATCCGCGGCAGCCGGTGTCCGGGGCTTCGGGCTGACCTCGGCGGCTGCACGCACGGTGCGGCGCTTCGGCCTGGTGGCGGTGGTGGTCATGCTGATGCCTCTCTAAACGACTCGATTACTCGGCGGGCTTCTTCTGCGTCGAAGCCGATATCCACGGCTGCATCGACGACCTTGCGGACGTGCCGCTCGGGGGCGTTGTTGTCGCGCAGCACGAGCGCACAGAACACCAGCGCGTCATGCCGCTCCCCCTTCGGCTGACGGCGCAGCCAAGAGATCAGCCCGCTCACGTTCTTGCCCTGGCCCGGCCGACGGGGCTTGTGCTGCTTCGGCTTGATCAGCGCGACGACTTCGAGTGGCAGCCGGGCCACGGGCAGTTCGTCGCCCCAGCGGTAGCGCTTCTTCGTATCGGGATGCAGGCTCGGCGGCATGACCACCTGACGCCCCGCGCCGAGGACGTCGATACCGGCTGGCATGCGCAGCTTGGTCACCTTCGGGAACGGGCGGAGGTAGTGCAGGTGCACCGAGCCGTCGCCCCGGCCCGACAGGATGGACAGCGTGGGCGGCATCTCCACCCCGGCGAGGTCTTCAAGGGCTGCCAAGCTGCCGCCGTTGTGCGGGTCGATGTCGATCACGACGTGGTTGTGCGGGATCACCGCGCCCACGTTGTAGTCCTGCTCGGCCCACCAGTCGCGAATCGTGTCCTCGTCGGTCGTGGCCCGGTTCACCCAGTCGGTGATGAAGGGCTTCTTGCCGTTCAGCGGCAGCACCCGCCAGCCCGCACGGGCCAGCCGCAGCGCAGAGCCGACCTTGACCGTCATGCGTCGGCCTCGCCGTCTTCGTCGTCCAGCTCGACCACGCCGACAAAGTGCGGCAGCTCATCCGGGGCGAAGTAGTACACGTCGAAGGGCGCGTTCGGCTCGCCAGGGTGTGGGGTGCGTCGTTCGCCGTCCTCCCACTGGGCAGCCAGCATCCAGCGCAGTTCCTCTTCGTCCTTGGCGAAGCGCACGTCGTACACAGGCGGATTGGTGTCGAAGATGCGAACCATGCCGTAGCGGTGCGCAGCCTGCTCGTCGTCGATGAGGACTGCCTGCTGGTACACAGGAGCAAACCAGCGCAGCTCGGCTAGTTCGACCTCGAAGGTCTCGATCACAGGCCGGGTCTTACGGCTGCCCTTTCGCTCCTTGCGCAGTTTGCGGGCGTAAGTGTCGCGCTCCTTGCGCGTGGGGAACAGGTTGACGGTCTCCACGACGCTGTGCCCACCAGGCGCACCCGACACGACGAACTGCACGAACCGCACGCCGTAGGTGCCCTCGCCGTGCGTGGACACGCGGGGGTCATCGTGGAGCGGATTGCGGCGACTCACAGCGCACCGCCAGAGCGCAGTAGCGACGTGATTCGATGAATCTGCTGATTTGAGAGTTTCGGCGAAGCAGCAAGCGCCTTGTTGATTACAGCGGTGATCTTCGCTTCGGCCAGGTTGCGGCGCGCTTCGCGCTCGCCTTCGGCATCACCGATCCTGGCGTAGTAAGCAACAGGACCAACGGCCTGATGCGGGGTGAGTGGCTTGTGGGTAGCCATGGAACACCGTCCTGAGGGGTGCTTGGCGCAGAGCGCGCCCGACAGGAGATTCCTCTCGTGATGAGGAACCTCGGTCTAAGCACCCAGCCACTTCTAGTTACTGCACGAGTGGCGTGAGGACTGATGTTCAGTTGTTGGTACTACGTGGCGTTAGCCGAGCGGAACTTCAGTTCCGCCGTGTTCACGAGCATAGTCGAGCAAGGAGTAGAGTAGCTCAGTCGGGATGGTTCCACCCTGCGAGCGCTGGCACCTGGGATCGCTGCACCATAGGTGGTGCACCATGCTCAGTTCACCGTCCGGCAGAAGCACGACCGAATCACGCTTCTCCCGGTTGTGCACCCGACCCCAGCCGTCATCCCACCGGAACTGAGCCACGGTACGCACAGGGTGCACGTACTGCGCGGTGCCCCGGCAGGTTAGCTTGACGTTCGACGACATGTGCACTATGCTGCCACACCGCACGCGCTCTCGCACTTTCGGGATTTCGTCCGTGGCGAGAGTAAGCCCAGGTCGAGAGGGATAAAAATTGGTCCCGCGTCCCGGCGTGTTGCGCGTGTTGCACGGCCAGCAGCGGGCCCCCGCTGGCGTCCCGGGTGCGCCCCACCGGCTGGCCGGGTACGGGTGCACGCTGCCAGGTCCGCAGTGGACGGCTGAGAGCCAGCGGCACCGACTGCACCCGTGCTACCGTCCGAGCATGCACGCGACGGCAGGCACAGCCCCCGGGAACGCCAACCTTCAAGACGTAAGGCGCAGACGGCCCTTTCAGCCTGCGAACGGGCTTGCAGCGCGCCGCCGTTCTGTAGGTGGGTACCGAACACGCTGTGAGCAGCACATGCCCATCGAAATCCTCGGAATGATCGCGACGACCCCGGGGTCCGAGGTGAAGGAGCTCACCGGACCGGTCGTCGACGCAGCCTATGTGCGCGAATTCTCCCGCGCTCACGAGGACGCCGGATTCGACCGGATCCTCATCGGATACAGCGCGAGCTCGCCGGATGGCTTCGCCGTCGCATCCGCCGCTCTGCACGCGACCGAGAACCTCAAGGTCCTCATCGCGCACCGTCCGGGCTTCGTCGCCCCGACGATCGTCGCCCGCAAGCTCGCGACACTGGACCACCTCACCGGTGGCGGCCGGGTCGCGATCCACCACATCTCGGGCGGCAGCGAAGCCGATCAGCGCCGCGACGGCGACTTCAGCGAGAAGGCCGATCGTTATCGGCGCACGGGCGAGTTCATCGACGTGCTGCGCAGGACCCTCGTCTCGGAGGAGCCCTTCGACCACCACGGGGACTTCTACCGCGTCGAGGGGGCCTACTCCGGGGTGAAACCCGCGACCGATGCGGGGATCCCGATCTTCTTCGGCGGTCTCTCCGACGGCGCCATCGATGTCGGTGCGAAGGGGGCGGACGTCTACATGCTGTTCGGGGAGCCGCTCGCCGACATCGCCGAGCACATCCGCACCATCCGCGCCGCTGCGGCGAAGGAAGGGCGCACGATCGAGTTCAGCCTCTCGACCCGGCCGATCGTCGCGGAGACGGAGGAGGCAGCCTGGACGAAGGCCGATCGCATCTACGCGGAGGCCGAGCGGCTGCTCGCCGCGAAGAAGACCGGGAACACCCTGGCGTTCGCCGCTCCGACCCGCCGCGAGCGGGACGCCGTCTCCTCCGAGCGCCTGCAGCAGCTCGCCCGGCGCAGCGATGTGCACGATGAGCGGCTCTGGACCGGCATCACGCGGCTCGTGGGGCCATCGGGCAATTCGACCGCTCCCGTGGGCACCCCGCAGCAGGTCGCGGAGGCACTGCTGAAGTACTACGACCTCGGCGTCACGCGCTTCCTCATCCGCGGCTTCGACCCGCTCGGCGATGTGCACCACTGGGGCGAGGAGCTCGTGCCCCTGCTGCGCGAGGGCGCGCGCCTGCGCGATGAGGAGCGGGCGGCCGCCTGAGCGGACCGCGCGGCGCTTACGGGATCAGCGTGATCTTGCCGCCGGCGGCGTGAGCTTCTATCGTGCGGTGGGCCTCGGCGGCGTCGGCGAGCGGCAGCTCGGCGGCGAGCTCCACCTGGAAGTCGCCGGTCGCGAGCCCGCTGATCGCGATGCCGACTGCCTCGGCCCGCCAGGCGACCTGCTCGGCGGTGAGGGGATCGGGCGACCCGCCGCTGAAGGCGCGGATGCCGAGATCCGCCGCATCCGGTCCGCGCACGATCGTCGCGATGCGAGAGGGATCGGAGACGAGCAGCTTCGACACCTCGATCGCCTCATCCGTGCCGATGCAGTCCAGGGCCACGGTGACATCACCATCGACCGCCGCGCGCACGCGGTCGGCGAGACCGTCCCCGTAGGCGACGGGGATCGCGCCGAGCTCGCGCACGAGATCATGGCGTGCCGGGCTCGCGGTGGCGATGACCGTCGCACCCGCGGCGACGGCGAACTGGATCGCCGCTTGTCCGACGGCGCCGGAACCCGCATGCACGAGAAGCGTGTCGTCGGAGCCCACACCGAGTGATTTCACGCACTGGTAGGCGGTCCCGATCGGGATGCCGAGGGCCGCGCCCTCGGCGGTGGTCACTGCATCCGGCAGGGCGTCGAGCTTCTCGACGGGCACCGTCAGGTGCGTCGCGTAGGTGCCGACGGTGTCGCGGACGGCCACGCGGTCGCCGACCCGGAACGCGGTGACATCCGCGCCGAGCGACTCGATGACACCCGCTCCGTCGAATCCGACACGACGCGGCACAGTGATGGGCGGCCCGGGCCGCAGGCCGCGGCGCAGCTTCGCATCGAGCGGGTTAACCCCGGCTGCTTCGATTTGAACGACGACCTCGCCCGCGCCCGCGACCGGGTCGGGGATGTCGACGAGGCGGAGGACATCAGGGGTTCCGAGTTCTGTGTAGACGATCGCGCGAGCCATGCGGCCAGGCTACCGGTACGACGATGCCCCCGCACCGAAACGGTGACGGGGGCATCGGGGAGAGGGATCAGCCGACCGGGACGATCAGGCCCTTCCACGTCTCGAGGATGTACTCCTGGGTGCGCTCATCGGTCAGCATCTCGATGAGAGCCGTGATGCGCGGGTCGTCCTTCAGGTCGGCACGGGTGGCGAGGATGTTGTAGTACGCGCTGTCTGTGCCCTCGATGAGGATCGCCTGGTCGTCGGAGAGGCCCGCCGGGATCGCGAAGGATGCCGTGACGAACGCCGCGTCGTTGTCGGGAAGCGCGAGGGCGAGCGTCGCGTTCTCGATCTCGATGAACTTCAGGTTCTTCGGGTTCTCGGTGATGCCGCTGATCGTGTCGGCGCCCTCGGAGATCTCGATGATCCCCTCGGCGGCGAGCAGCTCGAGAGCGCGTCCCTCATTGGTCGGGTCGTTGGGGATCGCGACGGTCGCGCCGTCCTCCAGCTCATCGAGGCTGTCGACCTTGTTGCTGTAGAAGGCGGCGGCGGGCAGGTACATCTCGCCGACCGAGATCAGGTCGTCGCCGGTCTGTTGGTTGTAGGTCTCGAGGAACGTCGAGTTCTGGAACAGGTTCGCATCGACCGAGCCGTCCGACAGCGCCGGGTTGGGCGTGTTGTAGTCGGTGAACTCCTGCCACTGGATCGTCAGGCCCTTCTCCTCGGCGAGGTTCTCGGAGACCCACTTGAGCATGTCGCCGGCGGGGACGGGCAGCGCGCCGACCTTCAGCGTTCCGAGGCCGTCGGAGCCGTCCGCAGCCGGAGCGTCGGAGGAGCCGGCGCAGGCGGTCAGGCTGAGGGCGAGGACACCGGCGGCGGCGATCGCGATGCCGCGGGTGAGGGAGGAGAAGGACATGATGATGCTCCTGGGTTCGATGTATGGATGCTTCGGGGTCAGGCGCCGGCGTCGATCGCCTCGGCGGCGTGGGCTGCGCGGTTCGCGTGGTCGAGCCGGCGGGCGATGGCGTTGCAGGCCCACTGCACGAGAAGCACGATGATGAACAGCACGATGACGACGGCGACGATGTGCAGCCAGCTGTAGCGCTGGAAGCCGTAGGTGAGGGCGACGTTTCCGAGTCCTCCGCCGCCGACGACGCCGACCATGGCCGAGAAGTTGATGATCGAGGTGATGGTCGTCGCGATGCCGAGGACGATCGCCGGACCCGTCTCGGGCAGGATCACGCGCCGCACGAGCTGCCAGCGGGTGGCGCCGAGGGAGTCGGCGGCTTCGAGCAGGCCCGAGTCGACCTCCTTGACGGCGATCTCGACGACACGGGCGAAGAAGGGGATCGCGATGATCGTCAGCGGGAAGATGGCGGGTCCCGTTCCGATGAACGAGCCCAGCAGCATCCGGGTCAGGGGGATCAGCGCGATCATCAGCACGATGAACGGCACCGACCGGCCGAGGTTCACGATGAACCCGAGCACCCGGTTGATGATGACGCCGGCCGCGGCGGAACCGAACGGGGTCGCGAGGAAGCGGCCCTTCTCCGTTCCGACGAGAACGATGCCCAGCGGCAGGCCGATGATGATCGTGAACAGGATCGCGACACCGGTCATCCAGAGCGTTGCGAGGGTTCCCGTGAGCATCACGTCGAACAGGTCGGACCAGAAAGTGGGGGCGGAGTAGTCGATCATGCTGCCTTCACCACCTCGACGGCGACGCTGTGCTCGGCGAGGAAGGCCTGAGCGCGCGCGAGGACTGCGGCGTCTCCCGGCAGGGCTAGACGAGTGCGGCCGGCCTGCGCGCCGGCGATGTTCTCGATCGTCGCCCCGAGGATCGACACGTCCAGGTCGAGGGCACGGGCGAGCAGCGTGATGGTCGGCTTGTGGGCCTCTTCGCCGGCGAACGTCAGATCGATGATGGCGGATCCCGGGATGTCGGGGACCTCTCCCAGCGGGAACAGGTCGCGGGCGAGGCGGCTTCCCGGAGTGCGGATCAGATCGGTGAGCGCACCGTTCTCGATCACACGGCCGTGCTCGAGGAGAGCCGCGGAGTCGCAGATCTGCTTGACGACCGTCATCTCGTGGGTGATCAGCATGATCGTGAGCCCGAGCTCCCCCGACAGGCGGCGTAGCAGAGCAAGGATCTGCTGGGTCGTCTCGGGATCGAGGGCGCTGGTCGCCTCATCAGATAGGAGCACGCGGGGCCGGGAGGCGAGGGCGCGGGCGATGCCGACGCGTTGGCGCTGTCCGCCCGAGAGCTGAGCGGGGTACGCATCGGCGCGGGCCGAGAGGCCGACGAGGTCGAGCATCTCGCGGGCCTGGCGGGTGCGGTCGCCGCGCGGGTTCCCGATCGCCTCGAGAGCGAATTCGACATTCTGCACGATGGTGCGGTTGCCGATGAGGTTGAAGTGCTGGAACACCATTCCGATGCCGTGACGCGCGGTGCGCAGTTCATTGCCGTGCAGGTGCGAGACGGGCACGCCGTCGACGACGACGCGGCCGGAATCGGGCCGCTCCAGGGCGTTCACGGTGCGCAGCAGCGTCGACTTGCCGGCGCCGGACTGACCGACGACGCCGAAGATCTGGCCGCGCGGGATCTCGAGCGAGACGTCGTCGAGAGCCCGCGTGCCACCGAATGATCGGCTGACGTTCTCGATGGTGATCATGGGGATACCAGATGCCCCTTTCGGGGAGAAGATGAGGATTGCTGCTATTTTCTCCTGATCGCACCTGGGAATGCGAATCCGGATGACGGGGGATGACGCGGCTCAGGGCTCGCGCAGCGCCTTCAGGATGCGCTGCGGGGAGACGGGCTGGGCGGTGCCGAGACGCTGTGCGAATACGCTGACGCGGAATTCCTCCAGCATCCAGCGCACCTCGACGAGCGTTGGGGAGGCGTCCTGCTCCAGCGGGATGGTCCCGCCCGCATCGGTGAAGGCCTGGGCGACGCGCTCGTACTCGGTCATGCGGGTGCGGTCCTTGCCCGGTTCGTTCGACAGCGTCTTCAGCCGCTCGAGCATGCCGCCGAGGTAGCGGGGGAAGTGGGCGAGACGCTCGACGCCGGCTGCGGAGATGAACCCGGGATGCAGCAGACCGCTCAGATGCGCACGGATATCGCCGAGCGGCCCGAGAAGGGAGAGCGAGTTCTTCGCCTTGATGCCGCGCTCCACATCACGGGAGACGGTGAGGATGCGGGCGACGAGCGAGACGGCCTGGAAGAGATCGTCGACGAGCGTCGCGTTGACGGCGTCGCGCGCTCGTTCGAACGCCTCACGGGAGCGGATGGATGCCGCACCCCCGGCGCGGTCGAGCGTCGCCCGGGCCACGGCGGCGCGCGCATCCTCGATGAGGGCGGCCGCGCTCGGATAGGGCGAGGCGGCGAGGGCCAGCTTCTCCGGAGCGGTCAGGTGCCCCTGGACGTAGGAGGCGGGGGAGGGGACGTTGAGCAGGATCAGGCGCAGGATGCCGTCGCTGCTGGCGGCGGCCGCAGCATCCGCCGTCGCCTCCACGCGCACCGAGACGGTCTTGCCGCGGTCGACGATCGCGGGGTAGCCGCGCACGACGCCGCCGGCGACCTTCGTGTCGAGGAGCTCGGGGAGGTCTCCGAAGGTCCAGTCGGTCAGGCCGTCCTGTTCGATCGGACCACGGGCGGATGCCGCGGCGACGGCGTTCTGCGCCGAGACCGTACGCGCGCCCGGCGTGGGCGCAGCCGTGCTCGTGCGCGCGATGGAGCGGGCAACGCTCGTGCGCGCCCGGTCGGCGAGCTCCTGCTGCAGCTGAGCGAGGTCGCGGGCATTGCCGACGACGCGGCCGCGCTCATCGACCGCTCGGAAGTTCATGCGCAGGTGGCCCGGGACGCGGTCGTCCTCGAAATCGGCGGCGCTCATCGGCTGGTTCGCGAGGGGCTGGATGAGTTTCGCCAGCGCCTCCTTCAGGGAGCGATCCGGGAGGCCGACGTGGTTCTCCGGTCCTTGTTCGGCGAGCGCGTCGCCGAACTTCTCCGCCCAGTCGGCGGCGGGAACGACGTGCCGTCGAATCGCCTTCGGCAGCGCCCGCAGCAGAGCCGTGACGAGCTCGGCGCGCAGGCCCGGCACCTGCCAGTCGAAGCCGCGGTCCTCGATCTGAGCGAGCAGCGCGAGCGGCACGACGACGCTCACCCCGTCATCGGGGGCGCCGGGCTCGAACCGGTAGGCGAGCCCCAGCACCTGGTCGCCCTGATGCCAACGGGTGGGGAACTCTCGCTGGTCGGCGCGGTCGTCATCGTCGATGAGGTCGCTCTCGCGCATGACGAGGAGCTTCGGCGTCGACTGCAGAGCGTCGCGCCACCACGCCTCGAAGGAGCGCACATCGAAGACCTCGGCGGGGATGCGCTCGTCGTAGAACTGGAAGACGGCTTCGTCGCCGGCGAGGATGTCGCGGCGCCGTTCGCGCTCCTCGAGCTTCTCGAGGCGCTTGCGCAGCTCATGGTTGCTGCGCCAGAACGCGCTGACGCGCTTATCGATGCGGGTGGGATCCCATTCGCCCTCGACGAGCGCGTGGCGCACGAACAGCTCGCGGGATGCCGCGCGGTCGATACGGGCGAACTGGATGCGCCGGCGCGGGATGATCTCCACCCCGAACAGCGTCACCTTCTCGTAGGCGACGGCGGCGCCGGCATCCTTCGACCAGTGCGGCTCGGAGACCTGCCGCTTCGCGAGATCGCCGGCGAGCGACTCGGCCCACGCCGGATCGATCGCCGCGACCGTGCGCGCGAAGGTGCGCGACGTCTCGACGATCTCGGCGGCCATCACGGCCCGAGGGGACTGCTTGCGCAGCCCGGAGCCGGGGAAGATCGAGAAGCGGATGCCGCGTGCGCCGCGGTACTCGGCGATGCGGCGCTTGTCCTTCTTGCCCTTGTCCTTGTTGGCGCTCGGGACGTTGCGCTCGTCGAGGATGCCGATCTGCGAGAGCAGGCCGGAGAGGAGCGCGCGGTGGATCGCGTCGCCCTGCGGGTGGCCCTGGAGCTCTTTCTTCTCACTCCGCTCGCTGCGCTCACGGGACGGCCGCTGCGCTGCGCCGCGCTGCGCCCCCTTCGGCACGAGCGTGCGCAGCTGGCGGTGCACGTCGAACCACTCGCGCACGCGCACATAGTTCAGGTGCTCGCTGCGGCACATGCGCCGGAACGCGCTCGAGCCGAGCTCGCGCTGCTGCTCGCGCAGGTAGTCCCAGAGCTTCAGCAGTGCGAGGAAGTCGCTGGCAGGGTCGGTGAACCGCGCATGCGCGCGCTCCGCCGAATCGCGAACTCCCTGCGGGGCGTCCTGCGAGGGCCGCTCGCGCACGTCCTGGATGCTCATGCCCGACACGATCGCGAGCACCTCGTCGCCGACGCCGGTGCGGCCGGCCTCCAGCAGCATCCGGGCGAATCGCGGGTCGATCGGCATGCGCGAGATGTCGCGGCCGGTCTTCGTCAGCCTCGGCGTCTCGCGCGACAGGTCGACGGCGCCGAGCTCGACGAGCAGGTCGAAGGCGGCCTTCACACCGCGGGAGTCCGGCGGTGTGAGGAACGGGAACGCGGTGATGTCGCCGAAGCCGAGCGAGAGCATCTGCAGCACGACGGATGCGAGCGAGGTGCGCAGGATCTCGGGCTCGGTGAACTCCGGGCGCTTGTCGAAGTCGTCCTCGGAGTACAGGCGGATCGCGATGCCGTCGCTCGTGCGGCCGGCGCGCCCGGAGCGCTGATTGGCGGATGCCTGCGACACCGGCTCGATCGGCAGCCGCTGCACCTTCGAGCGACTGCTGTAGCGCGAGATGCGCGCCGTGCCGGTGTCGATGACGTACTTGATGCCGGGCACCGTGAGGCTCGTCTCGGCGACGTTCGTGGCGAGAACGACGCGGCGGCGCAGGCCTGCGACCGTGCTGCGCTCGAAGACCCGGTGCTGCTCGGCTGCGGAGAGCCGGCCGTAAAGGGGCAGCACCTCGACGGGTGCGGCAGATGACGTGTAGGCGCTGCGCACGGCATCCGCGGCATCCCGGATCTCGGCCTCACCGGGCAGGAACACGAGCACGTCGCCGCGGTCCTCGCGGTCGAGTTCCTTCAGCGCGGCGACGATGGCCGAGACCTCATCGATGTCGTCGGTGCTCTCGTCCTCCTCGTCATGGCCGCGGTAGCGGATCTCGACGGGGAAGGTGCGGCCGGAGACCTCGATGATGGGCGCGGGCTCGCCGGCGGCATCCGCGAAGTGCTTCGCGAAGCTCTCCGGGTCGATCGTCGCCGAGGTGATGATGACTTTCAGATCCGGCCGCTCGGGGAGGATGCGGGTGAGGTAGCCGAGCAGGAAGTCGACGTTGAGCGAGCGCTCATGCGCCTCGTCGATGATGATCGTGTCGTAGCGGCGCAGCAGCCGGTCGCGGTGGATCTCGTTGAGCAGGATGCCGTCGGTCATCAGGGCGACCTTCGTCGCATCCGACACCTGATCGGTGAAGCGCACCTTGTATCCGACGAGGTCGCCGAGGGGCACCTGCATCTCCTCGGCGACGCGCTCCGCGATCGTGCGGGCGGCGAGACGGCGCGGCTGGGTGTGCGCGATCGATTCGCGGCCGAGCTCGAGGCAGATCTTCGGCAGCTGCGTCGTCTTGCCCGACCCCGTGGCGCCGGCGACGATGACGACCTGGTTGTCGCGGATGGCGGCGGCGATCTCGTCCCGGGCCGCGCTGACGGGCAGCTCCGGGGGATAGGAGATGACGGGAGAAGACATAGCCCTTCATCGTACGACGCGTCGGCGACGGATGCTGATCCCTATGATTGACGGGTGAGCAGCACCCCTGTCGCCGAATCGGCGCCGACCCCCGTCCGTCCGTGGAAGAACTGGTGGGCGACGTTCGGCCGGCCTCCGCGCATCATGGGGCTCGATGTCGCCCGTGCCCTCGCGATCCTCGGCATGATCGGCGCGCACGTCGGCGAGGCCGGCGGCGTCGTGCCCTTCGACGTCAGCACGTGGGGCGGCCTCGTGCACGGCCGCTCATCGATCCTGTTCGCCGTCCTCGCCGGCGTCTCCATCGCGCTCATGACCGGCCGCTCGGTCCCGCCCGCACCCGAGCAAATGCCGCAGATACGACTGCGCCTGCTCGGACGGGGCGCCGCCATCTTCCTCATCGGCCTGTGCCTGGAGCTGCTGAACACCCCCATCGCAGTGATCCTCACCGTCTACGGGCTGCTCTACATCGCCGTGATCCCGTTCCTCGGCTGGTCGGTGCGCCGGCTGCTCCTCGCCTCCGGCGCGCTCGCGGTCGTCGCGCCGCCCCTGCTGGCGCTCGTGCAGACTCTCCTGCTGTACCCGATGGGACCGGGCCTGGACCTTGTTCTCTTCGGCACCTACCCGATCACCGTCTGGCTCGCCCTCGTGCTCGGCGGCATGGCTGTCGGCCGGACCAACCCCGAGCGCCTGTGCTCCGCCATCCGCATCCTCATCATCGGCGTCGTCCTCGCGGTGATCGGCTACGGCACCGCGGCGCTCGCCGCAGCATCCCTCGGTGATGCCTATGAAGACGACTCGCCCTCCTCCTCCAGCAGCTCCTGGATCGACGACTCGGACTTCCCGATGGGCGTGCCCGCGGAGGACATGGACCTCGAGGGTCTCGTGTGCGACGACTACGGTGACGGCTACATCTCCTGCTACCCGGCCGGCGACCACCAATACTTCGAGGACGGAGCATCCATCGACGAGGCCTTTGATGATGGCTTCTTCATCGACGGGTGGGGCAACTATCCCGGGATGCTGGCCGAGAACGATCTCGGAGGCGCGATGCTGTCCGCGCTCGTCACCGCCGATGCGCACTCCGGAGGCACCGCAGAGGTCCTCGGCTCCGGCGGATTCGCGCTCATCGTCATCGGCCTGTGCCTGCTGCTGAGCCGTCCGCTGCGCTGGGTGCTCCTGCCCGTCGCCGCACTCGGATCGATGCCTCTGACGGCATACAGCCTGCATGTGATGTCGTTCTTCGTCTTCGCCGGTCCCTCGGGCAGTCTCCACAGCAACGCGGTCTGGGGCATCTCGGCACTCGCCCTGCTCGTGCTCGCCACGCTGTGGGCGATCTTCCTGCGCCGCGGGCCGCTGGAGCGTCTCGTCGGGTGGTGCGCCGACACGATGGCGGGTCGTGTTGGATGACTCTCGATCACGAAGCTGTCATCACAGGATCTAGGGTGAATGCATGACCATTCCCACAGTGACTCTCAATGACGGTGTCTCCATTCCCCAGCTCGGGTACGGGGTATTCCTCGTTCCCTCCGAAGACGCCGAACGCGCCGTGACCGAAGCGCTCGAGATCGGGCACCGCCACATCGACACCGCCGCGATCTACGGCAACGAGGCCGGCGTCGGCGCCGCGATCGCCAAGAGCGGCATCCCGCGCGACGAACTGTTCATCACCACGAAGCTGTGGAACGACCGCCACGACGGCGACGAGCCGAACGCGGCGATCGCCGAGAGCCTCGAGAAGCTGGCCATCGAACAGGTAGACCTCTACCTCGTGCACTGGCCGACCCCCGCCAAGGACAACTACGTGCACGCGTTCTCGAAGCTCATCGAGCTGCGCGAGCAGGGACTGACCCGCAGCATCGGCGTCTCGAACTTCCTCGTGCCGCACCTGGAGCGCGTCGTCGCCGAGACCGGCGTCACGCCGTCCGTGAACCAGATCGAGCTGCACCCCGCCTATCAGCAGCGCGACGTCGTCGCGTGGGCTGCGGATCACGGGGTCCGCATCGAGTCCTGGGGCCCGCTCGGCCAGGGCAAGTACGACCTGTTCGGCACGCCCGCCGTCGCCGAAGCGGCCGCCGCGCACGGCAAGACGCCCGCGCAGATCGTCATCGCCTGGCACCTGCACAAGGGCAACATCGTCTTCCCGAAGTCGGTGCGCAAGGAGCGCATGATCGAGAACTTCGACGTGTTCGGCGTCTCGCTCACCGACGCCGAGGTCGCCGCGATCGACGCCCTCGACCCGCTCGACGGGTCGGGCCGTGTCGGCACGCACCCGAACGACCTCAACTGAGACGCGGCGTTTCATTCGATGACGCCCCGTGTCGCAATAGGCGACACGGGGCGTTCTCGTCGCTAGCGTCTATGGCATGACCGCTCCCTTCCGCATCGTCGCCGTCTCCGGTTCGCTGCACGAACCCAGCAAGACGACCGCTCTGCTGCGTGCTATCGCCACGGCCATCGCCGATCGTGTCGACGCGGAGGTGCAGCTCATCGAGCTCACCGAGGTCGGGCCGTCGCTCGCCGGTGCGCTGACCCGCGACGCTCTGCCGGTGCACGTCGAGGAGCAGCTCGTGGCGATCGAGCAGGCCGATCTGCTGATCGTCGGAAGTCCCGTCTACCGGGCGTCCTTCACCGGGCTCTTCAAACACCTGTTCGACTTCGTCGGGCAGTACGAACTCGTCGGAAAACCCGTCCTGCTGGCGGCGACCGGCGGGGGTGAGCGCCACGCGCTGATGATCGAGCACCAGCTGCGTCCTCTGTTCTCCTTCTTCCAGGCGCTGACGCTGCCGCTGGGCGTCTACGCGAGCAACACCGACTTCGACGGGTACACGATCACCTCCGAGGTGCTCGAGGCCCGGATCGCGCTCGCCGCGGACCGCGCCTTGCCGCTCATGAGCTATGCCGCGACGAACAACGTCCTCATCTGATCCGGGCACGTACACCAGCGCCCGCGTAGCGTGAGGGCATGAGCAACCGCCTCGCCGAGACCCTCAGCCCCTATCTGCGCGCGCATGCCGATAACCCGGTCGACTGGTATCCGTGGGGACCGGAGGCCTTCGCCGAGGCGCAGCGCCGTGATGTGCCGCTGCTCATCTCGATCGGATACTCCACCTGCCACTGGTGCCACGTCATGGCCCGGGAATCGTTCGCCTCGCCCGAGACCGCCGCGCTCATCAATGAGAACTTCGTGGCGGTGAAGGTCGACCGTGAGGAGCATCCGTCCGTTGACGGCGCGTACATGGCCGCGGCATCCGCGTTCACGCAGAATCTCGGCTGGCCGCTGACGGTCTTCGCGACGCCGACCGGGCGCACCTTCCACGCCGGGACGTACTGGCCGCCGGTGGCGCGAGGAGGGATGCCCGGGTTCGGTGACGTGCTCGCGGCGGTGCAGGATGCGTGGGCCCAGCGACGCGAGATGGCGGTGGAGCAGGCGGATGCCGTCGCCACGGCCCTCGTGCAGGCGGGGGCCGTCTCGACCTCTGACCTGCCGTCGGAGGCGGATCTCGTCGCAGCGGCGGAGAAGATCGTCGAGCGCGAGGATGCCCTGTACGGCGGGTTCGGCGGTGCGCCGAAGTTCCCCGTGGCGACGACGCTCGATTTCCTCCAGCATCCGGTGATCCGTGCCCGGGCGCCGGAGGCGGCGGGTGCCGCCGAGCGTGCGCTGACGGCGATGGCGGCATCCGCGTTGCGCGATCGCGATGGCGGATTCTTCCGTTATGCGACGATGCGCGACTGGACCGTGCCGCACTATGAGCGCATGCTAACCGACAACGCGCAACTCCTCAATGTGGCGCTGCGGGCGGGGTCGCCCGTGGTGGCGCGGGGTGTCGCCGGCTTCCTGTTGACGACGTTGCGTCGTGACGGCGGCGGGTTCCACGCCGCACAGGATTCGGAATCGGTCGTCGAGGGGCAGCGCGTCGAGGGCGGCTACTACCTGGCCGACTCGCGCGACGGTCTCGAACCGCCCGCCGTCGACGGCAAGGTGATCACGGGGTGGAACGGGCTCGCGATCGGCGCGCTCGCTCGCGCCGGGGTCGCTCTCGACAGTCACGAGTGGACGGATGCCGCGGCGTCTGCCGCCGATTACGTGCTGCGCGTGAATCGCCGCGATGGAGTGTTGGTGCGCTCGTCGCTGGATGGTGCGGCATCCGATGCCGTCGCGACCGCGGCTGATATCGCGCTGTTCGCCGATGGGCTGTTTGCGGTGGCCCTCGCGACGGGGGAGTCCTCATGGGCGGCGACCGCGCGGGGCCTGCTCGACGATCTGGTCGAGGAGGGGGCTGCCGAGGATCCGGTGCTCGCCGCGCATGGAGTCGTCGCAGCGCCGGATCAAACCGACGGCGACCTGCCCTCGAATGCCGCGGCCATCGCCCGGGTATCGCTGACAGCCTGGTGGCTCGGTGCGGGGGAGCGGTATCGGGAGGTCGCGGAGGAACACGTGCGACGGCACGGGGCATCCGCACTGCGGCATCCGTTCGGCCACGGATCGCTCCTCGCCGTCGCGGCGGGCCTCGCCCAGGCGCCGCGCCAGCTGGTCGCCGTCGTGACCGATCCGCGCGGGGCGCTCGCCCGTGCCGCACGCACTGTCGACGCCGACATCATCGCGATCGTCACACCTGCGCAGGCGCAGGCGTTCGCGGAAGCCGGATTCGAGCTGTTCGCGGGGCGGTCGTCGTCGGGCGACGCGGTGTTCGACTGCCGCGGTTTCGTGTGCCGCCTGCCGGTGGGCGATCCCGCTGAGGTCATCGCCGAGCGCTGAGCGGGCAATCGTGGCCGCGTGGCACGGGGCGGATCTCGATGGTCATCCCCTCGGGGTAGAGGCACTGCGTTGCGCCTCGCGGACGATGTTGCGCACAGCGGACGTATGCTGCGAAAAGCTCCGCCACCTGCAACAAGCTCCGCTACGCGCAACACGGGAGCGGGTCAGATCCACCCCGGCAACCAGTTGTGGGCGAGCCAGAACTGGTACGGCACGTTCATGCCCGTCCACACCGGGTAGAAGAACGCCGAGATGAGCACGGCGGCGATGAGGAAGATCGCCACGGCGCGCTGCCCGACCTGCCGGCGATGCAACGGGGCCGAGCGTCTGCCGGCCATCTCCCGCAGGGCGAGGACCAGGGCGAGCACGAGGAACGGCATCATCACGACCGTGTAGAACTGGAAGATCGTGCGCGTCGGGTAGAACAGCCACGGCACATAGGTCACCGCGAGCCCCAGCAGCGGGAGGACGAAGAGCGGCGGCACCGGCCGACGCTCGATGAGAGAGCGCACGATCCGGTAGAGCAGGTAGAGGGCGGCCGCGACACCGGCGTACCAGATCAGCGGGTTCGGGATCGTGGAGATCACCGAGATGCAGTGGTCGGTGCCGCAGGAGCCGTCATCCCCGGTCCACACGGCGGTCGGACGCAGCAGCAGGGGCCACTGCCAGGCCGCGCTCGCATAGGGGTGCCCTGTGCTCAGCCCGACGTGGAAGCCGTACATCGACCGGTGATACATCCACAGGGCGACCAGCGGGTTCGCATCGGACTGGCGGTCGTAGCCGCCTGCCGTGACGAGCCAGCCGCTCCACGTCACGAGATAGGTGAGCGCCGCGGCGGGGACCATCAGCAGGAAGGAGACCACGCCCTGTCGGGCGACAGCATCCATGGGCCAGTAGGCGACGCCGGCACGGCGCCGGGCGAGAGCATCTGTTATGACGACGTACAGGCCGAAGCCTGCGAGCACATACAGGCCCGACCATTTCACGGCGCTGGCCGCGCCGAGGGCGACGCCTGCGGCGATCAGCCAGGGGCGCCGGACGATCACCGGACCCCACAGCGGCTCCTGCGTGTCGCGGAGCATGCTCTCGACGAGCGGGATGCTGCGCCGTTGATCCAGCAGGACGAACAGGAATCCGAGCAGCACGAAGAAGGTGAGGATGCCGTCGAGCAGCCCGATCCGGCTCATGACGATGCTCAGCCCATCGATGGCGAGCAGGAGCCCGGCGATCGATGCAGCGGTGATCGAACGGGTCATGACACGGGTGACGAGGTAGACGAGCAGCACGGTCGCGGTGCCGAGGAGAGCGACCGGCAGACGCCAGGCGGCGCTGTCTCCCGCACCGAAGAGTCCCATGCCGAGCGCGATGATCCATTTGCCCAGCGGCGGATGCACGACATAGCTGCCGGTGTCGCTGAGAGCGCTCATGTCGCCGGTGATGAAGGCGAGATCGGCGCCGTCGGCCCAAGCTCCCTCGTATCCGAGCGCCCAGAGCGCCCAGGCGTCCTTCGCGTAATAGGTCTCATCGAAGGCGAGTACCCGCGGATGGGCGAGGTTCGCCAACCGCAGCACGGCGGCGAGTGCCGTGATGACGAGAGGCGCGAGCCAGCGGAGCGTGCGGTTCCACTCGACGTCGCCGAGCACGCGATCGCGCAGCCGCTCCCAGCGGGTCAACGATTCCGCAGGCGGCGGCAGCAGGGGCGCGGTCACGGCTCCAGCCTAGATCGATCGCCGTTCGAGCCGCCTAAGCTGAACAGGTGATCATCCTCGCCGCCACCCCGATCGGAAACCTCGGCGATGCGTCTCGCCGCCTCATCGAGGTGCTCGAGAACGCCGAGGTCGTCGCTGCGGAAGACACCCGCACCACCGCGCACCTGCTGAAGGCGCTTCAGATCGAGAACCGTCCGCGCCTGGTCGCGCTGCACGACCACAACGAGAAGCACAAGGCCGCAGAGCTCGTCGCGCTCGCCGCAGAGCAGGACGTCATCGTCGTCAGCGACGCAGGGATGCCGGCGGTCAGCGATCCCGGATACGGCGTGGTCGCCGCAGCGGTCGAGGCCGGCGTCACGGTCACCGCGATCCCCGGGCCGAGCGCCGTGCTCATGGCTCTCGCCATCTCGGGGATGCCCACCGACCGCTTCACCTTCGAAGGGTTCCTGCCGCGCAAACCCTCCGAACGCCGCTCGACGCTGAACGCGCTCGCCGCAGAACCCCGCACGATGGTGTTCTTCGAGTCGCCCGCCCGCATAGCATCCGCCCTCGCCGATATGGGAGCGGCTTTCGGCGATGACCGCCGCATCGCCGTCTGCCGTGAGCTCACGAAGCTCTATGAGGAGGTGCGCCGCGGCACGGCCTCCGAACTCGTCGCCTGGGCCGAGAACGGCGTCAAGGGCGAGATTGTCGTGGTTGTCTCGGGTGCCCCGGCCCGCGCCGTGTCGGCAGAGGACGCCGGTGCCCAGGTGCAGGCGCTCGTCTCAGGCGGCATGCGGCTGAAGGAGGCGTGCGCCGAGGTGGCGGCCGCGACCGGACTCAGCTCGCGCGACCTCTACCAGCAGGCCCTCGCCGCGCGTCAGAAATGACCGATTTCGCTGTTGCCTCCGCATACGACACCCGCGCCGCGGAATACATCGAGGTCCTCGGCGACATCGCGCAGGTGGACGCCGCGGATCGCGCCCTGATCGGCGAATGGCGCGACGCGACCGAGGGGCGGCTGTTGGATGCCGGATCCGGCCCGGGGCACTGGACGGCGTTTCTGAACGATGGTCATCACGAGGCTTGCGGCATCGATCTGTCCGCCGAGTTCGTCGCCTCCGCGCAGGAGCGGCATCCGAGCATCCGTTTCGAAGTGGGAACGATCCGTGAGATGCCGTATGCGGACGACGAGTTCGGCGGCGTTCTGGCCTGGTACTCCCTGATCCATGCGCGGCCGGAGGAATTAACGGAGATGCTCGACGAGCTGATCCGCGTTCTGCGCCCCGGCGGCAGCATCCTGATCGGCTATTTCGACGGTCCGCCTCACGAGTCCTTCGCGCACGCCGTCGCCCCCGCATACTTCTGGAGCGCCGAATCGCTTTCGCAACTGCTGGCGGATGCCGGTGCCGAGGTCGTCCGCAGCGAACGGCGCGAGCGCGTCGCGGGCGAGCTCAGCTCCCGCGCCCATGGCTCGGTGATCGCCGTGAAGGCTGCAGCGCCGATGCCACGGTGACCCAGATCGGCCAGCCGACGAGCCAGATCACCGTCACCAGCCACACGCGTGCGATCCAGCTGAGCAGCTCTTCCGTTCGCGCGGAATCGCCCACGATCCACGTGATGCCGCCGAGAACGATGGTCGCGATCACGGCGCACAGCACCATGCGTCCCCAGTCCCTCCACTCGTGAACGATGCGCGCGCGTCCGCGCGCAGGAAGAACCTCCGGCGCGGGACCGTCGGCGAAGCGGTGCGCGAACCATCCGTCGACGCGGTGGATGATGCGATGGCCGAACGCCACGGTGAAGCCGAGATAGACCGCGCCGAGCCCGTGCGTGAAGTCGGCCGTCGAACCGGCGATCGTGAGATCCCACGTGATCAGAGCCAGCAGGGCGATGTCGAGCAGCGGTACGCACACGAGCAGGACCGTCGACAGGCGCTTGAGCCGCAGCAGGTATCGGGCGGCGAGCCCGCCGAAGAGGACGACCCAGAAGCCGATCTCGCAGATGAGGATGGCGACGACGATGTTCATGCATCCCACGCTCGCGCGTGGGCGCCGCACGCGGATCCTCCCGCCGGTCGGAGTCGTCTCCTCCGTTCGGAGGAGGACGGATGCTCCGTCCTCGGGCAGGATGAGCACATGCTGCGGTCGCACCTCACCTCGCTCATCGCCCAGGTGAACGCGCGCCCCCGCACACGGGATGCGATCCTCGCGGCCGTCTACCTGGTGATTGGCTTCGTGCTGCTGCAATTCGGCGGGTACGGGATGTGGGCGACGGGACTGGCGATTCCGGCCACCGGGCTGTGGAGCGCGGAGAGCGGCTTCCTCGTGCTGCTGTTGCTGATGTCGGCGCTGGCGCTGCTGCGATCGTCGCGCCCGGTTCTGGTGGTGGCGCTCGCCGCGCCGCTGGCCGCTGCGGATCTTCTGCTGGGAAGCAGCATCGGAGTCGTGCTCCTGTTCGCCGACTTCGTGTACTGCGCGTTCCGGTACAGCAGCGACCGGAGCGTGCGGCTGCTGCTCGCCGTGATCGCCGCCGTCATCGCGATCACGGCCGTCGTACTCATCGTCCTGCCCGGAGTCTCCGTGCGGGTCGTCACGATTTCTCTGCAGTGGGCGCTGATCGTCCTGATCGGCGCCCTCTGGGGGTGGAACGTGCGCAGCGAACGGCAGCGCACGCGCGCGGAGATGGACTCCGAGCACCGGCGGGCCACGCGTCTGCTGCGGCAGAGGATCGCGCACGATCTGCACGACCTCGTCGCCAATCAGATCGCGGTGGCCGGCCTCAACATCGAGGCGACCCGGTTGCTCGACATCGGCGACGACGTGGAAGCGGGTCTTGCTCGCGCCGCCGCGGGGACGGACGAGGCGCATCGGCAGCTGCGTCGCCTCATCGCCGTGCTCACGACGGTCGATGACCTGGCGGAGGAGACCGCACCGCCCGCCCTGGGCGATCTCGCCGCTCGGGTGCCGACGGGACGCGCGCTCATCCCGGAGGGCGCGGATCTCGATGCGGCTCTGGAAGCCCTGCCCCGATCGGCGGGCATTGCGATGCGCGCCGTCCAGGAGCTGCTCACGAACGCCGTCAAACACGGCCGGGGAGATATCGTGCTGCGTACGACGACGGAGATGGATGAGGTGATCGTGGAGATCGAGAACTCGATCGCGGCACGAGATTCGGTGCTCGGCTCGGGAATCGGCATCCCCGGGGCGGCGCTGCTGCTCGACAGCATCCAGGCGACGCTGGCTTCCGAACCCATCGATGAGAGCCGTTGGCGTGCACGCATGACGCTGATTCGGGAGGCAGCGCATGTCTGATCCGATCCGCGTCGTCCTCATCGACGACCACGAGGCGGTTCGTCGTGGGGTCGCGGCGATCCTCGGAACGGATGAGGGCATCGAGATCATCGGTGAGGCGGAGAACGGCTTCGAGGGGGTCGCCCTCTGCGTGAGCGAGGAACCCGATGTCGCCCTCGTCGACCTGCGGATGCCGGGGACGGATGGCATCTGGGCGACGGAGCGCATCACGGGCCAGACCCGCACGCGCGTGCTCGTGCTGACCACCTTCGACTCCGACGACCTGATCGCCGCGGCGCTCGCCGCCGGTGCTCACGGCTATCTGCTCAAGACGACCCGCGGCGTCGAGCTGATCCAATCCGTTCGTCATGTGGCCGCGGAGCGGCACGTCATCGATCCGGCGATAGCGGGGGCGCTGATCGCACAGGTGAATCGTCTCCCCGAACGGCTGGGGAAGGCCCCGGGAGAGGGCCTCGACCTCACTCCGCGCGAGAGAGAAGTGCTGGCGCTGCTCGCCGAGGGACTGACGAACCAGCAGATCGCCGATCGGCTGCACGTCGGCATCACCACGGTGAAGACGCATGTCGGAGCGCTCTACGGCAAGACGGGAGCCACGACCCGTGTGCAGCTGGGCAGGCTCGGCGGTCGCACAGCGTAACCGTCCCGGCTTTCCGGCCTAGAATCGTCCTATGCCCGCAGGCGACTCCTTCTACATCACCACGCCCATCTACTACCCCTCCGATGTTCCGCACATCGGTCACGGGTACACGTCGGTGGCGGTCGACACGCTCGCCCGCTGGCACCGTCAGTCCGGTGACGACACCTGGATGCTGACGGGCACCGATGAGCACGGCCAGAAGATGCTGCGCGCCGCGGCTGCGAACGGCGTCACCCCGCAGGAGTGGGTCGACAAGCTCGTCTCCGAGAGCTGGTTCCCGCTTCTCGAGACGCTCGACGTCGCGAACGACGACTTCATCCGCACGACGCAGGAGCGCCACGAGAAGAACGTTCAGGTGTTCTTCCAGCGACTGTACGACTCGGGGTACATCTACGCCGGCGAGTATGAGGCGCTGTACTGCGTAGGTTGTGAGGAGTTCAAGCCCGATAGCGAGATCGTCGAGGGCACCGGGCCGTTCGAGGGCCTGAAGGTCTGCGCCATCCACTCGAAGCCGCTGGAGCTGCTGCAGGAGAAGAACTACTTCTTCAAGCTGAGCGAGTTCCAGGACCGCCTGCTCGAGCTGTACAAGACCGAGCCCGATTTCGTCCGCCCCGACTCGGCGCGCAACGAGGTCGTCTCGTTCGTCAGCCAGGGTTTGAAGGATCTCTCGATCTCGCGCTCGACCTTCGACTGGGGCATTCCGCTGCCCTGGGACGAGTCGCACGTCATCTACGTGTGGGTCGATGCACTGCTGAACTACGCCACGGGCATCGGTTACGGCAGCGATGACGAGAACTTCGCTCGCCGCTGGCCCGCCTACCACGTGGTCGGCAAGGACATCCTGCGCTTCCACGCCGTCATCTGGCCCGCGCTGCTCATGGCCGCGGGACTCGATGTCCCGAAGGGCGTCTTCGCGCACGGCTGGCTGCTCGTCGGCGGCGAGAAGATGTCGAAGTCGAAGCTCACCGGCATAGCCCCGACCGAGATCACCGATGTGTTCGGCTCGGACGCCTACCGGTTCTACTTCCTCTCCGCGATCGCGTTCGGGCAGGACGGCTCGTTCAGCTGGGAAGACCTGTCTGCGCGCTACCAGGCCGAGCTCGCGAACGGCTTCGGAAACCTCGCCTCGCGCACGATCGCGATGATCGAGAAGTACTTCGACGGAGTGATCCCCGAAGCCGGTGAATACACCGAGGCGGATCTCGCGATACAGAAGGTCGTCGCGGATGCCGCATCGCAGGCGGATGCTGCGATCGAGGAGTTCCACATCGATCAGGCGATCCACTCGATCTGGACGATCGTCGACGCTCTGAACGGCTACATCACCGAGAACGAGCCGTGGGCGCTGGCCCGCGACGAGGACAAGCGCGCACGCCTGGGCACGGTGCTCTACACGTGCGCCGAGGGCCTGCGTGCGCTGGCCGTGCTGCTGTCGCCGGTGATGCCGATCTCGACCGAGAAGCTCTGGTCGGCGCTCGGCGCCGAGGACTCTCTCGGCGAGCTGCAGGCGCAGCCGCTGCGCGAGGCCGGTTCGTGGGGCGCGCTCCAGACCGGCACGCGTGTGCGGGCTCTGGCGCCGCTGTTCCCGCGCGTCGAGCAGGCCTGATCGGACGCTCGGCATGGCTGAGACGTACGTGACGTCGCGCGAGACGAAGGGGCGCAAGGACCTCAGCTATCCGGCAGCCCCGGAGCCGCTCGCGGTGCCGGTGTACGACAATCACGCGCATCTGGAGATCGGTGACGGCGACGAGGCGCTGAGCCTTTCGGATCATCTCGATCGTGCGGCTGAGGTCGGCGTCGCCGGTGTGGTGCAGGCATCCGGTGACATCGAGTCCTCGCGCTGGGCTGTCGCCGCGGCCGAGAGCGATGATCGTGTGCTCGCCGCTGTCGCGATCCACCCGAACGATGCGCCGGTGTATGCCGAGGAGGGAATGCTCGACGAGGCGATCTCCGTGATCGATGAGCTCGCCGCGCACCCGCGCACCCGCGCGATCGGCGAGACCGGGCTGGACTTCTTCCGCACCGAGGAACACCGCCGGGACCCCCAGTTCACCTCCTTCGAGGCGCACATCGCTCTGGCGAAGAAGCACGGCATCGCGATGCAGATCCACGACCGCGATGCGCATGATGCGGTGCTCGAGACCCTGGCGCGCGTCGGGGCCCCGGAGAAGACCGTCTTCCACTGCTTCTCGGGTGACGACGCGATGGCCCGCGTGTGCGCGGACGCCGGCTACTACCTCTCGTTCGCGGGCAACGTGACGTTCAAGAATGCGCAGAATCTGCGCGACGCCCTGCGGGTGACGCCGAGGGATCGCCTCCTCGTGGAGACGGATGCCCCGTTCCTCACCCCGATGCCGCTGCGGGGTCGTCCGAATGCGCCCTATCTGATCCCGATCACCCTGCGGTTCATGGCTGCGGAGCTCGGAATCGACGTGGATGAGCTGGCCGCGCAGGTGGCGCAGAACACGCTGCGCGTCTACGGCTCCTTCGCCTGATCAGTCGCCGGACGGACGCCTCTCATCATCCAGGATCTCAGGCACGTGCGCGGCCGCGCGGATGCGTTCATTCAGGTCCGAGATGAGCGTCGCCGTCACGACTCCGATGATGACCATGCCGCCGACCATGAGTCCCACGGCGAGGACGCGACCCAGTGCGGTCACCGGTGAGTAGTCTCCGTAGCCGACGGTCGTGATTGACTATGTCAAGTCGAAGTGGCCCAGGGGTGTCGCTCTGATCTGGCCCAGGGGCTGCTGATTCGGTGTGCGGCGGCGGTCAATGTCCACCAAAATGGGGACATACAAGATGGATAGGTACTAATACTCTGAGTTTCAGCAGGCATCGGTGGCCTGACGAGTTCCAAGAAGAATTGGTGCGAAATGAAGAAGATTCAGACGCTGTCTCAAGCGGAGCTCCTCGCTCAACGCGATGAGTTCGAGGCGATGATGTACGCGGCCGATGCACGGGTCTACACGCTGTCGAACACGTCCTTGGTGCCGGGCATTCTCGACTTTCCATTGCCAGCCGGTGAGATCTCGTATGTCTGGACCGGGCATTGGGACCCCTCTGGCGGGATGGGACAGGCTGAGATCCCGAAGGTCACGATCGCAGCCTCGTCGTTGCGAGAGGTAGGCAGCCTTCGCTCGCGACTTCGCCTCGATCGACCAACGCTTCAGACCACGGACTTGAAGGTCAACTTCGAAGGCCGATCGGGCGTCCAAGAACGTGGACTAGTGATGGTGGACACGCAGCATGTCTTTGCAGAGTTCGAGGACGGCGATACAAGCGTCATCCTTGCGGCACGATCGATCGATCACCTGCCAGAACAGATCGCCATCCGAAATGTCGATGACATCTCGCCCTTGGTCGAGAGCTGGAAGGCACTGTAAGCGCTCCAACCATGCCCAAAGTGTTTGCGTAACGGTTGGCCTCGCCGCGAGGCATGCCGTTCCACCGATAGGAGAAACAAATGAAGATCCACAAGAAGACCTTGGGACTCGCCGCGGCAGCCGTCCTTACCTTGGCGGTTTGTCTCCCGACCTCTGCGTACGCCAGCACAGCGGACGGTGAGAATCTTGTCGTTGGCGCGTCATCGACTCAAGTGATCACGCAGCCGATGACGATCGATTGCAGCACGTTCAGTGAAGCTGACCGGGAGCGCGCGATCAAGGAGAACTTGAATCTCTGCGGTGCCCTCGGCGACCCAGCGGGTATGGCGACGTTGGGGCAGACTGTCAGCGACTGCGGTGTCTCGTCGATCTATGTCGACCGAAACTCGGGGGGAAGGCTTCGAATTTCGTACGGCATGCATTCCACTGTCGGCGCGATTGTCACTCGATCGGTTGATGTGACATGGGGCCCCTTTGACACAGGTTCGAACTTCGATTTCGGCGCTGTCGGCAACGCCAGCTATTCAAACTCACTCACAAGGGCATCTATTCCTAGTGGGGCGAAGGCTGGCGGTACTCTGCGGGGCACGGTCGCAATCGCGGGCTGGACCTTCGCCTGCTGGGTCGCCGCTGATGACCCGGTACACTCGCTCCGCTGAGTGATCGGCAAGCACTAAACGGAGGGAGAGGCGAATGCGACTCTCCCTCCGTTTCCTGTGTTCGTGACCGGATGGTATCCGGCAGCGGTTATTTGGCTGGACTCAGATGCAAGCAGCCGGTCATGTGGATGTCGTGGTGCGGGTGTGGGCGAGGCGGTAGGAGTCGGTGCCGGTCTCGATGATGTGGCCGTTGAAGGTGAGCCGGTCAACGATCGCGGCGCAGAGCCGGGGGTCGGTGAACGTCTTCGTCCAACCACTGAAGGACTCGTTGGACGCGATTGCAACCGAGTTCTTCTCCTCGCGTTCGGTGAGGACTTGGAAGAGGAGTTCTGCTCCGCGGCGGTCGAGTTCCATGTAACCGAGCTCATCGATGAGCAGCAGGTCGACGTGAAGCGCTCTGGTTTTGTTGGAGACTCCTGACCTTGGAAACGAGGATGGGGTTATGCCGAAAGAGCAGACATCAGGGAAGCCGACGACGCGTCGGTATTCGACAGAGGAGAAAGCTGCTGCGGTCCGGATGGTGCGGACGTTGCGTGCAGAGCTCGGGACCGATCACGGGACGGTGCAGCGTGTGGCGTTGCAGCTCGGATACGGGATCGAGTCCGTGCGGATGTGGGTCAAGCAAGCAGATATTGACGGCGGTCACGTCGCTGGGGTGACCACTGCCGAAGCT
>NZ_JBSJZH010000014.1:0-68293 GCF_054798215.1 Microbacterium sp. GXF6406 | reverse complement strand
GCGACAACTACCGCCTCCGCATGCTCCTCGCCGCCGGCGGCCTCACCCCATGACCCCCACCGAATGTCCGAAGAGCCGCTTAGCCAGTCGCTCAAATAATACGCTCGGCTTACGCTATCGTCCCTTTTGACGTGTTCCAAGAGCATGTCATGCGGGAAGCGATTTTGAACATGAAATGTTTTATTTCGAAACCGCTTGAGCGATTCAAAGAAATCATTGTCATGATTGGGCATCTGATCCGTGGCCAGGTCGGCATCAATACATCCCTCCCACAATGCAAACAGCGATGAGTACCATAGACTCATCCAGGCGAAAAACTCCGGATCATCAGGATTTCCCCGCCCCCTGCCGTTCGAGAGGGGATCAGGGTTGGCGTTCCAGTGATCGTGGAAAGCTTGTCGGATCAAATCGGCATTCATCCGGTAGCGCTCCAGCGCCTGGATCTGATTCTTTGTCAACATCACGGGCAAACTCTATCGGCTGTGGGCATTAGAGGAGTCCCAGTCCGTCGAACGACAGTGAGGTGAGAGTGATCGCTGGGATTTCAAATCCTACGTCGACCTTCCGGCTGGGCTCGCATAGTCGCGGGGAGAACGGCGGCTTAGCTCGGGAAGCGCTCTTCCATCAGGAGCTGAAACCCCTGGTCAGGGAGTTTCGCAAACGCCCCACATCATCCGCATCCGTTGCTTCCGGGCCGCTTTCCGCTACAGTCCAGTCAGCGCCGTCGCATCCGCAGGCGGCTTTCCTATGCTGTGCATTCGAAAGGGGTTCTCATGGCCGACGCCGTTTCGCCTCGATCCACCACCGTTCAGGGCGGTTACCCGCCGGTGACGTTCACCTTCGACGGGGGAGCAGCCACCTGGCTCGGCGTCGGCATCGGCGGGTTCCTGATCACGGTGCTCACTCTCGGCATCTGCTACCCGTGGGCCGTCGTGATGACCTATCGCTGGAAGACCAAACACACCTACCTCAACGGTCAGCGGCTGCGCTTCACGGGCAGCTCGATCGGCCTGTTCGGCATGTGGATCAAGTGGTTCCTGCTGTGCATCATCACGGTCGGCATCTACGGCTTCTGGGTCTACCCGCGTCTGCAGAAGTGGATCATCGAGCACCAGGTGCTCGACACCGCACGCTGAAGTCAGCTCTCCTCGTGAACGCGGGGATCGCCGTCGAACAGTCGGCCATCGGGACGCCCGAGGGCGGTGATCGCGTCGACTTCGTCGTCGGACAGCGTGATGGATGCTGCGGCGAGGTTCGCCTCCTGGTGCTCGAGCGAGGACGCCTTGGGGATCGCGACGCTCTCTCGTGCGACATGCCAGGCGAGCACCGCCTGAGCGGGGGAGATGCGGTGGGCATCGGCGATCTCGACGAGCACGGGCTCCTGCAGAACGTTGCGCGCCCGGCCGATCGGACTCCACGCCTCGGTGATGATGCCCTTCTCCCGGTGGTAGGCGAGCTGCTCGCTCTGCGGAAAGTACGGGTGTAACTCGATCTGGTTGACGACCGGTCGCACACCGGTCTCGCGCTCGAGCCGCTCGATGTGCTCGGGCAGGAAGTTCGAGACGCCGATCTGGCGCACAACACCGCGCTCGCGGGCAGCGATGAGCGCGGCCCAGGCCTGGACGTACTCGTCCTGAATCGGGTTCGGCCAGTGGATGAGGTGCAGATCCGTCGCATCGAGGCCCAGTCGAGCGCGGCTCTCCTCGATGCTCCATCGTGCCTTTTCTCCCGAATGGTGCCGGCCGGGGAGCTTGGTGGTCACGATGACCGAACGGCGATCGGTCGAGGCATCCGCGACGGCCCGTCCGACGGCCCCCTCGTTCTCATAGTTGAACGCCGAATCGATGAGACGGTAGCCGGAATCGATCGCGGCGGCGATCGCTGTCGCCCCCGCATCGCCGTTCAGTCGATACGTGCCCAGTCCGATCGCGGGAAGCTCGAAGCCGTTGTGGGCGGTAGGGGTGGGAAGCGCGGGCATGGTGATCTCCTTCGATGACTGGGGCCAGCGTACGCGGCAGAATGGGGTCATGCGCTGCCCCTGTACATCCGGTGACATCTTCGACAGCTGCTGCGGGCCGATCCTCGCCGGTGCGCGGGATGCTCCCACTGCGGAGCGGCTGATGCGTTCGCGCTTCACGGCATTCGCTCTCGAGGATGCCGCGTACCTGCTGCGGTCGTGGCATCCATCGACCCGTCCCGCTGATCTCGACCTCGACGACGACGTGCGATGGACACGACTCGACATCCTCGATGTCGTGGAGGGCGGCCCGTTCGATGACTGCGGCGTTGTGGAGTTCGAAGCGTTCTACCGCGAGGAGGGCCGGGCGGGGTCGATGCGCGAGCGCAGCCGATTCCGGCGTGAGGATCGCATCTGGCGATATGTCGACGGCACGCCCGGTTGAAGAATCCGGGGCGGCGGATGTCGGCGCGCGCAGGTAGATTGGACGTGTGAACGCCAGCCCCGAGCAACAGCGCATCCTTCTCGACGTCGCCGACCTGGATCGTCGCCGCCAGCAGGCGGAACGAGCCCGAACCAATCCGGCCGAGGGCCCGCGCATCAATGAACTGGCCGCGCAGCGTCAGGAGCAGCTCCGCGAGCTGACCGCGCTCACCGGCACGCGCGATGATGTGCGCACCGAGCTCAGTCGGCTCGAGTCCGATGTCTCGGTCACCACGCAGCGTCGCACGCGTGATAGCGAGCGGCTCGCGACGTCGACCAACCCGAAGGACGCTCAGGCGCTCGAGCGCGAGGTCGCGAGCCTCGGGCATCGCATCAGCGCCCTCGAGGACGCTCAGCTCGAGGTCATGACCCGCGTCGAACAGGCGGAGGCGGCCGTCGCCGCGCAGCAGGCGCTGATCGACGCGACCACGTCCGAGGGCATCGCACTCACCGCGAAGGCGAAGAGCGCCGCGGCCGCGGCCGGCGAAGAGATCGAGAATCTCACGCGCGACCGCGCAGCGATCGTCGCTGACGTTCCCGCCGATCTGCTCGCGGATTACACGCGTCGTGCGTCGCGCGGAGTCGGCGTCGGACTGCTGCGTGCCAAGACGTGCGAGGGCTGCCGCATGGTGCTCTCCGAGACGCACCTCAGTGAGATTCGTCGTGCAGCGCAGGATGCCGTGGTCTCGTGCCCCGAATGCGGCGGCATCCTCGTCCGCACCGAAGAATCAGGACTGTGACGCGGCGGGCGGATCCGTCCGTCCGGCATTCACTGTGAACGTCCCCGCAGGCTGGCGTCCCGCTGACGGGATCCTGCTTTCGCGCTCATCTGCCGAGGGTCTTCTTGCCGTCCACGTCGACGCGGCGGGGAGTGAGATCGCCCGCCGATCCGTTGATGTCGAATGGGTGCGGAATGCGGAGTACGCCGACCATCCGCGCTGGATCCTTCGCAGTGCGCGTGACATCTACCCGGAACTGCTCTCGGCCGGCATCCGCCTGAGCCGGTCCCACGATCTGCTTCTCTGCCATGCCATTCTGCGCGACACGGATGCTGTGCCGCGCCCTCTGGCGCCATCGGTGCTCTGGCTCCCGGACGACCCGGCGGCGGTGCCTGCCGCGCCCGGGCTCTTCGACGTCGTCGACGAGCGCTCGGCCGCATCGGTCGGGACTCTTCTGGAACAGTTGCAGGAGCAGCGCCGGGTGATCGGCTCGGATCCCACCCATCGCCTCGTGCTGCTGTGCGCGGCGGAGTCCGCAGGCGGCCTGATCGCCGAGGAGATGCGCGCCGCGGGCCTTCCCTGGTCCGAGTCCGAGCACGACCGGATCCTCACCGAGGTGCTGGGCAGACGCCCGGCGGGTGGCGGCCCTCCGGAGAAACTCGCGGCTGCCACCGATGCCGTCCGCTTCCACCTGGGTGACTCCCACCTCCATCTCGACAGCCACCCGCGCCTGCTGCGGGCGCTGCATCGCGTCGGCGTGAACGTCGAATCGACGAGCCGGTGGGAGCTGAGAGAGGTCTCGCACCCGGTCATCCCGCCGCTGCTCGCGTACAAGAAGCTCTCGCGCCTGATGGCGGCGAACGGTTGGTCCTGGCTGTCGGAGTGGGTGCACGAGGGACGCTTCCGGCCGGTGTACATCCCGGGCGGGGTCGTGACGGGCCGTTGGGCTTCGGCCGGCGGCGGAGCACTGCAGCTGCCCCGCGTTCTTCGTTCCGCCGTGCGTGCGGACGACGGCTGGACACTGATCGTCGCCGATGTCGCCCAGCTCGAACCGCGCATGCTCGCGGCGTTGGCCGGCGACATGGCGATGGCCGAGGCCGCTCGTGGTCAGGACCTGTACGCCGGGGTCGTGGCATCCGGTGCCGTCGCCACCCGGGACGAGGCGAAGTTCGCGGTGCTCGGGGCGATGTACGGCGCGACCACGGGCGATAGCGGGCGTCTCGTGCCGCGGCTGCGCAAGGTGTACCAGCGTGCCATGAAGGTCGTCGACACCGCTGCGCGCATCGGTGAGAACGGGGGCGTCGTCTCGACTCGGTTGGGCCGTTCCTCGCCCCGGCCCGATCAGCATTGGCATGACGACCACAGCGCAGCCGCCAGCGCCGATGCCGACCCCGCGCTGATTCCGCGGGTGCGCGCGCGATCGCGCGAGCGCGGACGCTTCACCCGCAACTTCGTCGTGCAAGGCACCGCGGCCGAATGGGCGCTGATCTGGCTCGCGGAGATCCGCCATCGGTTGCAGGAGCTTCCCCCCGCACGAACGGCTGCTCCGGCATCCGGCCCCTTTGGAACGCAGGCCCACCTGGCATTCTTCCTCCACGACGAAGTCATCCTGCACGTCCCCGAGGAGCAGGCGGATGCCGCGGCCGAGGCCGTGCGCACCGCGGCCGCCGTCGCTACGCGTCGGATCTTCGGAACGTTCCCCATCGATGTTCCGCTGGACCTGAAGATCGTGGCGTCCGCGGAGAAGTAGACTGGTCAGGCGAATGGGTCGGCTGGACGGTCGCGTTGCGGGCAACCGCACCGAGGAACGTCCGGGCTCCACAGGGCAGGACGGTGGGTAACGCCCACCCGGAGCAATCCGCGAGACAGTGCCACAGAGAGCAGACCGCCACGCGTTCCGACGCGCGGTAAGGGTGAAAGGGTGGAGTAAGAGACCACCGGGGGCCATGGTGACATGGCCCGCCAGGTAAACCTCGTCCGGAGCAAGGTCATACAGAGGATGTTGACGCGGCTCGCCGAGTCCTCGGGTAGACCGCTGGAGCGGCACGGCAACGTGTCGCCGAGAGAGATGGCCGTCGAAGGGGATCCTCGAGAGAGACCCCGGAACAGAACCCGGCGTACAGGCCGGCCCATTCGCCCTGAACGCGAGAAGAGCCCGACCGCCTTGGTCGGGCTCTTCTTCTCTTCGCATGACGGATCAGTCGGCGGCGAGGGATGCGGCGCCGATGATGCCTGCGTTATTGCGGTGGATCGCCGGAATGATGGGCGTCTTCAGCTCGAGCAGCGGCAGGAAATCGCTCGCGTTCTTGGACACTCCGCCGCCGACGACGAACAGGTCGGGGCTGAAGAGGAACTCGATGTGCGCGTAGAACTCCTGCAGGCGGGCCGCCCAGTCGGTCCAGCTGAGCTCCTCGCGGTCGCGAGCCGAGGTTGCCGCCCATTTCTCGACGGAGGTGTGCTCGCCGTAGTTCAGGTGTCCGAGTTCGGTGTTCGGGACCAGGACGCCGTTGTACAAGAAGGCCGAACCGATTCCGGTCCCGAGCGTCGTCAGGATCGTGAGCCCCTCGACATCGCGCGCGGCGCCGTGGCGCACTTCGGCGACACCGGCGGCATCCGCGTCGTTGACGAAGGTGATGTTGCGCCCCAGCTCGTCCTCGAAGAACTTCTCCGCATCGAAGTCGACCCACTTCTGGGAGATGTTCGCGGCGGAGAGCGTCTTGCCGCGCTTCACGATTGCGGGGAAGGCGACGCCGAGGGGGAGTGCCGAGTCTCGCACACCGAGCGTGTCGAGCACCTCGTGCACGGCCGTGAGGACGTCGGAGGGAGCGGCACCCTTCGGCGTGGGCACGCGCACGCGGTCCGATTCGAGGGTTCCTCGACCGAGGTCGACGATGCCCGCCTTGATGCCTGTGCCGCCGATGTCGACGCCGATCGCTTTTGCCATGCGAATAGCCTAGCGAGAGGGGCCTGCGCCGATAGGATCATGACAGGCACTGCTCACGGTGGTGCAGCCATGTCTCACGGGGAGGAATCGTCTATGTCCAGCGACGAGAAGAAGTACTGGTACAACTCCCGAACAGGGGAGGTCGAGCATGGTCTCGTATCGCCCGCCGTCGATCGGATCGGTCCTTTCGACACCTCCGAGGAGGCTGCTCGCGCACCGGAGAAGCTGAAGGAGCGCTCGGCGGCATGGGCCGAGGAAGAAGCCATTGAAGAAGACTGGCCTCGGGCGACCGACGCCAGCGGGAAGTAAAAGCACCTATGGGCATGGACAAGCAACGTGACTTCGTGCTGCGGACGATCGAGGAGCGCGGCGTCAAGTTCGTCCGTCTGTGGTTCACGGATGTCATCGGCACGCTGAAGTCGGTGGCGATCGCTCCGGCCGAGGTCGAGGGCGCCTTCGCCGAGGGCATCGGCTTCGACGGCTCGGCGATCGAGGGTCTGACCCGGACCTACGAATCGGACCTGCTCGCGCAGCCGGACCCGACGACGTTCCAGACTCTGCCATGGCGCGGCGAGATCGACCCGACCGCCCGCATGTTCTGCGATCTGACGACTCCGGACGGCCAGCCCGCGGTCGCGGATCCGCGACACGTCCTCAAGCGCGCCCTTGCGAAGGCCGCGGATGCCGGGTTCACGTTCTACACGCACCCCGAGATCGAGTTCTACCTGCTCAAGTCGTCCGTGATCGGCCCCGAGGGCCCGGTCCCCGTCGACTCCGCGGGATATTTCGACAATGTTCCCGGAGGCACCGCGCACGACTTCCGGCGCCGTTCGGTGCGGATGCTGGAAGACCTCGGCATCTCCGTGGAGTACAGCCACCACGAGGGCGGCCCCGGACAGAACGAGATCGATCTGCGCTACGCGGATGCTCTGACGACCGCGGACAACGTGATGACCTTCCGCACGGTGATCAAGGAGGTCGCGATCGAGCAGGGCGTGTACGCGACGTTCATGCCCAAGCCGATGAGCGACCAGCCCGGCAGCGGAATGCACACGCACATGTCTCTGTTCGAGGGCGATCGGAATGCGTTCTGGGAAGAGGGCGCGAAGTACCAGCTCTCTCAGACCGGGCGTCACTTCATCGCGGGCCTTCTCAAGCACGCCAATGAGATCGCCGCCGTCACGAACCAGTTCGTCAACTCGTACAAGCGGCTCTGGGGCGGTGACGAGGCCCCCAGCTTCGTCACGTGGGGGCACACGAACCGTTCGGCGCTCGTGCGGGTTCCGATGTACAAGCCGAACAAGAGCCAGTCCTCGCGCGTCGAGCACCGCGGCCTGGATTCGGCGGCCAACCCGTACCTGGCCTATGCGCTCATGCTCGCCGCCGGTCTCAAGGGGATCGAGAACGAGTACGAGCTTCCGCCCGAGGCTGAGAACAACGTCTGGTCGTTGACCGATGGGGAGCGACGCGCGCTAGGGTATTCCTCGCTGCCGGCGAGCCTCGACCACGCCCTGGAGTACATGGAGCGGTCGGAGCTCGTCGCCGAGACCCTCGGCGAGCAGGTCTTCAACTATGTGCTCCTCAACAAGCGCAAGGAGTGGGAGGCCTACCGCGGGCAGGTCACGCCCTTCGAGCTGAAGAGCAACCTCGAGCTGCTCTGATCCGATGTCGCGTTCGCAGTCGGCTATCTCCCTCTCCGCTCTCGCCCGTTTCGGATTCGACGATCTGCGCGCGGGCGCGCAGGCGCTCGAGGAGCTGTCGGAGCTGATCGGCCAGGACGCCGGCGAAATCCTCGCCGGCGTCTCCGCGGCGGATCCCGACAGCGCAGCCGAGGGCATGATCCGCGTCGCGCGACGCGACCCCGCCGTGCTGCGCGCGCTTCTCGCCGACCCGGAGACCCGGATCATCGTCTGGCGGGTTTTCGGAGCATCCACCGGCTTGGCGGATTTCTTCCTGCGTCACCCGGACCAGCTCTCGATCCTGAACGAGATCGGGCAGCTCGTGCCGAGTGCGCCCGCCTTGGAAGAACGGATGCTGGCAGCGGTGCAGGTCGAGGATGGCTTCGCATCATCCGGCGATGAGAGCGCCTGGGTGTCGCTGCGCGTGGCGTACCGTCGGGCACTCGCCGAGATCGCGGCGATCGACCTGCTGACACCGGAGCCGGAGACGCGGATCGCCGCGGTCTCTGCTGCGCTGGCGGATGCCGCGGGCGCGGCGCTGGAGGCTTCTCTCGCGGTTGCGCGCACGCGGGTGGCGGCATCCTGCTCGCGAGAGGAAGTGGCACTCACCCGACTGTCGATCATCGGCATGGGCAAGGCCGGTGCGCGCGAGCTGAACTACGTCAGCGACGTGGATGTGATCTTCGTCGGCGGAACGGCCGATGAGACACGCCTCAGCGAGGCGCGGGCTATCGACATCGCGACGACTCTCGCCCGGGAGACGATGCGCGGCCTCTCCGGCGTCGAGATCGAACCGCCCCTGTGGGAGGTCGACGCGAACCTGCGCCCGGAGGGCAAGCAGGGGGCTCTCGTGCGCTCCCTCGATTCCCATCTCGCCTATTACGACCGCTGGGCGAAGAGCTGGGAGTTCCAGGCGCTGCTGAAAGCGCGTCCCCTCGCCGGCGACGCCGATCTCGGAGCCGACTACATCGAGGCGGTCCAGCCGAAGGTCTGGTCCAGCGCGGCGCGGGAGAACTTCGTCGAGAGCGTGCAGCGCATGCGGGAGCGGGTCACCGACCACATCGATCCCGACGACGTCCGCCACCAGATCAAGCTGGGTCCCGGTGGGCTCCGCGATATCGAGTTCACCGTGCAGCTCCTGCAACTCGTGCATGGCCTCACCGACCCCGACATCCGCACCCAGGGCACACTCGAAAGCCTCGACGCACTCGTCGCCGGCGGATACATCGGCCGCGAGGATGCCGCGATCTTCGCCGCGGACTACCGCACGCTGCGGCTTCTCGAGCACCGGTTGCAGCTGCGCGATCTCAGCCGCACCCACCTCATGCCCCGCACGCCGGAGGGCCTGCGCGTGCTCGCCCGTTCGACGGGGCTGGCCGAGGACGGCGCCGCCATCTGGTCGCTCTGGGAGAGCCTGCGCCGTGAGGTGCGCGACATCCACACCCGGCTCTTCTACCGTCCGCTGCTCAACGCCGTCGCCGAGCTGCCCGAGGACGAGCGAAGCTTCTCGCCGGCACGCGCACGCGACCGTCTCGCCGCGATCGGCTTCCGCGACCCGGCCGGCGCATTGCGCCACATCGGTGCGCTCACGACCGGAATCAGCCGGAAGGTGACCGTGCAACGGCACCTCATGCCCATCATGGTGCGCTGGTTCGCCGACGGCAGCGACCCCGACTACGCGCTCCTCGCATTCCGGCGCATCAGTGAGCGCTTGGGAGATTCGTCCTGGTTCCTGCGGATGCTCCGGGACTCCTCCGGCGCGCTGGAGAACCTCACCAAGCTCCTGTCCTCCTCGCGCTATATCGGCGAGCTCATGGAGTGGATCCCGGAGTCCGTCGCCTGGCTCGATAATCGGGAACTTCTCCGGCCGAAGGGAGCGGACAAGCTGCGCGATGAAGCTCGCGCGATCCGCACGCGGCACGCATCGATCGATTCGGCGCTCACCGCGGTCCGGGCGCTCCGCCGGCGAGAGCTGCTGCGCACGGCGATGGGATCCGTGCTGGGTGTTCTGACGATCGAGGAGATGGCCGAGTCTCTGACGGCGATCACCGACGCCACGATCGATGCCGCGCTGCACGCGGTGCGCCGGAACGTCGTCCCCGCAGAGGACGAAGCCTTCCAGTTCGCGATCATCGGTATGGGCCGTTTCGGTGGTGCCGAACTCGGGTTCGGATCGGATGCCGACATCCTCTACGTCTTCGCAGCGAACGGCGTGGAACCGCAGCGTGCGCAGACGCTCGCCACCCAGATGGTCGCGGGGCTCCGGGAGCACCTGACCGATCATCGTCTTCCTCTGGAGCTGGACGCCGATCTTCGCCCGGAGGGCCGCAAGGGGCCCCTGGTGCGCTCGATGACGGCGTATGCGGAGTACTACCGGCGCTGGTCGGTGTCGTGGGAGGCGCAGGCGCTCCTGCGCGCGCGCGGCGTCGCCGGCAGCGAGGATCTCATCTCCGCATTCATGGGCATGGCGGAGAGCATCCGGTACCCCATGGAGGTCGATCAGCTCGCGGTGCGGGAGATCAAGCGCATCAAGGCGCGCATGGAGGGCGAGCGCCTTCCCCGCGGAGCCGACCCACGGCGGCACCTGAAGCTCGGACCGGGAACGCTCAGCGACGTGGAATGGCTCGTGCAGCTCCTCCAGCTCGAGAACGCCTCTCGCGTCCCGGCGCTGCGCACAACATCGACTCTCGACGCCCTCGAAGCGGCCCGGACGGCCGGACTTCTGGGGAACGAAGAGGCCGAGGTGCTGAAGGATGCCTGGCTGCTCTCCAGCCGCCTGCGATCGGCGATCACCCTGCGCACCGGGAAAACGAGCGACATGCTTCCCTGGGACCGTCCGGAGCTCGACGCGATCGCCGACCTGCTCGGCTACCCGGAGAGGTCGGCATCGCTCGTGGAGGAGGACTACCTGCGCGTCACCCGCCGGTCTCGGCGCGTGTTCGAGCAGCTCTTCTACAGATGAGTTGCGCCGATCGTGCCGCTGGCCCAGGCTGAGCACATGAGCGACACGAGTATCGGGATCATCTGGAACCCTTCCAAGACGGATGCGGCTCTTCTGCGCGATGCGGTCGATAAGACCTTCGGGAATGCGGCGGAGGGAATCCGCTGGTGGGAGACGAGCGTCGACGACCCGGGCACCGGCATGGCGCAGGAAGCCGTCGAAGCCGGCTGCGGCACGGTCGTCGCCGTGGGCGGCGATGGGACCGTTCGCGCGGTCGCCGAGGCTCTGGCGGGAACGGGCGTCTCCCTCGGGATCGTGCCGCGCGGTACGGGTAATCTGCTGGCACGCAACCTCGCTGTCCCGCTGGACGACCTGGCGGGTGCGCTCGCACGCATCGCGGCGGACGAATCCACGGCGATCGACCTCGGCTGGGTCAGTCTCGACGACGGCCCCGAGCACGCCTTCGCTGTGATGGTCGGATTCGGCATCGATGCCCAGATGCTCTCGGAGACCGACGACGACCTCAAGGACCGCGCCGGATGGCTGGCCTACGTCGAGGCGATGGGACGGGCGATGGCCGGCACCGAGATGACGGACATCGTGCTCGAGATCGACGGCGATGAGCCTCAGGATGTGCGTGGACACACCATGATCATCGGCAACTGCGGCATGATCCAGGGCGGACTCCGCCTGCTTCCCGATGCCCGACTCGATGACGGGATGCTGGACCTGCTGCTGGTGAGCTCCGACGGGGCCCTGCAATGGCTCGAGACCGTGCGCTCGGTCGTCTGGGACAACGGCATCCTGCGGCGTCTCACCGGTGGCGACAAGGCCGTCAGCACGGAATCGACTCGTCACCTCACCGCCGAGAGCCTGCGCGTGCAGCTGGCGAGCCCGCTGACGTTCGAGATCGACGGCGAAGAGCTCGGCGACGTCTCGACGATCGCCGTGCGCGTGCAGGCAGCTGCGCTGCAGGTGTTGTGACGCCGCGCGCCGGAAACGCGGAAGAGGCCGCCCCTGAACGGGACGGCCTCTTCCTTCTGCCTCTTTCGGATCAGACTCCGAAGTAGAGCTCGAACTCGAACGGGTGCGGACGCTGCGCGATCGGCAGGATCTCGTTCTCCATCTTGTAGGAGATCCAGGTCTCGATGAGCTCCTCGGTGAACACGCCGCCCTCGAGCAGGAACTGGTGGTCCTCTCGGAGTGCCTCGAGCGAGTCGAGGAGCGAGTTCGGCACCTGCGGGATGTTCTTGGCCTCCTCGGGGGGAAGCTCGTAGAGATCCTTGTCGATCGGCTCGAGCGGCTCGATGCGGTTCTTGATGCCGTCGAGACCGGCCATGAGCTGAGCGGCGAAGGCCAGGTACGGGTTGCTCGAGGCATCCGGAACGCGGAACTCGATGCGCTTCGCCTTCGGGTTGGATCCCGTGAGCGGGATGCGGATGGCGGCGGAGCGGTTGCCGGCCGAGTAGGCCAGGTTCACCGGAGCCTCGAAGCCCTTCACCAGGCGGTGGTAGCTGTTCAGCGACGGGTTCGTGAAGGCGAGAACGGCGTTGGCGTGCTTGAGCAGACCGCCGATGTACCAGCGGGCGATGTCGCTCAGCTGGCCATAGCCGGCCTCATCGTAGAACAGGGGCTTGCCCTCGCTCCACAGAGACTGGTGCGTGTGCATCCCCGAGCCGTTGTCGCCGTAGAGCGGCTTCGGCATGAAAGTGACGGTCTTGCCCCACTGCTCGGCCGTGTTCTTGATGATGTACTTGAACTTCAGGATGTCGTCGGCCGCGTGCACCATGGTGTCGAAGCGGTAGTTGATCTCCTGCTGACCACCCGTGCCGACCTCGTGGTGCGAGCGCTCGAGAGCGAAGCCCGCGTCGATGAGGTTGAGGGTCATGTCATCGCGGAGATCCGCGGTCTTGTCGACCGGGGCGACGGGGAAGTATCCGCCCTTGAACGGCGTCTTGTTGCCGAGGTTGCCGCCCTCCTCCTCGCGTGCCGTGTTCCATGCGCCCTCTTCGGAGTCGACGCTGTAGAAGCTCTGGTTCGCCGTGGTCGAGTAACGCACATCATCGAAGATGTAGAACTCCGCCTCGGGGGCGAAGAACGCGGTGTCGGCGATGCCGGTCGAGGCGAGGTACTTCTCCGCCTTCTTCGCGACCTGGCGCGGGTCCTTCGAATAGATCTCGCCCGTGCGCGGGTTGTAGATGTCGAAGATCATGACGAGCGTCGTGGCTTCGCGGAACTGATCGATGTAGGCGGTCGTCACATCGGGGATCAGCTGCATGTCCGACTCGTGGATGCTGGCGAACCCGCGGATGGAGGAGCCGTCGAACAGCTGCCCTTCCGTGAAGAAGTCCTCGTCGACCGTGGAAGCCGGGATGTTGAAGTGCTGCTGCACGCCGGGCAGATCGGTGAACCGGATGTCAAGGAACTTGACGTCGTTCTCCTTGATGTAGCTCAGCACTTCGGACGAATCGGTGAACATGTATCACTCCTGGATGATTCGGGATCGCGGCCTTGAGGCCTTCATGAAGACTAGGCACGCGGGATTACTCGGCCGTGTCCTCTTTGTTTCAGCCATGTTACAGAGCCTCGGTAGGATAGAGGCGTGACGGATGCTGAAAACTCATACCCTGGCGAACGTCTCGGTCTCCCCGAAACCGGCCCCGGAAGCATCGGCCGGGCCGGTCGTCGCATCGGCGCTCTGCTCATCGACTACGCCGCTGCGACCATCATCGCCACCGGATTCTTCGGCTACGACCAGTTCGCACTGCCGGGAGAAGCGGGCGCGTCGCTGTTCACGCCGATGCTCGTCTTCGCCGCACTTCAGATCATCTTCATCCCCACGATCGGCGGCAGCCCCGGGCACCGCATCCTCGGAATGCGCATCGTGCTGCTGAACGGCCGATGGGTGGGGCTGTGGCGGCCGATCATCCGCACGGCTCTGCTCGTCTTCGTCATTCCCGCGGTCATCTGGGACCCGGACCAGCGCGGTCTGCACGACAAGATCGTCGGCACCGTGCTCATCCGCGCCTGAGGGCCGGATCAGTCGCGTCCGCGGTTGCGCCGTCGCGCATCTTTCGGGGCTCGCCCGCCGAGGAAGGAGCGCGCCGGATCCACGATGAAGCCGCGTCGGAGCGCCTCACGGCCGATCAGCATGCGGAAGCCCATCTCATCGCGATTGCTCAGGGTGACCTCCGACACCACGAGGCGCCCGACGAGCCGGATCGCCAGCAGCACCACGATGCGCTCCTCGGAGTGGCCCGAGGAGCTGCGAATGCTGCGCCGGTCGTGCACCGGGCACTCGACGATGCGGGAATCAGCATCCGAGTTCTGCCAGGGATTGACTCGGAAACGGACCCAGTCCTCGCCCTCGCGCTCGAAGGCCTCGATGTCGAAGGCGTGCAGAGACGAAGTGCGCGCGCCCGTGTCGATCTTGGCCTTGATCCAATCGATACCGGCATCGGGCAGGGACACCCACTCACGCCACCCCGTAAGAGTGTTTGAATGAGATGTCATAACCACGAAATCCATTTTGGCAGGAGAATCCCGTGAAGCTCGCCGTGCTCTCCCGTGCGCCCCACGCCTACTCCACCCAGCGCCTCCGCGCCGCAGCCATCCAACGCGGCCACGACGTCAAAGTGCTCAATACGCTGAAGTTCGCCATCGACCTCACCGGTGATGAACCCGATCTGCACTTCCGGGGCAAGCAGTTGAGCGACTACGACGCGATCCTGCCTCGGATCGGCAGCTCGATCACCTACTTCGGCACGGCCGTGGTCCGCCAGTTCGAGCAGATGGACGTATACACGCCCAATACCGCCAACGGCATCTCCAGCGCGCGAGACAAGCTCCGGGCGAACCAGATCCTCTCGCGCCATAACATCGCGATGCCGCCCACCGCGTTCGTGCGCAACCGTGCCGACGTGCGCCCGGCCATCGAGCGCGTCGGCGGGGCACCCGTCGTCATCAAACTCCTCGAGGGCACGCAGGGGATCGGCGTGATCCTCGCCCCGCAGGTCAAAGTGGCCGAGGCCATCATCGAGACTCTGCACTCGACGAAGCAGAACGTGCTCATCCAGAAGTTCATCTCGGAGAGCCGAGGACGCGACATCCGCGCACTGGTCGTCGGAGACCGGGTCGTCGCAGCGATGCGCCGCTCCGCGGCCGGCGACGAATTCCGCTCCAACGTGCATCGCGGCGGCAGCGTCGAGGGCGTGCAACTGGACCCCGCCTATGAGCGAGCGGCTGTGCGGTCCGCTCAGATCATGGGCCTGCGCGTGGCCGGCGTCGACATGCTCGAAGGCGATGACGGCCCGCTCGTCATGGAGGTGAACTCCTCGCCGGGACTGCAGGGGATCGAGCAGGCGACCAATCTCGACGTCGCCGGCGCGATCATCGACTACATCGCCGGACAGGTCGGATTCCCGGAGATCGACGTGCGTCAACGCCTGACGGTGTCGACGGGATACGGCGTCGCTGAATTGCTCGTTCACAACGCGGCCGAGCTCGTCGGTCGGTCCCTGGGGGAGTCCGGGCTCTGGGAACGGGACATCACTGTGCTCACGCTGCACCGCGGCACGATGGTCATCCCCAACCCCCGTAAGCACGTCGTCCTCGAAGCGGATGACCGCCTGCTGTGCTTCGGCAAGCTGGAGGAGATGCGCTCGATGATCCCCGAACGCCGACGTCGACGCGCCAAGGTCCGCCGCCTCCCGAAGGAGCCGCTCAGCTGATGACGAAGGCCGGTCCCCGCGGGGGAACCGGCCTTCGTCTTTCGTGAGGCTTTCGATCAACGCGGTCGCTGTGCGCGCACGCGGTTCGGATCGATTCCCTTCGGGATCGGAAGCGAGGTGACGGACTGCGAGACGGAGTCCACACGGCGGATGACAGCGGCCATCGTCGTCTTGTCGATCGCCTTGGGAAGCTTCTTGATGGTCTTCGCGAGCTCGGAGATGTGGACCTCGTCGTCGCCGTGGCCGACGTAGTACACATTGACCGGAACGCCGTGGGCGACGCGCTGCGCCTTGGTGCGCTCCTCGTTGACCAGACGCGTGAGACGGCCCCGCGCGCCCTCGCCCACGATCACGATCCCGCCGCGGCCGATGGCGCGGTAGACGGCCTCCTGGGTCTTCGGGTTGATTCCGACGGGAGTGTCGGATGCCTGCCACGAGCGTCCGAGGCTGGAGCTCATGACGTGACCTGCGGCACCGGGCATGCCGTCGATCTTGATGTACATCGCGCGCGTCGACAGACGCGTCATGAGGAAGAGTGAGCCGAGCACGCCGACCATGAGACCCGTGATGCCCCAGAGGACCAGCGTCCATACCTGGAACGGCGGGATGAGATAGCCGATGATGAGCCCGATGAGGATCGCGCCGACGAGTATCGCGATCTGGGCCCAGGGCAACCAGGGGTACTGCTCACGCGTGAACCGGAACAGGGACTTGATCTGGGAGAAGAACCCCTGACGCTTTTCGGGTTCTGGAGCACGCTTAGCCATAGGTATAAGACTACCGAGTCGGAGAGGGGAGGATGTGCGCGTTCGCGTGGGGCGCACTCGCTCTGCACCGTCACCGCGTCGGCGTCGTTCGTCCCCAGCCGGCGGAAGAGCGTTCTCGGTGATATCGCGGATGACCTCAGATGGAGGACATGGCAGAATCGCAGACCGCATCGGAACGTGCAGCACTCGTGCCGGGGGCGCACCGTGTGATCAGGGCGCTGGAGGGCTCTGAAGGGCCATTTCGTGGGAGGCTCCTGACCTCCGGGGATGCTGTGGTCGTCGGCGTCGCCGCAGAGGAGCTCGAAGCGTGGCCGGGCTGGGAGTTCTCCGGCGAGGACCATGTGTGCGGCGTATCGGATGTGCTGCGCCGTCCAGATGGGCACGATGCGCTGGTGCCGTGGTGCGTACACCGGGTGGAGACGTTCCTCGGGAAGCGTCGCGTCGCCCAGTGCCTGCTCGCGCCGGGGGAGATGGGGACGCTCGTGGTCAGCCTGCTGCGCGGCCTCCGGGCGCTGGGGGCCGCGGATGCGACGGCCGTGGGGGACTGGTGGATCACGGCCGAGGGGCGTCCGGTTTTCGCCCATGGGGACGGAGCCGGGGCACGGATGCGCACGGGCCAGCTCATGGTGAAGATCGCGGAGCATACGACGGATCGTTCGAGTCAGCGGATCCTCGAGGAGATCATCACGGCGCTGGGCGGGAGCCGTCACCGCATCGATGACGATTCCCGCTGGGAATCCGAACTGTTCTCGACCGCGGCGCCGCGCCCGCTGCGCCTCGACGTCTTCGGCCCCGAACGAGCCGCGGATCTGGGGGTCCCCGGGTGGGGTGATCTCGTCGTCACGGACAACGCCCGGGCGTCACGGCAAGCTCTTCGGCAAGAGCGGTCCAGAGACGATGGGGCCAGGGGCTCGCGCGCCCTGTGGGCGGCTGCTCGAGGGCGTGCGATGGCGCTGACAGCAGTCCTGGCGCGTTCGCGCGACCAGCGCCGAGAGGCGCAGCCGAACCGCTCAGAACGCGCATCTGTGGGCCATGGCAGACGGCGTTCGTTGATTCTTGCGGGGGTTCTCGCCGTCGGAGTCCTGACGGTGGGGCTGGCGTGGCCGCAGGCTGACCCCGATGATCCGAATACGCGCATATCGGCACCGGAAAAGCTGCTCCCAGCCGTCGACGAGGACGAGTCCCTTGAGATCGGCGAGAGCGGCGCGCAGGAACAGGAGAAGAGCCCGGCACCCGTCGGGAAGCCGGGCGCGACGGAGGGACACGGAGAGCTCATGACGACACTGCCCGCTCTTCTCTCTGCGCTCCACGAGTGCCGGGAGACGGGGGAGACCTCATGTTCAGCGGCCATCGCGGAGGGCTCGACGATGCCGATGCAGGGACTCGCGACGCGGGGGCCGGCAGCGAGCAGCCCGAGTCTCGTCGACGATTACGGAGATGTCGCCGTCGTGCGGCTGACTCCCCTCGATCCGGGATCAGCGGAAACGGATGCCGTGGCGGAGGTGGCCGAACAGATGCTCGTTCTCGAGCGCAGAGACGAGAAATGGCTGGTGCGCGACGTCTATGACGTCGCGCACCAGCCAGAATGACTCGTCGGAGATCAGGCTCCGAGGTCGGCGGCGAAGTTCGCCGCCTCGAGACGAGCCTTGACCGCGCCCAGGAAGCGGGCGGCATCCGCACCATCGATGATGCGGTGGTCGTAGGACAGCGCCAGGTAGACGTACGAACGGACGGCGATCGCGTCCACGCCATCGACCTTGACCAGGCCCGGACGCTTGACGACCGTTCCTGTGCCGAGGATCGCGGACTGCGGCAGGAATACCACCGGCGTGTCGAACAGCGCGCCGCGCGAGCCGGTGTTCGTCAGCGTGAAGGTTCCGCCGGCGAGCTCGTCGGGCTTCAGCTTGTTGTCGCGGGTGCGGGCGGCGAGGTCGGCGATCTCGTGAGCGATCTCGGCGATGTTCTTCGATGCCGCGTCGCGCAGGACCGGTGTGAGAAGGCCGCGCTCGGTGTCAACCGCGATCGACACGTTCTCGGTGGCCGGGTAGACGATGTTCTCGCCCTCGACCGTCGAGTTGATGATCGGGAACGCGCGCAACGCCTCGGCCGCGGCCAGGGCGAAGAACGGCAGGAAGGACAGCTTGTCACCGGTCTTCTGCAGGAACTCTGCCTTGACGCTGTCGCGGTAGGCGGCGAGCGTCGTGACGTCGACCTCGACGACCGTCGTCAGCTGAGCGGTCTGCTGCATGGACTCGACCGCACGCTTGGCGAGGACCTTGCGCAGGCGCGACATCGGCTGGGTCGTGCCGCGCAGCGGCGAGACCTCGAGCGGAGCCGGCGCGGGAGCGGCCGCTGCGGCGGGTGCGGAGGCGCCTGCGGAGGCAGCGGCGAGGACGTCTTCCTTGCGGATGCGTCCCCCGACACCCGAGCCGTTCACCGTGGCGAGGTCGACGCCCTGCTGAGCAGCGAGGCGGCGCACGAGCGGGGTGACGTAGATGCTGTCGTTGCTCTCGGCGGCCTGAGCCTCAGCCGCGGCAGGTGCGGCCGGAGCGGGAGCCGGTGCAGCTGCGGGAGCCTGTGCCGGAGCCGGAGCCGGAGCCGGAGCGGCAGGAGCGGGAGCAGGAGCCGGAGCGGCAGGTGCCGGGGCTGCCGCGGGAGCGCCGGAGCCGACACGTGCGAGCACGCTGCCGACCTCGATGGTCTCGTCTTCAGCGGCCAGGATCTCCTGCAGAATGCCGGCGACCGGCGAGGGGATCTCGGTGTCGACCTTGTCGGTCGAGATCTCCAGGAGGGGCTCGTCGACGGCGATCTCGTCGCCGATGGCCTTCAGCCAGCGGGTGACGGTGCCCTCGGTCACGCTCTCGCCCAGCTCGGGGAGGACGATGTCGGTGGCGTCGCCGGCCGGCGCAGCGGCTGCGGGAGCAGCAGCGGGAGCCGGGGCAGCCTCAGGCGCGGCGGGCGCAGCTGCGGGCGCGGGGGCCGCAGCGGGCTCCTCCGCAGCGGGAGCGGCGGCGGAGCCGTCGCCGATCCGGGCCAGGAGAGCGCCGACCTCGACGGTCTCGTCCTCGGCGACCAGGATCTCTTCGATAACGCCGCTGACCGGCGAGGGGATCTCGGTATCGACCTTGTCGGTCGAGATCTCGAGCAGGCCCTCGTCCGCCTGAACGGTGTCTCCCACCTGCTTCAGCCAGCGGGTGACCGTACCCTCTGTGACGCTCTCACCGAGAGCGGGGAGGACCACGGATGTGCTCATGACGGAGTCTCCTTCAAGAATGTTTATGACTAGTTCAGCTTACTGACACTGACACCGGTTGGTGGTCAGAGTGCGTGCAATGGTTTTCCTGCAAGGGCGAGAAAAGCCTCGCCCAGCGCTTCGCTCTGCGTGGGATGCGCATGTATGAGCGGAGCGATGTCTTCCGGATGGGCTTCCCATGCCACGGCGAGTTGCCCCTCGGTGATGAGTTCACCGACGCGGTCGCCGAGGAGGTGCACCCCGATGATCGGACCGTTCTTGAGTCGCACGACCTTCACGACGCCGCTCGTTCCGATGATTTCGCTCTTGCCGTTGCCGGCGAGGCTGTACTCGTAGGAGTCGACCGCTTCAGCACCGTGCTCGGCGCGGGCTGCTTTCTCCGTGAGACCGACCGAGGCGACCTCCGGATTGGAGTACGTGATCTTGGGAATCTGCGATTCGGGCACCGGTACGGGGGAGAGCCCGGCGATTCTCTCGGCAACGGCGATTCCCTGAAGGAATCCCCGGTGGGCGAGCTGCAGCCCGGGGACGATGTCGCCGACGGCCCAGACGCCGGGGGCGCTCGTGCGCAACATGTCGTCGACAGCGACGAATCCTCGCTCGACGGCGACTCCGGCCTCTTCGAGGCCGAGATCCGCCGTCGCGGGGCCGCGTCCGACGGCGACGAGGAGGTAATCCCCCGTGTGAGTCGTGCCGTTCTCCAGCGTGACGGTTACGCTCGTGTCGTCCTGAACGGCGGTTTGGAAACGGGTTCCGAGCTCGTAGCGGATGCCGCGACGACGGAAAGCCCGCTCGAGGCCCTTGCTCAGGGTCTCATCCTCATTGGGGACGAGATGGTCGAGGCCTTCGATGATCGTGACCTCGGCGCCGAAGGAGCGCCAGACGCTGGCGAACTCGACGCCGATGACGCCTCCCCCCAGGATGAGGACGCGTTCGGGGATCTCGTCGAGCGCCAGGGCCTGTTCACTCGTGATGATCCGGCCGTTGATCTCCAGGTCGGGCAGCGAACGGCTGTATGACCCGGTCGCGAGGATGACGTCTGGTGCAGTGTACGTTTCGTTGCCGACCTGCACAGCGTGGTCGGCGGTGAGAGTTCCGCTGCCGCTGACCACAGTGATGCCTCGGGCCTTGATCAGGCCTTCGAGCCCCGCGAACTTCTTCGCGACGATCTTTTCGCGGTAGGTGCGAACCCCCGCAGCGTCCACGCCCTCCAGCGAGGCGAGGACCCCGACGGACGCGGCCGATCGCACGTGGTCTGCGACCTCCGCCGCATGCAGCAGAGCCTTCGTCGGGATGCAGCCTCGATGCAGGCATGTGCCGCCGAGTTTGTCCTTCTCGATTAGCGCGACCGACTTGCCGAGCTCGGCGGCGCGCAGCGCTGCGGCGTAGCCGCCGCTGCCGCCGCCGAGGATGACGATGTCGAACGTGTGCGCTGCCATCATGCGCCCGGGATGCTCGCCTCGGCGAGGGCGACCAGGGAGCGGACCGTCGCTCCGGTGGGCCCCTTGTCGGTGTAGCCGTACGGTGCGCTGCCGTGCTCGGCGGAGCCGGCGACGTCGAGGTGCACCCAGGGGATGCGCGGTGCGTCATCGCCATCGCCGGTGCGGCCGATGAAGCGCTGCAGGAACAGGCCCGCGTACATCGAGCCACCGGCGCGATCGCCCATATTGGCGTTCTGCATGTCGGCGATCGGCGAGTCGAGCGTGTCTTCCATGTACTCCGGGAGCGGGAGAGCCCAGGCCGGCTCGCCGGCGGTCCGTGCGGCCTCGAGATACTCGGCGACCGTTGCGTCGTCACCCATGACACCGGTGTGGCGGTGGCCGAGGGCGACGAGGATCGCACCCGTGAGAGTTGCGACATCGACGATCACATCGGGGTTCTCACGGCTCGCGGCGACCAGGCCATCCGCCAGGACGAGGCGGCCTTCGGCGTCGGTGTTGAGGACTTCCACGGTGGTGCCGTCGAGCATGCGCAGGACGTCGCCAGGGCGCGTGGCCTTGCCCGAGGGCATGTTGTCGGTGATGCACATCCACGCGGTCACGCGGACGGGCAACTGCAGCGCGGCGATCGCACGGATCGCGGCGAGCACGGTGGCCGAACCGGCCATGTCGAACTTCATGCCGACCATTGATGCCGCGGGCTTCAGGGAGAGCCCGCCGGTGTCGAACGTGATGCCCTTGCCCACGAGGGCGATGTGACGGCCGGATCCGGCCGGGGCGTATTCGAGACGCACCACGCGCGGTGCGCGGTCGGAGCCCTGTGCGACGCCGAGGACGCCGCCGAAGCCCTGCTCCGCGAGGTCCTTCTCATCCAGCACTTCGACGCTGATGTCTGTGCCGGACACGGCGTCCACGGCGCTCTGAGCGAGGTCTGCGGGGCTCTGCCACTCGGCGGGGGTGTTGACGAGGTCCTTGACGAGGGCGAGCGCATCGCCGAGCACGCGGGCGCGATCGGTCGCGGCATCCGTCAACGAATCGCTGTGAACGGTGACCTGCGCGGCGCGGGGCTTACCCGGCTTCGCCCGGTACCCCTCGAAGCGGTATCCGCCGAAGACGGCTCCTTCAGCAGCGGCCGCCGCGTGCTCGTCCAGGCCCGCGGCCAGCGCGAGGGAGACGTGCTCGAAGCCGGTCAGCGTGCGCAACGCCGTGCCGGCCGCTTCGCGGACAGCACCGGCATCCGGCGCGGAACCGACCCCGACGACGGCGAATGCTCCGGTCGCGACGGCGGGCAGATGCACGCGGGCGAACGCGGAGGCGGCGCCGGTGAAGCCGATGGAGTCGAGGATCTCCGCGAGTCCGGGATAGGCCTGGAGCGCCTCGGGGAACACGGTCGTGTCCGGAACGATGAGCACTGCTGCGTCGGCAGCGCTAGCGGGGAAGTTTTCAGTGCTGTGCGAGAGCGCGGGAAGCGTCATGCCTCCATCCTAGGTGCGTCGTGGCTCTCGCCGGCCCGTTGTGTTCGCTGTCAGCATGTCGGCGCCGCGTCCCCGACTGCCACAGGCTCGTAGCATGGATGTATGCCCGAACACGGAAATCTTCATGAGCGCGTCGCCAATGCACCCGACGTTCCCTCGGGGCTGCCGCTGGTCATTCTGTTGACCGGTTTCACTGACGCGGGCTCTGCGGTGTCCGGCCTGATCGAGCACTTGCGCGAGGTCACCGACCCCCAGCCGATCGTCGTGTTCGACAACGACCGGCTTCTGGACTACCGGGCGCGCCGTCCGATCTTCACCTTCGAGCACGATCATCTGAGCGAGTACCGCCCGGCCCGGCTGGAGCTGTCCCTCGCACACGACGCTCTCGGCCAGCAGTTCCTCCTGCTCTCCGGGTACGAGCCGGATTTCTCCTGGGAGGCCTTCACCGCCGCCGTCCTCGATCTTTCGACGGAGCTCGGCACATCCGGCGTCACCTGGGTCCATTCGATCGCGATGCCTGTCCCGCACACCCGCCCCATCAGCACCACGGTCAGCGGCAACCGCAAGGAGATCGCGGCATCCGTTTCGGTGTGGCGTCCGCGCACGCAGCTCCCGGCGACGGCCGGCCATCTCCTCGAGTACCGATTCTCCGAACGGGGCGATCGAGTGGTCGGGTTCGTCCTCCTCGTGCCGCATTATCTGGCCGAGACCGAGAATCCCGAGGCCGTCATCGCCGCAGCCGATCGGATCATGGGCTCTACGGGAATCGTCCTCGGTCTCGATGAATTGCGCGAACAGCGCTTGGAGTTCCTCGCGAAGGTGAATGAACAGGTCGACAGCAACGATGAGCTGCGTCAGATGATCCAGACGCTGGAAGGGCGATACGACGCCTATATGGCGGGGCGCGATCCGGACGCCGGTGATGATGGCGGCTTCGATGAGCGCGATCTGCCGAGCGCTGACGAGCTCGCAGCGGAGTTGGAGCGCTATCTCGCGACGCGTCCCCGGGGCGACGAGGACAAGCGTCCGCACTCATGACGTCACAGGATGCGCCCTTCCGGCCCATCCTGTGACATACTGGGTGTCTGACCCGTTGTCAATGACCCCGCCGCAAGGCTGGAGACTTGACAAGGGTCTTACTAGTGTCCGAAATGTCCCGGAGCGGCGTGCCGCTCCGTGAAAGGCGAAACGTGACTCCTGCCGCGACCAAGAACACCCGGACGACGAAGGCGAAAACCGACCCCGAGGCCGTAGAGACCGAGGCTGCTGACGCAGAGAAGCCCGCCGCGGCGAAGAAGCCTGCGGCGAAGAAGGCGACGACCGCGAAGAAGCCTGCTGCGAAGAAGGCTCCGGCGAAGCGCAAGAAGGCTTCCGACGACGATCTGCTCGAGGGCGACTCCGCAGATGCGGAAGCAGCTCCCGAGGAGACCGAAGAGGAGGAAGCGAAGAAGCCCGAGTTCACCGAGCCTCTTCCCACCGGCGCCATCGTCCTCACCTCCAAGGATGAGGACGACGTCCCCGTCTACTCGACCCAAATCACCGGCGCGACCGCCGACCCGGTCAAGGACTACCTGAAGCAGATCGGAAAGGTCGCGCTGCTGAACGCGGCCGAAGAGGTCGAGCTCGCCATGCGCATCGAGGCCGGTCTGTTCGCCGAGGAGAAGCTCTCAGCGATGTCCGCCGCTGAGAAGACCAGTCAGCTCGGGCTCGACCTGCAGTGGGTGGCCCGTGACGGACAGCGTGCGAAGAGCCACCTGCTCGGCGCGAACCTCCGTCTCGTCGTCTCGCTCGCCAAGCGCTACACCGGCCGCGGCATGCAGTTCCTGGACCTGATCCAGGAGGGCAACCTCGGCCTCATCCGCGCGGTCGAGAAATTCGACTACACCAAGGGCTTCAAGTTCTCGACCTACGCCACTTGGTGGATCCGTCAGGCCATCACGCGCGCCATGGCCGACCAGGCCCGCACGATCCGTATTCCCGTGCACATGGTCGAGGTCATCAACAAGCTCGCCCGCGTTCAGCGCCAGATGCTCCAGGACCTGGGCCGCGAGCCCACCCCCGAAGAGCTCAGCCGCGAGCTCGACATGACGCCCGAGAAGGTCGTCGAAGTGCAGAAGTACGGCCGTGAGCCCATCTCGCTGCACACGCCCCTCGGCGAGGACGGCGACAGCGAGTTCGGTGACCTCATCGAGGACACCGAGGCGGTCGTCCCGGCGGATGCCGTCGGCTTCACGATGCTGCAGCGCCAGCTCGAGCAGCTGCTCGACTCGCTCTCCGAGCGCGAGGCGGGCGTGATCCGTATGCGCTTCGGTCTGGGCGATGGACAGCCGAAGACGCTCGACCAGATCGGTGACACGTTCGGCGTGACGCGTGAGCGCATCCGTCAGATCGAGTCGAAGACGATGGCGAAGCTGCGCCACCCGAGCCGTTCGCAGTCGCTGCGGGACTACCTCGAATGATGCAGGCGAATGACGGAAAGGCGCTCGAGACGCGCGTCGACGGCACTCGTTATGCCCGCCTTCCGCTGCGCACGCGCGTGGTGATGCCCGGTGACGATCTCGACGAGATCATCACCGAGTACGCGTCCGGCTCGGTACAAGCCGGAGACCTGCTCTTCGTGACCGAGAAGATCGTCGCGATCACCCAGGGGCGCTCGTACCGTCTCGATGAGATCCAGCCTCGCAAGCTCGCGCTGTTCCTGTCGAAGTACGTCACACGCACCCCGTACGGGATCGGCCTCGGCATGCCCGAGACGATGGAGATGGCTCTGCGCGAGTGCGGCACGCCGCGGATCCTGTTCGCCGCGGCCGTCGCCGCTGTGACGAAGGCATTCGGTCGCAAGGGCGACTTCTACCGCATCGCGGGGGACAAGGCCCGAGCGATCGACGGCCCGACCTCGGGCACCATCCCGCCGTACAACCAGGCTGTCGTGCTGGGGCCGGAGCGACCGAACGAAGTCGCCGCTCATGTCAAGGAGATCATCGGCGGGATCGCCGATGTGGCGGTCGTCGACATCAACGATCTCGGCGGCAACATCCTGGGCTCGACCCTCGACAAGCCCGGCGAGGAGCGCCTTCTGAAGGTCCTCGGCGACAACCCGCTGGGCCAGGGCCACCAGTCGACCCCGATGGGGATCGTCCGCGCGGTCTGAGAGATCTATGAGAAAGGGTCCGGATGCTGAGCATCCGGACCCTTTCTCGTCGCCTCGCAAGAGGCGGCGTGATCGGCTCAGAAGCCGATGACCTCCTGATAACGGGGCTTGTGCCCGGTGCGGATGCCGCTGACGCTCGGCTTGTTCTCGTAGACGCCGCAGCCCCAGTTGCCCTCGACGAGAACCGGCCCGTCGGGGGAGACGACGATGTCCCATCCCACGTACTGAACCTGGGGCACTACGCGGGCGATGTCGTCGATGAAGGCGCGAACCTTTTCCATGTGCGGCAGCTGGAACTCGGCGATCGGGAAATCGGTGTCGGGGTGCTTCTCGTAGACATGGCCGTGCGAGTCGTAGCCGGCGCTCTTCGCGCGCCCGTTCTCGTCGAGCATCGTGTAGAAGCCGCCGAAACTCATCTGGTCGCTGACCTCACCGCGCCCGAACTTCTGAGCCATGGCGAGGATATGGGCCTTCTCTCCATCGAAGAATGCGGTGATGCGGGTGGTGTTGACCGTGCCCGGGCAGACCGCCGCAAGATCCTCATGCTGGCGGATGACCTCTTCGATGAGGAACTCTCCGCGGGAGAGGAGACCGGCGTGGAACTCGTCCCAGTCGGTGACATCGGCGGCGTGATAACGGTGGACGCCGAGACCGGCGACGCCGATAGGCTCCTTCGTGACGATCGTTCCCTGTCGCTCGGTGAAGGCGCGGACCTCATCGGCGTTGCCCTCATCGACGATCATCCATTCGCGGTTGAGGAACGTCGAGAAGCGCTTGTCGAATTCGATCTTGTCCTGGAAGATCCCTCGGTAATCGGGGTGGTCGTACTTCTGCGAAAGCTCGTTGGAGACCGGGTGCGTCATGAATGTCGACCGCTCTTCGCGGGTGAGCATGGCGAAGTCGTAGTCGATGTAGTCCTGGAAGCCCACGTTGCGCCGTGCGGCGGACCAGAGCATGTCGACGACGACGGCCGGAACGGCCTTGCCGTGCTGCTCAGAGGCTTCTTTCGCGCGCTCGACGACCGAGGCGACATCGATGCGGCGAGCACGGGCGAGAAGGTACTTGACGCGCGGGACGAGAGAAAGACGTGACATTGTGCTCCGGAGGTTGGGGACACCTCCAGTCTACGGGGCGGCGGCCTCGCGGAGCCGGGAGCGGCGATAGTGTGGAGAACGTGCACCAGATCCCATCCAGCGCCGCTCCTCGGGCGGTGCTGTCACGGTCGGCGCTGCGGGCCTCGGCTTCGACGGCCCTCGCCGGGGGAGGTCGAATCGCCGATCTTCGCCGCGACGCGCACGGCCACGGACTCCTGCCGGTAGCACGCGCGGTGATCGATGCGGGCGCCGAGCGCGTCCTCGTCGACGGGCCCGCCGAGATCGCTCAGCTCGCGCAGCATGCACTCCCGGCGACGGATGTCGGGACGGTCGACATCGACTCCCACCTCCTCTACGGGATCCCCGGGCAGGGAGCATCCGTCCCTCTGCCTCCGCTGCGTCTTCTCGGCCGCGTCATGTCGACCAAGCAGCTGCGCGCCGGCGACGGCGTCTCCTACGGGTACACCTACCGCGCGGTCTCCCCCCACCGCATCGCACTCGTCACAGGCGGCTACGCCCAGGGCATCGTCCGCGCGCTGGGGAACCGAGCCGCCGTCGAGATCGGCGGCGTCATGCGCCCCATCATCGGCCGTGTCGCAATGGACGTGTGCGTCGTCGATCTCGGAGAGAGTCGGGCCGAGGTCGGGCAGCCGGCGACCTTCTTCGGAGGATCGGGCCCTGCCCGAAGCGCTCTAGCGGAGTGGGCCGACGTCACCGGTCTCACTGCGGCAGAGCTGATGACGGTCGCCGCCAGCCACGCGATCCACGAGGAGGAGGACTGATGGGCCCGGCCCTGCACCTGTCGACGCGGACCTTCGCCGCGAACATCGAGGCGGTCCGTGCGCGGATCGCCCCATCACAGCTACTCCTCGTGATGAAGGACGATGCTTATGGGCACGGGCTGAGCTGGGCGGTCCCCGCGGCTCTCACCGCCGGGGTCAGCTGGTTCGGCTCCTACGACATCGCTGCAGGCCTGCGGATCCGCGAGCTGTCGAGCGATGCGCCCGCCCGCATCTTCTCCTGGGCGACCTCCACCCCAGACGAGGTCGAGCACGCGCTCGAGGCCTCACTCGACCTCGGTGTCGGCACCGTCGACTATCTGGCGCTCATCGTCGAAGCCTCGCGCCGCACGGGATCGGTCGCCCGGGTGCACCTCAAGATCGACACCGGTTTGAACCGCAACGGGGTCCGCCGCGAGGACTGGGGCGAGTTCGTCTCCGCCGCCAGAGCCGCCGAGCGCAGCGGCGCGATCCGCATCAGCGGAGTCTGGAGCCACCTCTCCGAGGCGAGCGATGACGAGGACGACGCTTCACAGCAGATCTTCCTGGACTCCATCGATGCGATCGAGTCCAGCGGGCCGGCTCTCGAGCACCGGCACCTCACGGCATCGGCCGCCTCCTGGTGGCGGCCGGAGCTGCGCGGCACGCTCAGCCGGATCGGCGCCTTCTGCTACGGCATCCGCTCCGCCGACGGCCCGGACCTCGACGGTATCCGCCCGGCCGCCCGGCTGAGCGCCTCCGTCCTGGAGATCCGCGCCGACCACGTCGTCATCGATCTGGGTTCCTTCGACGGCGTCCCCTCATCTCTCGCCGGCAGCAAGGTCGGTACGCCCGCAGGTCCTCGTGCCATGAGCGCACTCGGGCCCATGACATCGCAGGTGGAGGCCTGGCCGGGAGCGGAGATCGGGGACGAGGTCTGGATCTTCGGCTCCGGCGAGAACGGCGAGGACACAGCCACGGCTCTCGCCGAGAGCATCGATACCGTCGGCGAAGAAATGATCACCCGCCTCACCTCACGGGTGAGACGGGTGATCGAAGACTGATCCGGTGCGGTCAGACGGCGTCGACGAGACGGGCCGTCTCATCGTGCCAACTCGTGGCCACGCTGCGCAGCTTCTCTTCGTACTTGCGGCCGTGGTGGGCGCAGAACAGAAGCTCCGAGCCATTCACCTCGGTGGCGATGTAGGCCTGGGCGCCGCAGGAATCGCAGCGATCCACCGCGGTCAGACGGTACTCGACTGCGGAGGTCTCACGTTCGGTCGTGGCGTTCATCTCGGTGCCTCCTCGGGTATCGGCGTCCGGTCGTAATGTGCTCAATACAACCATGATCCCGGGTGAGTCATGCCCGGAAAGCGGTGTGTTTCGCTCACGGCTTACCCCGGTTCGCTCTGCGGCGCGCTCTCGGGGAGTGTCTGAGCCGTTCGACGTTCGCCGACGAATAGAATCGAGGATTGTGACCGCCGAGTATTCCGCCCATCATCTGCAGGTCCTTGAAGGACTCGAAGCAGTCCGCAAGCGTCCCGGCATGTACATCGGCTCGAACGGGTCGCCGGGCCTCATGCACTGCCTCTGGGAGATCATCGACAACTCCGTCGACGAGGCGGTCGCCGGCAATGGATCGAAGATCATCATCATCCTGCATGCCGACGGCAGCGTCGAGGTGCACGACCGCGGTCGCGGCATCCCCGTCGATGTCGAGCCGCGCACGGGTCTGACGGGCGTCGAGGTGGTCTTTACGAAGCTGCACGCCGGCGGCAAGTTCGGCGGTGGCTCCTATGCCGCTTCCGGTGGCCTGCACGGCGTCGGCGCATCCGTCGTCAACGCGCTCTCGGAACGTCTCGACGTCGAGGTCGACCGCGGTGGCAAGACCTATGCCATGTCCTTCCACCGGGGCGAGCCCGGCACTTTCCAGGACTCGGGCGAGAAGCGTCCGGATGCCCCGTTCTCGCCCTTCGAGAAGAGCAGCGCGCTGTCCGTGGTCGGCAAGGCGAAGCGCGGCGTCACCGGTACCCGCGTGCGCTACTGGGCCGACCGCCAGATCTTCACGAAGGATGCGTCCTTCCAGCTGAACGAGCTCGAGACGCGCGCACGGCAGACGGCGTTCCTCGTCCCGGGGCTGGAGATCGTCATCCGCGATGAGCGCGGTGAGGAACCGGTGGAGACCTCGTATCACTACGAGGGCGGCATCTCGGAGTTCGTCGAGTTCCTCGCCTCGGACGCTCCGATCACCGACACGTGGCGGATCCAGGGGGAGGGCACCTTTCGCGAGACGGTTCCCGTGCTCCAGGCGGACGGCACGATGGCATCGACCGAGGTCGAGCGGCGCTGCGCCGTCGATCTCGCTCTGCGCTGGGGGACCGGGTACGAAACCACCATCCGCTCCTTCGTCAACATCATCGCCACACCCAAGGGCGGAACGCACCAGCAGGGGTTCGAGCAGGAGCTGCTGAAGGTCCTCCGCTCGCAGATCGATCAGAACGCGCGCCGACTCAAAGTCGGCGCGAACGACAAGATCGAGAAGGACGATGTCCTCGCCGGGCTGACGGCTGTCCTCACCGTCGAAGTCCCCGAGCCGCAGTTCGAAGGACAGACCAAGGAAGTGCTCGGCACGCCGGCTGTGCGCCAGATCGTCGCCCAGGTGCTGCGCAAGGAGCTCGGCGCACGATTCTCTTCGACCAAGCGCGACGATAAGAATCAGGCCGCGCAGCTCATGGAGAAGGTCGTCTCCGAGATGAAGGCGCGAGTCTCGGCGCGGGCCCACAAGGAGACCCAGCGCCGCAAGAACGCGCTCGAGTCGTCGTCGCTTCCGGTCAAGCTCGTGGATTGCCGTGCGCACGACGTCGAGCGCAGCGAGCTGTTCATCGTCGAGGGAGACTCGGCGCTGGGAACAGCGCGGCGCGCGCGCGACAGCGAGATCCAGGCGCTGCTGCCGATCCGAGGCAAAATCCTCAACGTGCAGCGCGCCTCGATCGGAGACATGCTCTCCAATGCTGAGTGCGCGGCGATCATCCAGACGATCGGCGCCGGTTCCGGCCGAACCTTCGACATCTCCGCGGCCCGTTACGGGAAGATCATCCTGATGAGCGATGCCGACGTCGACGGCGCGCACATCCGTACGCTTTTGCTCACGCTCTTCTTCCGCTACATGCGCCCTCTGATCGAAGCGGGTCGCGTCTACGCCGCTGTACCGCCGCTGCACCGGGTGATCGTGATGAATCCGGGCTCGAAGCCGAACGAGACGATCTACACCTATTCCGAGCAGGAGCTGCATGCCCTGCTGGCGAAGCTTCGCAAATCGAATAAGCGCTGGCATGAGCCGATCCAGCGGTACAAGGGCCTGGGCGAGATGGACGCCGATCAGCTGGCTTCGACCACCATGGACCGCTCCGGTCGTCTTCTGCGCCGCGTGCGCATGGAGGATGCTGAGGAAGCCGGCCGCGTATTCGAGCTGCTGATGGGCAACGAAGTCGCTCCGCGACGAGAATTCATCGTGGAGTCTTCCGATCAGCTCTCGCGTGAGGCGATCGACGCCTGACCACGGCGCAGACGACGATGGCCCGCACCGTTCCCGGTGCGGGCCATCGCTGTTCGTGCGGGTCAGACGATAGGCCGTCCAATGGATCCGATGACGCTGTCGACGGGGACCCCTGACGCATCTCGTTTGACGAGAGCATCGGGAAGCTTCCGGACGGCTCCGTCCGGGCCGACCGCATAGGCGGGGGACGGACCGACCCATGCCGCGATCAGCCGGTCCTCGCCCTTCAGGAAGGCGTGCGCGCGCACACCACCCGTCGCTCGCCCCTTGGCAGGGAAATCGGAGTACGCGGATGTCTTGGCGCGCCCCGGATCAGTGCCCGCGATCGCGCCCTCCGTGCCGGAGACCGTCACGACGACCGTCTCCTGGGCCGGGTCGACGACGGTGAAGGACAAGACCGTGGCGCCGGCAGAGAGCTTGACTCCCGCCATGCCTCCTGCCGGGGCGCCCTGCGGACGCACCATCGCGGAGGAGTAGTGCAGGAGTTGGGCGTCGGAAGTGACGAAAACGATATCGGTGACATCCGGCGCGGGAGCCGCGCCCACGAGGGAATCGCCGGTCTTGAGAGCGATGATCTCCGTCTCAGGGCGGACGGGGAGCGTCGCCGGGACGATGCGCTTGACGATGCCCTGCTGGGTGCCCAGTGCGATCGGAACCTTGGAGGCGAGATCCACGAGGGCGAGGATCTTCTCGGACCGGGCGGTGATCCCCAGATACTCGCGCAACGATGTTCCCGCGGCGAGCTGCACCGAGCTGGCGGGCACGGACGGCAGATCAACGGGGGAGAAGCGCAGGAGCCGCCCCGTGCTCGTGACGGCACCGACATCGCCGCGGACCGTGGCGCCGACCGTCGAGAGGATCGCATCATGCTTGCTGCGGCGCGCGGGTCGGTTCAGCTCCTGCCCCTCGGCCGTCTCCACGCGCACGGCCCGACCGGTCGTGGAGAGTACGAGCAGCGTCGGCGCGTCCGCGATCTGGAGGTCGACATCTCCCGGCTTCGCACGCTTGGGCGTTGCCGGCTTCGCATTCAGCAGCAGCGTGCGCCGTGGCGTGCCGTACTGCTCGGCGGCAGCATCCAACTCCTTCGCGACCTGCGCGCGCAGAAGCGCCGGCGATCCCAGCAGCTCGCGCAGCTGATCGATCTCGGCCTGCAACGCATCGCGCTCGGTCTCGAGCTCGATCCGTGAGAACTTGGTGAGCCGGCGCAGGCGCAGCTCGAGGATGTATTCCGCCTGCACGTCCGACAGCTCGAAGACCTGGCGGAGCTTGGCTCGGGCCTGCTCCGAATCCTCGGAGGAGCGGATGACCTGGATGACCTCGTCGATGTCGAGGATCGCGATGAGCAGCCCCTCGACCAGGTGCAGACGCTCTTCGCGCCGCGCCAGTCGGTAGCGGCTGCGCCGCGTGATGACCTCGAGGCGGTGGCCGACGTAGACGCTGAGCATTTCCTTCAGGCCCAACGTGCGCGGCTGCCCCTCGACGAGCGCGACGTTGTTGATGCTGAAGGAGTCCTCCAGCGGAGTGAGGCGGTACAGCTGTTCGAGGACGGCATTCGGGTCGAAACCGGTCTTGACGCCGATCTGCACGCGCAGGCCGTTCTGACGATCCGTCAGATCGTTGACGTCACTGATCCCCTGCAGCTTCTTCGCCTGCACGGCATCGCGGATCTTCTCGATCAGACGCTCGGGACCCACCATGTAGGGCAGCTCGGTGACGACGATTCCGGTGCGGCGCGGGCCGATCTGCTCGACGGACACCTTGCCGCGCACCTTGAACGCGCCGCGACCGTTCTCGTAGGCGTCGCGGATGCCGTCGAGTCCCATGATGATTCCACCGGTCGGGAAGTCCGGGCCGGGGACGAAGTCCATGAGCTCATCGAGCGTCGCATCCGGGTTCTCGAGGAGGTGGATCGCCGCCGCGATGACCTCGATGAGGTTGTGCGGTGCCATGTTCGTAGCCATGCCGACCGCGATGCCGCTGGCCCCGTTCACGAGCAGGTTGGGGAAGGCCGCCGGAAGAACTGCGGGCTGCTGGAACTGGCCGTCGTAGTTGGGGACGAAGTCGACGACGTCCTCGTCGAGGTTCTCGGTCAGCGCGAGGGCCGATGGCGCCAGGCGGGCCTCGGTGTAGCGGGAGGCAGCGGGGCCGTCATCGAGGGAGCCGAAGTTGCCGTGGCCGTCGACGAGCGGCATGCGCAGCGCGAAATCCTGAGACAGGCGCACCAGGGCGTCGTAGATGGCCGAGTCGCCGTGAGGATGCAGCTTTCCCATGACTTCGCCGACGACGCGCGCGCTCTTGACATGGCCCTTCTCGGGTCTGAGCCCCATCTCCGCCATCTGGTATAGGATGCGGCGCTGCACGGGCTTGAGCCCGTCACGCGCATCGGGCAGGGCTCGTGAGTAGATGACCGAGTACGCGTACTCGAGGAACGAACCCTGCATCTCGTTCGACAGATCGATGTCTTGGATGCGCTCTTCGACGGGCTCGCTGGCAGAGGTGCGGGGCATGTGTTTCCTGGATGCTGTGGGGCCTGTGAAAGACTGGCTCGGATGCCTCCCATTCTAGTGTCGAGACCCCCTGCGGCCCGGATTCTCAGCGGGGTGGCGGACGAGCTGCTCGCCGCCGTCGACGGTGGTGGATCCCTCGGCCCCGCGCAGTCGGTGGTCATGGTCCTCATCGATGGGCTCGGAGCGATCCCGCTGCGGGCGCACGCGGGGCATGCGCGCCATCTGACAGCCGGGATGGCGAAGAAGGACATCGCCCACTCGGTCTTCCCCACGACCACCGCGGCGGCTCTCACGAGCCTCGTCACGGGCGCTGAGCCGGGGGAGCACGGGCTCGTCGGATACGAGGTCCTCGATTCCGGACGCGACCGGATCGTCAATCAGCTCTCCGGCTGGGAGGAGGGCGGCCTCGACCCCGTGCTCTGGCAGCCTCGCCCCACGGTCTTCGAGCGCTTCGTCGCCATGCAGCGGCCGGCGTTCGCCGTCGGGCTCGCCGCCTATGCGCACAGCGGCTTCACCCGGGCAACGCTGCGCGGCGCGACCTTCGTCGCCGAACGCACGCCGGCGGATCGCGTGGCCGTCGCTTACGCGCTGGCGGCCGACAACCCCGGCTCCGTCGTCTACTGCTACCTCCCGGAGATCGATAAGGCCGGTCACCGCCATGGCATCGATTCCGCGGAGTGGATCGCCGCTCTCGAGGAGATCGACGGGGCGCTCGCGTTGCGCGTTCCCCGTGACGTCGGCGTCGTGATCACCGCCGATCACGGCATGATCGATGTTCCGCGTCATCGCCAGATCGTCCTCGAGCCCGGCGATGCGCGCTTCGACGGCGTTCGTCACATCGGGGGAGAGCCGCGGATGCTGCACGTGTACCGCGAGCCGGACGCCGAGGCCTCGGCGCTCGCGGAGCGCTGGCGCGTTCTCAGCGCGGGCCACGCCGATGTCGTCACCCGTTCCGAAGCCATCGACGGCGGACTGTTCGGGCCGCGCGTCACGCCCGCCGCAGCGGAGCGCATCGGAGATGTTCTCGTGATCGCGCGGGGAAACCGGGCGTTCTACGACGGTCGGGACGGAGAACAGCGGTCGCAGGGGATGATCGGACAGCACGGGGCGCTCACTCCCGAGGAGTACCATGTCCCGTTCCTGCGCCGCGGCGCTTTCGCCCGCTGACGCGTCGCGGCTCAGTCGTCCGTGCGGGCGCCGAAGACGATTTCGTCCCACGAGGGCATGGCGTTGCGGCGGCGCTTGCGGCCGGCGCCCTCGTTCTGCGTCTCCGGGCGAGCGGGCGCCTCCTTCTCGGGCTCGCTCTTCTCCTCGGCCGGAGCCTCGAACAACGAGATGGGGCTCACCGACGGGACATCCTCGGCGGGGGGCGCCGGATCCTCGTCGATGAGAGGCGCGTTCTCGCGCTGTCCTCGACGCCGACGCAGGGCTTCGAGGAGGTCGGCGGTCTCGGCGCTGGTCGTCGATCGATCGGGAGCTCGTTTGATCGCGGCGTACTGCACGGCGGGGTCGGAGCGCTCCGGGAGGAACGGTTCGTCGAACGCGGCTTCCGCCGTGGGCTGGGGGAGCAGGCGCGGGCCGAATGCGCCGGAGTCGAAGCGACTGACATCCTTGTAGGGCGACTCGGTTCGTTCGCTGTCTACCGCGCGCAGGCGCGGGATCAATCCGTCGGGCAGCGAACCCTGTCGTGAGAGCTGCGTGGCGTCGCCGTTGATCGGCGAAAGCGCGCTGCGCCGGGGGTCGAAGCTCCATCGGGCGTCATGGGTGACGTCGTTCGCCACGAACTCGACCTTGACGATCCAGCCGGACTCATCCTTCCAACTGGCCCAGCGCTCGTCATGAGCGCTCAGATCGGCGAGTTTGGCGCGGATGGCGACGCCGAAGGTCGGCTGGGCATCCGGCTCGACTTCACTTCCGATGAGCACCGGAACCGCCAGAGCCTGTCCGATGATGTGCTCACGCTCTGCGAGGACCGGGCCTTCGAAGCGGGTGACGTCTTCGACGCCGATGCCGAGGAGTTCAGCGGTCTCGGCGGCGGAGAGCCCGGATCGGATGTGCGCCTGAATCTCGCGAGGACTCGCCGTGACGCGGGGTGCGTCCTGATCGTTGCGACGACGAGCGCGACGGATCTCGCGCTGCAGGACGTCGTCGATGGCGAGCGCGAAGCGCTCACCGCTGCCGGTGGCGAGGATCAGCAGGTCGTCTTCGGTGCCGACTATTGTGACGTTTTCCATGCGAATGCCCCTCTGATGGGTGTTGGTCAATGGTGTCACGGACTGGTGTCAACCGGCGGGAATACTCTGGGCGTGCCGCGGGTTTGGATGATGACGCACGCGCGGCATTTGCTTATCGCTCCGACTTCGTGCAAACTATGCCCGCCGCTTACCCGACGGCACACCCGACCACTAGCACCAGGAAAGTGGAGATTCACCGAATGGCAACCGACTACGACGCCCCGCGCAAGAGCGAAGACGACTCCTCCGAGTCGATCGAAGCCCTCAAGGAGCGTGTGCCCGACAAACTGTCTGGCGCGACCGGAGACGAGGACTCGGACAACCCGACGAGCTTCGATCTTCCCGGTGCAGACCTTTCCGACCTCGAACTCGACGTCGTCGTGCTGCCCGCACAGCAGGACGAGTTCACCTGCATGAGCTGCTTCCTGGTTAAGCACCGCTCGCAGCTCGACCACGAGGGCGCAGAGGGTCTCATCTGCAAGGAGTGCGCTGCCTGATCGCAGACGCTTCACCTATGCGCGCCCCAGCCGTCTCGGCTCGGGGCGCGTTGTCGTTCTCGGATCAGCGATCGGCCGCTGCGCGGGCGTCGCGGATCGCAGCCGCGAGCCGATCGGGCGTGCGGGTCGAGATCGACCAACTGGTCACGGGGTCATCCGGGTCGGTGTTCTCCACACGCACGAGACCATCGATGCCTCCGCGGATGAGATTCCACCCCCGCGCGGGCAGGCCCGGACCGCGCGCCTGTCGCGCCGCGTCTCCGGTGAACTCGGTCACCTCGCCCAGCCATCGGGCATCGATGTGGGCACGGCCGGCGTGAAGGACGGTCCCCTCCACGCGGATACGCGCCGAGGTGATGATCAGCAGTGCCACGATCAGGACAGCGGCGCCTATTCCGATCAACAGCGCAGGGAATGACCCCAGAGGGGTGAAGGTCAGCGTGATCATCGGGCCCGCGAGTGCCGCGGTGACCAGGAGCCACAGGCTCGGAGAAAGTCGCTCGCGGTATCGAGCGCGCGTGTCAGCAATGGGGTTCTGCATTAGCCTCAGGGGGTGAGTGATTCCGTCGATCTCCCCATCATTGCATCCGTTGTGCCGCACTACGCCCATCCGGGCGATGCGGGCGCGGACCTCGTCGCGGCCGAGGCCGTGCGCCTCGAGCCCGGAGAACGTGCGCTCGTGCCGACGGGCGTTCGCATCGCGCTCCCGGACGGCTATGCGGCATTCGTCGTTCCCCGCAGCGGCCTCGCTGCGAAGCACGGCATCACGATCGTCAACTCTCCGGGCACCGTCGATGCAGGCTATCGCGGTGAGATCAAGGTGAGCCTGCTGAACACAGACAGCTCCACCGCGTACGATGTGGCCGTCGGGGATCGCATCGCACAGCTGATCATCATGCCCGTGACCCGCGCGAACTTCATTCCGGTCGACGCACTTCCGGACAGCGCGCGCGGTGCGGACGGATTCGGGTCCACCGGCTACCAGAACCCGGCGACTGAGCCCGGGCAGGCAGGAAACAGGAAATGACTGAAGAGATCACCCAGCCGACATCGAAGTCCGCACCCGCGAATCGCGCCACGGACGGCCCCTTCGACGAATCCGAGGCGAATCCGGTTCGCCCGTACATCGACCTCGGCGGCATCAAGATCCTCCCGCGCGAGGGCCTCAATCTCCGCCTCGAAGTGGAAGAGCAGTCCAAGCGCATCGTGGCGGTCGGGCTGGACTACGAGGGCTCGTCGCTCCAGGTGCAGCCCTTTGCTGCTCCGCGAACGCTGGGACTGTGGCACGAGACGCGCATGCAGCTCATCGACCAGGTCCGCCAGCAGGGCGGGCGCGTCCAGGAACGCGAAGGCGCGCTCGGGCAGGAGCTGCTCGCCGAGGTCCCCGGACCGGCATCCGAAGGCTCCCAGCTCCGTCTGGCGCGTTTCATCGGCGTGGACGGCCCGCGCTGGTTCCTCCGCGGTGTGATCAACGGCGCTGCGGCGTCGGATCCTGCGGCCGCGGAGAAGGTCGAAGACCTCTTCCGCTCGATCGTCGTCGTCCGAGGCGGGACTCCGATGCCCCCGCGCGACCTCATTCCGCTGAAGATGCCCGCGACTCCGGGAACCGCGTGACCGAGGAGCGCCCTCAGAGCGAGGCTTCCGAGCCGAGCGCCTCGGAAACAATCGGCGCCGCGCTCGGCGCCGCGGCGCGTCGCGCCGGGCTCGACCCGTCCGACAGCGCCTCCACGCAGAAGGTCGTCTGGTCTGCGATGGGTGGCTGGCGCGGCATCCTCGAATCGGTTCTGCCGACGCTGGCCTTCGTCATCGTCTTCACGCTTCGGCCCGAGCCGCTACTGCTGTCGCTCGGCGTCTCCGTCGGCCTCGCGGCTGTCTTCACGATCGTTCGGCTCGTGCAGAAGTCTCCTCCCTCGGCGGCGATCGGCGGGCTGCTCGCCGCGGCCGCCGCCGCGGCGCTGGCTCTGCTCACCGGCAAGGGCGCCGATAATTTTGTACCCGGCTTCCTCACGAACACCCTGTACGGCGCGGCGCTGCTCGTCTCGGCATTCGTCGGCTGGTCGCTGATCGGCCTCGCCGTCGGATTCCTCATGGGGGAGGGGACGGCCTGGCGGCAGCACCGCCGCAAGCGTCGAGCGTTCTTCTGGTTGGCGATCTCCTGGGCCGGACTCTTCATCGCCCGACTGGCCGTCCAGGTGCCGCTGTACTTCCGTTCGGTGGATGATCCGTCGATCACGGCCATGCTCGGCACGGCGAAGCTCGTCATGGGGCTTCCGCTCTTCGCGCCGATGATCGCCGTGACCTGGCTCGTCGTCCGGGCCCTGTACCCCCGCGCGTCGGACGCGGACACCGCGGATAACGCGTGATAGATTTATCTTGACGTCAAGATAAATTTTCGACTTCCGCTGGGTGCCCACTCGGAGGACACTGTTAGGTGTGCCTTGCTGGCAGCCAGCTCCCCAGGCGAGCAAGATGGATTCGCCTGTCGCTCCCACAGACTAGAAGGAGACGGATTCGTGTCCACGGTGAACAGCTTCGGTGCCAAGAGCACCCTGACAGTCGGCAGTACCGACTATGAGATCTTCCGGATTGACACGGTCCCGGGCTTCGACAAGCTCCCGTTCAGCCTGAAGGTGCTCCTCGAGAACCTTCTTCGCACCGAGGACGGCGCGAACGTCACGAAGGCGCAGATCGAGGCCCTCGGATCGTGGGATGCCACGGCCGAGCCCAACACCGAGATCCAGTTCTCGCCGGCCCGCGTGGTCATGCAGGACTTCACCGGTGTTCCCTGCATCGTCGACCTCGCCACCATGCGCGAGGCCGTCACCGCCCTCGGCGGCGACGCCAACAAGATCAACCCGCTCTCCCCGGCAGAGATGGTCATCGACCACTCGGTCATCGCCGATCTCTTCGGCTCTGACAATGCCCTCGAGCGCAACGTTGAGATCGAGTACGAGCGCAACGGTGAGCGCTACCAGTTCCTGCGCTGGGGTCAGACCGCTTTCCAGGACTTCAAGGTCGTCCCCCCGGGAACCGGAATCGTCCACCAGGTCAACATCGAGCACCTGGCGAAGGTCATCTACGACCGCACGAACTCCGGCGTGCTGCAGGCGTACCCCGACACCTGTGTCGGCACCGACTCGCACACCACGATGGTCAACGGCCTGGGCGTGCTCGGCTGGGGCGTCGGCGGCATCGAGGCAGAGGCTGCCATGCTCGGCCAGCCCGTCTCCATGCTCATCCCGCGCGTCGTCGGCTTCAAGCTGACCGGTGAGATCCCCGCGGGCGTCACGGCGACCGACGTCGTCCTCACGATCACCGACATGCTCCGCCAGCACGGCGTCGTCGGCAAGTTCGTCGAGTTCTACGGCGCGGGCGTCGCATCCGTGCCGCTGGCCAACCGCGCCACCATCGGAAACATGAGCCCGGAGTTCGGCTCGACCGCCGCGATGTTCCCGATCGATTCCGTCACCACCGACTACCTGCGCCTGACCGGTCGCGATGAGCAGGCCATCGCCCTCGTCGAGGCGTACGCCAAGCAGCAGGGCCTCTGGCACGACGCCGACAACGAGCCCGTCTTCAGCGAGTACATGGAGCTCGATCTCGGCACCGTCGTGCCCTCGATCGCCGGTCCGAAGCGCCCGCAGGACCGCATCCTCCTCTCCGAGGCGAAGACCCAGTTCGAGCAGGACATCGTCAACTACGCGACGCCGTCCGTCTCCGACTCGATGGTCGACCTCGAGTCGAAGCACTCCTTCCCGGCCTCCGACCCGGGCGCCGTGCCCGGCGAGGAAGACGAGGACACCCGTCCCGTGCACATCTCCAGCGGTGTCAACGGTTCCTCGAAGCCCGTTCCGGTGACGACCCCGGAGGGTGAGAAGTACATCCTCGACAACGGTGCGGTCACGCTCGCCGCGATCACCTCGTGCACCAACACGTCGAACCCGTCGGTCATGATCGCTGCCGGTCTTCTCGCCCGCAAGGCGCGGGAGAAGGGCCTGAAGCAGAAGCCGTGGGTCAAGACCACGCTGGGCCCGGGCTCGAAGGTCGTCACCGACTACTACGAGAAGTCCGGACTCGACAAGGACCTCGAGGGCCTCGGCTTCTACACCGTCGGCTACGGCTGCACCATCTGCATCGGCAACTCGGGCCCGCTGATCGAAGAGGTTTCGGCAGCGATCAACGAAAACGACCTCGCCGTCACCGCGGTCCTCTCGGGAAACCGCAACTTCGAGGGTCGCATCAGCCCCGACGTGAAGATGAACTACCTGGCTTCGCCGCCGCTGGTCGTCGCCTACGCTCTCGCCGGTTCCATGCACTTCGACTTCGAGACCGATGCGCTCGGTCAGGATGCCGACGGCAACGACGTCTTCCTCAAGGACATCTGGCCGGCACCCGACGAGATCCAGACGATCATCGACTCGTCGATCTCGCGTGAACAGTTCATCAAGCAGTACGCCACCGTCTTCGACGGCGACGAGCGCTGGACGAGCCTGCCCACCCCGACCGGACCGGTCTTCGAGTGGGACGCGGATTCGACCTACGTGCGCAAGGCGCCGTACTTCGACGGCATGACGATGGACCTCACCCCGGTGAAGGACATCACGGGCGCCCGCGTCATGGCGACTCTGGGCGACTCGGTCACCACCGACCACATCAGCCCGGCCGGAAACATCAAGATCGGCACGCCGGCGGCGAAGTACCTGGAGGAGCACGGTGTGCGCCAGAAGGACTTCAACTCCTTCGGCTCGCGTCGCGGCAACCACGAGGTGATGATCCGCGGCACGTTCGCGAACATCCGCCTGAAGAACCAGCTCGTGCGGGCGGTCAACGACGGCGTCGAGGTCGAGGGCGGCTTCACCCGTGACTTCACCCAGGCCGGTGGCCCGCAGTCGTATATCTTCGACGCCTGCCAGAACTACGCCGAGCAGGGCACCCCGCTCGTCGTGTTCGGCGGCAAGGAATACGGGTCCGGTTCCTCCCGCGACTGGGCGGCCAAGGGCACGAGCCTGCTGGGCGTCAAGGCGGTCATCACCGAGAGCTTCGAGCGCATCCACCGCTCCAACCTCATCGGCATGGGCGTCGTCCCGTTGCAGTTCCCCGCCGGTGAGAGCTGGGATTCGCTGGGTCTGGACGGCACCGAGATCATCTCGATCACGGGCCTGGAAGAGCTGAACAACGGCACGACGCCGAAGACGGTCCGCGTCACCGCGACGCCGAGCGAGTTCTCCGCCGAGGGCAAGCAGACGGTCGAATTCGACGCGGTCGTCCGCATCGACACCCCCGGTGAGGCCGACTACTACCGCAACGGCGGAATCCTGCAGTACGTGCTGCGTTCGCTGGTCTGAGAGCGATAACCACGCACGAGATGGGCTCGGATGCTTCGGCATCCGGGCCCTTCCGGCTTTTCACCGCCAGGCTTCCCGGGCGCACGGCGGTAGGATCGTTCTGTCGGCGTCGATCCATCGAGACGAAGACGTACAGGAGGTTTCGATGCCCATTCTCCCCGGCATCACCGGCCCGCGTGATCTCGACCGCCTGAGCTCGGACGAGCTCGTCACGCTGTCAGAGGAGATCCGCGCATTCCTCATCGAGAACGTCTCGCGCACGGGCGGCCACCTCGGCCCGAACCTCGGCGTCGTCGAGCTCACGATCGCTCTGCACCGTGTCTTCGAGTCTCCGGATGACCCCATCATCTTCGATACCGGGCATCAGTCCTATGTGCACAAGCTCCTCACCGGTCGGCAGGACTTCTCAGCGCTGCGTCTGCGCGGGGGACTTGCCGGCTATCCGCAGCGCTCGGAGAGCGCTCATGATGTCGTCGAGTCATCGCACGCCTCCAGTTCTTTGAGCTGGGCAGATGGAATCTCCCGGGCTTTCTCCGCGACGGGACGCGACGACCGTCATGTCGTGGCTGTGGTCGGCGACGGATCCCTCACCGGAGGCATGACCTGGGAGGCGCTCAACAACATCACCGATGACAACGAGCGCAATCTCGTGATCGTCGTGAACGATAACGGGCGTTCTTACGCGCCGACGATCGGCGGAATGTCGCGATACCTCAACCGGGTGCGCACAGCCGGGGCCTATCGCCACTGGCATCGCCGCTCAGATCGCTTCTTCCACGCTTTCGGTCCTGTCGGGCGTGCGGTATTCCGCGGCGTTCGCGGCGGCACCCGTGGGTTCCTCTCCCGGTTCGTCAACAACGAGGCGCTCTACTCGAATCTCGACATCAAGTACCTCGGTCCGATCGATGGGCATGACATCGAGGCGCTGACGGAGGCTCTTCAGCTGGCGAAGTCATATGGGGCTCCCGTCATCGTCCATGCCATCACCGAGAAGGGGAGGGGCTACCAGCCCGCCCGCGACAATGACGCCGACCAGTTCCATGCGGTGAACCAAATCGATCCGGCGACGGGGGCATCACTGGGAAGCAGCGCGCGCGGGTGGACGGATGTCTTCTCGGATGCCCTCGTGGCCGCCGGTGAGCGCGATGAGAAGATCATCGCGATGACGGCCGCCATGCTGCGTCCGACCGGTCTCGCACCCTTCGCCGAGCGATTCCCCGACCGCGTCTACGATGTCGGCATCGCGGAGCAGCATGCGGTGGCCTCGGCGGCCGGTCTGGCCTATGGAGGCCTGCATCCGGTTGTGGCCCTATACGCCACCTTCATGGGCCGGGCCTTCGACCAGGTGCTGATGGATGTCGCCCTGCACCGCGCCGGTGTGACCTTCGTGCTCGACCGCGCGGGTGTGACCGGCCCGGACGGGGCCAGCCATCACGGCATGTGGGATCTTGCGATGCTCCAGATCGTCCCGCACATCCGCATTGCAGCTCCGCGAGACGGGACGCGCCTCGTCGAGGCTCTCGACGAGGCCGTGGCGATCGATGATGCTCCCACCGTCATCCGGTTCCCGAAGGGTCCCGTCGCCGAGGAGCTTCCCGCTATCGAACGCTTCGACGACGGCGTCGATCTGCTCTCGCGCGGAGAGAACGAAGATGTGCTGATCGTGGCGATCGGCGCGTTCGCCCCGCTCGCGATCGACGTCGCCGGCAGACTTCGCGCCCAGGGCATCGGCGCTACGGTGATCGATCCTCGTTGGGTCGTTCCCGTGCAGAGCTCCGTCGTTGACCTCGCGCGCGCCCATCGCCTCGTTATCACCCTGGAGGACGGTATCCGCGTCGGAGGCATCGGGACACGGATCCGTCAGGTTCTCCGCGAATCCGGAGTCGATACGGCTGTGGACGAGTTGGGGCTCCCCGACGAGTTCATCGATCACGCGACCCGCGATGAGATCCTCGTCGATGCGGGCCTGACCGCCTCGAAGATCGCGCAGGACATCGTCGCGCAGGTGCTGGGAACACGCATCCCCGTTGCACGCAGCGCGGATGGCATCGGCATCCTGAGCCTACCCATCTCCGACCGCGGCTGATTCGCTCAGCCTGAGACGGGTGCGGTTGCTTCAGCACGACGCCGATGCAGAAGCCTGAGGGTCGTCCGCGCCGCCCAGGCCCAGCCAGCCGCGACCGAGACGGCGCAGGCCAGCATCACGAGCCACGTCACCGGACTCTGGAACACCGTCACGACGTCTCCGGAACCGTTGGAGAGCGCGTTCAGCGCACACACGGCGAAGCCCAGAAGCCCGCCGAGGAGCAGATAGGCGACGATATGCACCGTGACGCTTTCGGACCGTCGCAGCAGACGACTCAGCGGCCAGACGATCGGCAGGGAGAGGAGCGTCACGATGGCGGCGACGATACCCCCGAACGGGAACCCGTACAGGAGGTACAGGAGAAGCGTTGACCCGAGTGAGCCCCACGGCATTCCAGCGGTGGCGATCGCGCTGATCATCAGCGTCGCCGTGAGGATGATCATGAAAGCGCACCATGCGGCTATCGCGCCGGACCAGAATTCCCGACGTGTGAAAGACAGCGGTGTGGTGTCATGGGACATCACCAAAACCTATCACCGGCACGTCGACTGCTGAAGAAGACGTGGGGCAGGCCGCTGCTCAAGCAACGGCCTGCCCCACATCAGGATCGGCGATCGATCAGCCGCCGATGCCGCGGATCGGCGGGTTGTGGAACGTCGCGCCGAACACGCGCTCACTCGCGCCCTCGCGGTCCAGGTACGGCGAGGCACCACCATCGATGAACGGCCAGCCGGCGCCGAGGATCAGGCAGAGGTCGATGTCCTCGACCTCAGGGACGACCTTCTCATCGAGCATGAGACGGATCTCCTGCGCGAGGCCGTCCTGCACGCGGGTGAGGATCGTCTCGGCCGAAGCCGGCGATGAGCCGACGTTGCCCTTGAGGACCTTCTCCGCGGCCTTCGTCCAGCCAATCACACGGCCCCCCTTGTCCTTCGTGACGACCTCGTCGAGCTCTGCCAGCGCGTGGAAGTTCTCGTTCGCGTAGAAGCGCTCGGGGAAGTGGCGCACCATCGTGTCCTGCACGTGGGCTGCGACCTTCCAACCGACGAGGTCGATGAGCTGGAAGGGGCCCATAGGCAGGCCGAGCGGTCCGAACGCCTTCTCGACCTCGGCGATCGGCGTGCCCTCGTAGACCGCACGCGCGGCCTCGCCCATGACCTTCGCCAGCAGACGGTTGACGACGAAGCCGGGGGCGTCGGCTGTGAGCACCGCGTTCTTCCCGAGTCCCTTCGCGACGACGAATGCCGTCGAGAGGGTCTGCTCGCTCGTCACCGGCGTCTTCACCACCTCGATCAGCGGCATGACCGCAACCGGGTTGAAGAAGTGGAAACCGACGAGGCGCTCGGGGTGAGCGAGGTTCGCGCCGATCTCCTCGACCGACAGCGACGAGGTGTTCGTCGCGAGGATCGCGTCATCCGCGATGATCTTCTCGATCTCGCCGAACACCTGCTGCTTGACGCCGACCTCTTCGAACACGGCCTCGATGACGAAGTCGCAGTCGGCGAACAGCGACTTGTCGGTCGTGCCCGTGACGAGTCCGCGCAGCTTGTTGGCGGCGTCGGCGTCGAGCCGGCCCTTCGCCTCGAGCTTGCCGATCTCCTCATGGATGTAAGCGACGCCCTTATCGACGCGTGCCTGATCGAGGTCGGTGATGAGCACCGGAACCTGCAGTCTGCGAACGAACAGCAGCGCGAACTGGCTGGCCATGAGACCCGCACCGATGATGCCGACCTTGGTCACCTTCTTCGCAAGCGCCTTGTCGGGGGCGCCGACAGGGCGCTTGGCACGCTTCTGCACGAGGTCGAACGCATACATGGATGCCGCGAACTGATCACCCGCGACGAGCTCGGTCAGCGCCTCGTCCTCGCGCGCGAAGCCCTCTGCCTTCGTTCCGCTCTTCGCCTTGTCGAGCAGCTCGAGGGCGAGGTACGGCGAACGAGGCATCGTTCCGATCTTCGACTCGAGCATGCCGCGGGCCATCTTGATGGCGATCGGCCACTTCGTGAGTCGCTCGATCTTGCCGGGGACGTTCTTGCGCTCGACCGAGATCTTTCCCGAAAGGACCCCGTCGGCCCAGGCGAGCGAACGCTCGAGGTACGTCGATGCCGGGAAGATGGCATCGAAGATTCCCAGCTCGAACGCCTGCTGGGGCTTGAGAACGCGGTTCTGCTTGAGCGGGTTGGAGATGACGACCTCGAGGGCGTTCTCGATGCCGATCAGGTTCGGCATCAGGTAAGCCCCGCCCCAACCGGGGATGAGCCCGAGGAAGACCTCCGGGAGCGCGACCGCGGCAGCAGAGGCATCCACCGTGCGGTAATCGGAGTTCAACGCGATCTCGAGGCCACCGCCGAGCGCGAGCCCGTTCACGAAGGCGAACGAGGGCACGCCCAGATCGCCGAGCGAGCCGATGACCTTGTGCCCGAGCTGCGCGATGAGGCGCGCGTGATCCTTCGACGTCACCTTGGAGATGTCGGAGAGGTCGGCTCCGGCCGCCAGGATGTACTGCTTGCCGGTGATGCCGACCGCCTGGATCTCACCGGCCGCAGCGCGCTTCTTGAGACCGTCGAGAGTCTCTCCGAGCTCGGTGAGGGTCGCCGGGCCCAGCGTGTTCGGTCGGGTGTGGTCGCGGCCGTTGTCGAGGGTGATCAGGGCGAGAGTCTTGCCCGACGCGAGGCGCACGTCGCGCACCGTCGAGTGGGTGATGACCTCATCGTCACCCGCGAGGGCGAGGATGGGCGAGAAGTCGATGGTGGAGTAATCGGTCATTGCTTCATGCCTCACTTGCGCTTCTTGCCGTCGTAGAACGGGTTCTCCCAGATGACCGAGCCGCCCTGGCCCAGTCCGACGCACATCGCCGTCAGTCCGTAGCGGACGTCGGGGCGCTCGGCGAACTGAGCGGCCAGCTGGATCATCAGACGGACGCCGGATGCGGCGAGCGGATGGCCGAGGGCGATCGCACCGCCCCAGGCGTTGACGCGCGGGTCGTCATCGGCGATGCCGAAGTGGTCGAGCAAGGAGATGACCTGGATCGCGAAGGCCTCGTTGAGCTCGAAGAGCCCAATGTCGGAGATCGTGAGTCCGGCCTTCTTCAGCGCCTTCTCGGTCGAGGGGATCGGTCCGATGCCCATGATCTCCGGCTGCACGCCGGCGAATGCGAACGAGACCATCTTCATCTTCGGTGCCAGGCCGAACTCCTTGACGGCGCCGCCACCGGCCAGCAACGACATCGTCGCACCATCGGTGAGCGGCGAGGAGGTCCCGGCCGTGACCCGGCCATGCGGACGGAACGGCGTCTTCAGGCCCGCGAGGTCTTCCATGGTCGTCTGCGGGCGACGCCCCTCGTCCTCAGTGGCGAGGCCCCATGCGCCGTCGGCGCCCTTGACGGCGACGGAGACGAGGTCGGGCTGGATCTTGCCGGCGTCGTACGCGGCCTGCACCTTGTGCTGGCTGAGCATGCCGTAGCGGTCGGAGCGCTCCTTCGTGAGGTGCGGGAAACGATCGAAGATGCGCTCTGCGGTCACGCCCATGTTCAGCGCGCCCGGGTCGACCATCTTCTCGGCGACGAAGCGCGGGTTCGGATCGGCGTTGCCGCCGATGGGGTGGTGGCCCATGTGCTCGACACCGCCGGCGAGGGCGAAATCGTACATGCCGATGCCGATGGACGCGGCCATCGTCGTGACGCTCGTCATGGCGCCTGCGCACATGCGCTCGACGGCGAGTCCGGGAACCGTGTTCGGAAGACCCGCGAGGATCGCGACCGAACGGCCGAGCGTCAGCCCCTGGTCTCCGGTCTGACTGGTCGCGGCGATCGCGACGTCGTCAATACGATCGGCGGGGACGGCGCTGTTGCGCTCCATCAGCCCGATCGTCGCTTTCACCGCGAGATCGTCTGCGCGTGTGTTCCAGTACATGCCCTTTTCGCCGGCGCGCCCGAACGGGGTGCGCATTCCATCGACGAAGTAGACGTCCGAGATCTCGGCCACTCTGCCTCCAAGGTTAGGGATGGCTTCAGCCTAGGAGGAGCCCCGGACCCAGCGGAATCGCTTGGATCGAACCTACGAATCCGAAGCGGGGGCCTGATCGGCCGATTGAGCAGCATCTACAAAAGCATCTGCGATCTTCTGTGCAGTCTGCTCAATCTGCCAGGGGCGGGCGCCCTGCGCGGCGAGAGCCGCTCCAACGGTCTCGGCCGATGTGCCCGCATCTGCCCAGGCGATGCGGCGCAGCGATTCGGGCTTCAGAAGATTCTCCGTCGGTATGCTCAACTCTTCGGCGAGGGCCTCGACGACAGGACGCGCCGCCTTGAGACGCGCGTCGGCTTCAGGATTGCGCTCGGCCCAGCTGCGTGCCGGGGGGAGAGCATCGCTGGAGACACGGGCACGGGGCAAATCGGTGCTCTCGCGTCCGCGGACGATCGCTTCCCACCAGCGATCCAGCTGCGAGCGGCTGGCACGCCCGGTGAAGCCGGAGACGGCGGCGAGCCGGCTCTTACTGTCGGGATTCGCCATCACGGCGGCGACGAGCGAGCGATCCGGGACCAGGCGTCCCGGGGACGTGTCCTGCTGCTGCGCGTACTCCTCCCGCGCCTGCCACAGAGCACGGGCGATCGCCAGGTTCTTCGAACCCTTGACCTGATGCAGACCGCTCAGTCGACGCCAGGGCTCATCGCGCGGCGGACGCGGAGGCTGTGCGAGAGTAGCGGCGAACTCCTGTGCGGCGAACTCCGTCTTGCCCTGCTCCTCGAGCTCACGGGCTATCTCGTCGCGCACGTCGACGAGGTGCAGCACGTCCAGAGCCGCATATTCGAGCCAGGTGTCGGGCAGCGGACGCGTGGACCAGTCGGCGGCCGAGTGCTCCTTCTTGAGGACGATGCCGAGGGTGTCCTCCACGACGGCGGCCAGGCCGACCTTGTCGTGTCCGAGCAGGCGCGAGGCGAGCTCGGTGTCGAAGATCGTCTCCGGCACGAGATCGAGCTCCCGCAGCGAGGGAAGGTCCTGGCTCGCGGCGTGGAAGACCCATTCCACGGAGCCGATCGCAGCCTGCAGCGGCGAGAAGTCGCCCAGCGCCGGGGGATCGAACAGGAAGACACCGGCGTCGCGGCGGAAGACCTGAACGAGGTAGGCCCGCTGCGAGTATCGGAATCCCGAAGCCCGCTCGACGTCGACGGCCACCGGGCCGGTTCCCGCGGCGAGCGCTGCGCACGCCTCTTCGAATGCGATCGTGTCGTCGATGACGGCGTACTCAGTCACGACTAGCCTTTCGTGCGCCGAACACGGCGATGTTCTCTGAACCGGGCGGGAGCCCGGCGAGCATGCCGACGAGTTCGGTCCATGCTTCAACGTGCGGCCGGAACGGTTCTTCCGGCGTCCAAGACGATCGTAGTTCGATCTGGGCGCCATCGCCTTCGTCGCCGAGCGAGCCGAAGCCCGTCGACAGCGTCTTGGTCGAGGTTCCGGATGCCGAGTGGTAGGAAGCGCCGTGGGAGGCGAGGGCATCGATCAGCCACGACCAGGTGACGTCGGCGAGGAGCGGGTCGGTACCGATCTCCGGTTCGAGCGGTGCCTGAGCGAACGCGATGATGCGCCACGCGCCGCCCCAGGCCTCGGGGGTCTCCGGATCGTGCAGGAGGACGAAACGCCCTGTTCCGTAGATCGAGTCGCCATGGTCGTCCGGACGGACGTCTGCGGCGAACGCGATCGAGTAGGGGGCGAGTCCCTGGGGAGAGGGGATCTCGCGTATGACGATGTCGTCGCGGAATACCGTGTCGCGCAGCTCTGCTGCGGCACGGGCGAATAGCGATCCGGCGTCGGGAAGTCCGCTCACGGTGACAGGCTAGAGTCAGGAAGCGATGAAGAGTCTCAGGCACGCCGTCGCAATCCTCGTCCCTGCCGCCGTCGCGCTGGCGTCCGCGATCCTGTTCGTGGTCTTCCAGATCGCACGCAGGGTGGTCACTCCCGGGCCTCGGGACATGGACACGCAGATCCTGGCGGTCGACACGGGGGCGCAGACGATCGAGCTGGCGCGAACGCCCGACACGGAGCTGCCCGGCCGATACGGTCTGTTCACCACCGGTAGCCACGACTATGTGAAGCTGGGCGCCGTGCTGAGCGCGGATGCGGAGCGCGTGCGCAGAAAGCTGCTGACGCAGATCGAGCCGGGCTCGCAGATCGATCGGGCGGCGGGTTTCAGCGGCTGGTACTACTCGTCTCCGGCGGAGCTCCATCTCCCGTGGGAGTCGGCCCTGATCGGTGCTCCGGCGGGGCCCTGCCCGGCATGGGTCTTCCCTGCGCCGCTTCCTGCCCTCGTCTCACCGACCTGGGTGATCCAGGTGCATGGCCGGGGCGTCACTCGCGCGGAGTGCCTGCGTGCTGTGCCCGTCTTCCATTCGGCGGGGATGACGAACCTCGTCGTGTCGTATCGGAATGATGGCGAGGCCCCGCGCAGCCGCAACGGCGCGTATTCCCTCGGCGCCGCCGAGTGGCGGGATGTCGATGCTGCGATCGCCTATGCGCTGCGCCACGGCGCTGAGCGGGTGATCCTGATGGGCTGGTCGATGGGAGGGGCGATCGCCCTGCAGACGGCGGTCTCGTCGGGATACCGCGATGCGATCGCCGGCCTCGTGCTGGAGTCTCCGGTGGTCGACTGGCGTACGGTGCTGCGTTTTCAGGCGCGGGAGTCGGGGATCGGCGGCCCGCTGCCCACACTCGCGATGAATGCACTCTCGACGCCGCTCACGGCGCGACTGAGCGGCGCGGAGGACGCGATCCAGTTCGACAGCCTCGACATGGTGGCGCGTGCCGAAGAGCTCGTCGCACCGATCCTCATCCTGCACAGCGAGGATGACGGCTTCGTCCCCGCCGACGCATCGCATGCGCTGGCCGAGGCGCGCCCGGACATCGTGACGATGCCGCGGTTCGGAGGCGCGCGTCACACGAAGCTGTGGAATTACGATCAGACAGGCTGGACGTCGGCGATCGACGCGTGGCTGGTCGAGAACGGGTTCAGCGCTTCAGTGCGACCTGACGCTTGACCCGCATGAGCATGCCGGTCATACCGGCGATGCGCAGCGGCGAGACGGCACGCGTGAGCCCGATCGACTGAGGGTAGTCGTCCGGGATCGCGAGGACCTCGTCGGGGCTGAGCCCCTGGACGCCCTGCGCCAGGATGCTGGCGAACCCGCGCGTCGTCGGCGCCTCCGGCGGCGCGGTGGCGTGCATGGTGACCGCGTCGTCGACGATCTCGACGTAGATGTAGACGGGGGATTGGCATTCTGCCACCCGCTCCGTCATCTCGGGGTGAGCGGCGACCTCGTCGGATACCGGTGGGAGCCCGTTGGAGAACTCCAGCAGCAGCTGGAGCCGCTCCGCTTCGGGCAGCTCAAGGAAATCCTCGCGGATCGAGGCCAGGGCATCGGGGACGTTCGTCGTGCTCACCCCGTCATTCTCACACGGTCACAGCGTGCCCGGCTCGTCGCCGGTGACGATCGGCACGCGCACGGCGCTGCCCCATTCGGTCCAGGATCCGTCGTAGTTGCGGACCTTGTCGAACCCGAGCAGGTGCTTCAGCACGAACCAGGTGTGGCTCGAGCGTTCGCCGATACGGCAGTAGGCCACGATGTCATCGCCATCCTGAAGCCCCGCACCGGCCCGGTAGATCTCATCGAGCTCGGCGCGCGAACGGAAGCCGCCGTCCTCCGCGACGGCACGACCCCACGGAATGCTCTGCGCCGTCGGGATGTGTCCGGCGCGCAGCGAGCCCTCCTCGGGGTAGGCGGGAGCGGTGGTGCGGGTGCCGTTGTACTCCTCGGGGGACCGAACGTCGATGAGCGGGTTTCCGAGATGCGCCAGCACGTCGTCCTTGTAAGCACGCAGAATCGTGTCATCACGCTCGACGATCGGGTACTCCGTCGCCGGGCGCACGGTCGCGTTGGTGGTCGTCCCGCGCCCCTCGGCGATCCAGCGGTCCCGGCCGCCGTCGAGCAGGCGCACGTCCTCATGCCCGAACAGGGAGAAGACCCAGAGCGCGTATGCAGCCCACCAGTTGTTCTTGTCGCCGTAGATCACGATGGTGTCTTCGCGGGCGATGCCCTTGCGGCTCATGAGCCGGGCGAATCCCTCGCCATCGAGGTAATCGCGGACCACCGGGTCGTTCAACTCGGTGTGCCAGTCGACCTTGACCGCGCCGGGGATGTGCCCGGTCTCGTAAAGCAGCACGTCCTCATCGGATTCGACGACGACGAGTCCGGGCTCCTCGAGACGCGTCGCCAACCATTCGGTGCTGACGAGCCGGCCGGGTTCGGCGTACTCGGAGAACTTGTCGACGGAAGAATCGAAGTCGATGGTCACGGGGCGCTCCTCGAGGTGTGTGCGAGCGAAGGCTCTAGTGCTGGCGCGACGGCGTAGTCTTGATCCGTCCCCTTCGACGATAGAGCTGTTCGGCGCGTCCGGCATCGTTCTGTCAGACTTCGACACAGGAAACGCATGACCGACACGATGAACCCGAACGCTGTGCACCTCACCGATCGCCAGCCGGTCGTCACCGGTCCCGAAATGCTGGCGAGCCTGGTCCCGCCGCCGCAGTTCGACACGGCGACCTTCGACAGCTACCGCTCGGATGACGCCTACCCGTCCCAGTCCGAGGCCAAGGATCTCCTCCAGCGCTTCGCGGGCAAATCCGTCGCTGTCAAGCGCGGCGGATTCTTCAGCCGGGCGAAGAAAGAGCCCGAGATGAAACCGGGCGTCTACCTCGACGGCGGATTCGGCGTCGGCAAGACGCACCTGCTCGCCTCGATCTACCACGCGATGCCGGCACGGCGGAAGTACTTCGGTTCCTTCATCGAGTACACGGCGCTGGTGGGCGCTCTCGGATACAAGAACACCGTCGAGCTGCTCCGCGGCGCGGATCTGCTGTGCATCGACGAGTTCGAGCTCGACGATCCCGGCGACACGATGGTCATGACCCGTCTGCTGGGGGAGCTCGTCGGCACCGGCACGCGCCTCGCCGCGACATCAAACACGCCGCCGAACGCCCTCGGCGAGGGGCGGTTCGCCGCTCAGGACTTCCTGCGTGAGATCCACGCGATGTCCGACAGCTTCCAGACGTTGCGCATCGACGGCGTCGACTTCCGTCAGCGAGCCCTCGACGGTCAGGCGATCGTCCACGACGACGCAGCATACGCGGCGCGCATCGCCGCCGCCGGCCCGACGGCATCCGATGATCTCTTCGCCGACGTCATCCGCCATCTCGCCACGGTGCACCCGTCGCGGTACATCCGTCTGATCGACGGGCTCTCTCTCGTCGGCCTGCGCGATGTCGACCAGCTCACCGACCAGTCCGAGGCCCTCCGGTTCGTCGCCTTCATCGACCGTGTGTACGACGCGCAGATCCCGATCGCGGCGACGGGCGTGAGCCTGGACCAGGTCTTCTCCGAGGAGATGCTCGGTGGCGGATACCGCAAGAAGTATCTGCGGGCGATCTCGCGCCTCAACGCTCTCACCCACTCCATCGAGGATCCCGCGGCGCCGTAACGCGATGTTCACATCACGACGCCTCCTGTAACGCAGGAGAAACATCGCGCGCGCATTCCGGTAATCGGGGCTCAACATACTGAAGCCCTCGATCACTTCGAATGTGAGGTTTACGCATGGATTCTCCCGGAAACATCTCATGGGGGATCACCGCTACGGCGCTGGTCCTGCTCATGACCCCCGGTGTCGCCTTCTTCTACGGCGGGCTCGTCAAGGCGAAGAGCGTCGTCAGCATGATGATGATGAGCTTCGGCTCGATCGGCCTCGTCGCCGTGCTGTGGATCCTCTTCGGCTTCTCGATGAGCGCCGTCGAGAGGCCCGGACAGTTCGCGGGCAACCCGTTCGCGGACTTCGGCCTGAGCGGCCTCGCCACGGGTGAGGGCTCGAACGTCGCACTCCTCGGCGTTGCATACGGCGCGACCTTCGCGATCATCACGGTCGCGCTGATCTCGGGTGCCATCGCCGATCGAGCGAAGTTCGGCAGCTGGTTGATCTTCGCGGGCGTGTTCGCCACGGTCGGATACTTCCCGATCTCCGCATGGGTGTGGGGCGGCGGCTGGGTCATGGAGCTCGGCACGACCCTCTTCGGCGCCGACAGCGGCATCGAAGTGATCGACTACGCCGGCGGTACCGCCGTGCACATCACCGCCGGCGCGGCGGCGCTGGCCCTGGCTCTGGTGCTCGGCAAGCGAGTGGGCTTCCAGAAGGGCATCCTCAAGCCGCACAACGTGCCGCTGACCCTGCTGGGTGCAGCACTGCTGTGGTTCGGCTGGTTCGGCTTCAACGCCGGCGCCGAGTGGAACGCCGAGGACATGGGCGGCGTCGGACTCATCGGCCTCAACACGCTCGGGGCCACCGCCGCCGCGATCCTCGGCTGGATCCTCGTGGAGCGCATCAAGGACGGCAAGCCGACCTCGGTCGGCGCCGCATCCGGTGCCGTGGCCGGTCTCGTCGCCATCACGCCCGCCTGCGCCAACCTGACCCCGGGATGGTCCCTGCTGCTGGGCGCGCTGTCCGGCATCGCCTGCGCGCTGGCCGTCGAGCTGAAGTTCCGCCTCGGCTTCGACGACTCGCTCGATGTCGTCGGCATCCACCTCGTCGGTGGACTCCTGGGCACCGTCTACCTCGGATTCTTCGCCATGGACCAGGGTCTCTTCGTCGGCGGAGACGCACGCCTGCTGGTGGTCCAGGTGCTCGCAGCCCTCGGTGTTCTGCTCTACTCCTTCGTCGTGGCCTTCGTCATCGGCACGGCGATCCAGAAGACCATCGGGTTCCGGATCACGAATGAGGACGAGATCGCCGGCGTCGACGTGGTCGTCCACGGCGAGGAGGGGTACGCACTGGTCGACGCCTGAGATCGATAGGGTGTCGAGGTGAGTTCTTCTCAGAGCATTCTCGGCCGACTCCTCGGCCTCGCCATCGACACCCTGACCAACCGGACGTCCCGACCTTCAACGACGAAGGCGGGACGTCCTCGTGCAACCCTGCGGGTGGATGCCCCATCCGCCGCTCCCACGGTGGAAGCCGGGCGCGCGCGGGGGAGCGACACCGTGCGGATCGACCCCGAGCGCATCACGGATCTCCTGGTCGACTACGCACCCGAGAAGGACGGTGCTCCGGACTCCGGAGAGGTCATCTGGACCTGGGTGCCGTATGAGGAGAACGATGGGCGCGGCAAGGACCGCCCGGTGCTCGTCATCGGCCGTCAGTCCTCGGATCGGGTCTACGCGGTCCGCATGACGAGCAAGGCGCATGAGCGCGACCGCGACTACCTCTCGATCGGCAGTGGTGCGTGGGATTCCCAGGGGCGCGAGTCCTGGGTCGACATCGAGCAGCTCTACAGCGTGCACGATCGGGGTATGCGGCGCGAGGCGGCGATCCTCGACCGCGGACGCTACGACCGCGTCGCCTCCGCGCTCATCGCCCGCTACGGATGGGCGCGCACCGCCTGATGGGACTCATCTCATGGGTGCGTCGCAGGCTCGGGATCAAAAGCCCGCTGCAGCGCCGCATCGAGCTGCAGGAACTCATCACCCGCGCATGGGAGGTCACCGACCCCGCCTCGCGCGACGTGCTCATCACATACGCGCCGCAGCGCCTCAACGGCATCCCCGATACGGGTGAGATCGTCTGGGCCTGGGTGCCGTACGCCGAGGATCCCGAGCAGGGCAAGGACCGCCCGATGCTCGTCATCGCCCGCCATGACACGCTGCGCGTCTATGCGTTGAAGCTCACGACGAAGGCGCGTCCCGGTGCCCAGAACCTCATGCTGCTCGGACCGGGAACCTGGGACAACCACAAGCGCGACTCCTGGATCGAGATGGACAAGCTCTACAGCATCCACCATCAGGGGATCCGTCGTGAGGCGTCACCGCTGGATCGGCATCGCTTCATGTACATCGCCCAGGCTCTCGCCGATCGGCACGGGTGGCGCGTCCAGATCTGAGGCCGCCCCGCGGAACGGATGTCAAGCCCATCGGAGGTGCGAGCGCTGAACACTATCGTGGGCACCCTCACTGAGGAGGACACGATGACGAGCACCGAGCAGACACCCGAGGAGAAGCGGCGCGATCAGCTCACGGCCGCTCCGGCGGCGACCGAGGCGGACGCCGCCCCGCGCATCGAGGTGACGAGGAGCGGCACGGCGACCCGCGTGGATATCCGGAACGATGCGACCGTGCGTCCCGGCCCCGGGCCGGGGATGCCGGAAGCGGACGCGGGACAGGACCTCAGCGCGCCGGACGCTGAGAGCTCTTGACCGCTTCATAGGCGTTGAGCGCCGCCTGACGCGTCGCACGCAGATCGACGATGGGCTCTCTGCTCGTCGCCCCGCCCCACCGGCGGATGTACTCGCCGTGCGGGTCGAATTTCTCGGCCTGCAGGATCGGGTTGAAGACGCGGAAGTAGGGTGCCGCATCGGCTCCGGATCCGGCGACCCACTGCCAGTTGAACGGGTTGCTGGCGGCATCCGCGTCGACGAGCGTGTCCCAGAACCATTCCTCCCCGATCCGCCAGTCGATGAGCAGGTTCTTGATGAGGAAGGATGCCGTCACCATGCGCACACGGTTGTGCATGTGCCCGGTCTCCCAGAGCTCCCGCATGCCGGCGTCGACGAGCGGGATGCCCGTCTCGCCGCGCTGCCAGGAGACGAGCATGTCGGGGTCGAGGGGCGGCCAGGGGAACGCGTCGAATTCGGGACGAAGATTATCGTCGGCGAGGGCGGGGAAGTGGAAGAGCGTGTGCCAGGCGAACTCCCGCCAGCCGAGCTCTGCGAGGAACCGGGCGGAACCGCCTACCTCGACTGCGGCGTGCCAGGCCGTATGGGGGCTGATCTCGCCCCAGCGCAGGCGGGGTGAGATCATCGACGTCGCGCCCGATGCCGGCTCATCACGAGCCCGGTCATAGTCGGAGAGGTCATCCTCGAGGAATTCGTGCAGGCGTGCGACCGCTGAGGGCTCGCCGGGTGTCCAGGCGGTGCGGAGCCCCGCGGCCCAGTCCGGCGCTGTCGGCAGAAGTTCCCAGTCGGTGAGCGCATCGGAGGCGATGTCGACCGCGGCCGGCGTCATTCGGGGCGGTTCGGGCAACGGCAGCCGCGGAGCGGGGAGAGCCTGACAGGCACGCCAGAAGGGGGTGAAGACCGAATAGTGCGTCCCGGCCCCGGTCTGCGCGGTCCATGGTTCGTGGAGGAGATTTCCGGCGTGAGAGTGCGCGTCGACACCCTCGTCGCGGAGGCCGCTCTTGAGCTCCGCATCAATATCGCGCTCCGGCTTGCCGTAGCGCCTATTCCAGTGGATGCCGCGCGCCCCGGTCTCCGTCACGAGCTGCCGGATCACGCGGACCGCAGGCCCCCGCCGCAGGACGAGGCGCACGCCGCGCTCGGCGAGTCGCTCACCCAGCGAGGTGAGCGAATGATGCAGCCACCATCGCGCGGCGCCGCCGAGCGCGCGAACGCCGGCGGATCCCTCGTCGAGAACATAGATCCCGATGATCGGCGCGCCGGTGGCGGCGGCCGTGTGCAATGCCGGGTGGTCCGCGATACGCAGGTCATCGCGGAACCACACCAGCACCGGGGCTGTCACGGTGCGACGCCCGCCGCAGCCGGTTTGAACCCGGCGCGCACGTTCTCACAGCATCCGGGGCGGCACACATCGAACCACGGGCCCAGCGACGTGCCGGTGATGCGATCGGCGGGGGCGACCGCCGCGATCCGCTCCTCGATCAGGTCCACGAGACCGCGCACGAAGATCGGATCGGCCCCCGGCGTGGCCGTGCGCGCCGCGCGAAGACCGGCTTCCTCAGCGGCTTCGAGCGCCTCGTTGTCGAGATCCCACATCACCTCCATGTGGTCGCTGACGAACCCGATGGGGGAGATGGCGAGCGCCGAAATCCCTTCGGCGGGCAGCTCGGAGATCCGGTCGCAGATGTCGGGCTCGAGCCAGGGCTGCGAGGCCGGGCCGGAGCGAGACTGGTACACCAGCTCCCAGGCGACATCCGCCAGACGTGAGTCCTGGGAGGCTGCGCGCTCCATCACGGCTGCGGCCACGGCGCGGTGCTGGGCCTCATAAGCTCCGCCGGAGCCGAAGTCCTGATCGCGGGGGCCGGAGCGCTGAGCGTCGGCGGTCGGGATCGAGTGCGTGGTGAACAGCACCCGGAGGGCCTGGGCGACGATGCCATCGTCGAGGAAACGTCCCAGCTCGTCGACGATCGACGCGACGAAGGAATCGATGAAGCCCGGGTGATCGAAGAACTGGCGGATCTTGTCGATCGTCACGGTACCGACGAGCTCGGTCTCTTCGAGGACGCGCGCGAAGTCCTCCCGATACTGACGGCAGCTCGAGAACGAGCTGTATGCACTGGTCGCAAGACCGAGCAGGCGCGTGTGTCCGTTGCCGGCTGCCTCGCGAACCGACTCGTCGAGATAGGGAGCCCAGTTGCGGTTGCCCCAGTAGACCGGCAGGGTCAGGCCGCGGTGCGCGATCTCCGCCTCGAGCGCCGCTTTCAGGAGGCGGTTCTGCGCGTTGATCGGGCTGACGCCGCCGAAGTGGCGGTAGTGGTGCGCGACCTCTTCGAGGCGTTCATCCGGGATGCCGCGGCCGCGCGTGACGTTGCGCAAGAACGGGATCACGTCATTCTGCCCTTCGGGGCCGCCGAAACCGGCCAGGAGGATTGCATCGTACGGCTGGGGCTGCGCCGCGAATGGCGCGCCGCAGACCGTCGCGGGTGAGGCATGGGGGACAGCAGTGGTGTCGTTCATCGGGATCTCCGAGGTCGAGGGACGGTTCATTACGCGGAGGTGATCGCGGTGATGATGAGGAGCATCGTGACGACGAAGCCGCACGCGTAGTTGATCCAGAGGAAGTGCTTCCAGCCGCGGTTCGCGGTTGCGGAATCGGCGTCGTCGACGCGCCAGAACGGGCCGGCGGCGATCAGGTAGGGGATCGCGAGCACAGCGGCCCATGCCGCGGGCGGCCCGGTCGTCAGCATCAGGACTCCTGCCGCGGTCCAGAACAGCTGGGCGACGCGGACGGTCCAGGCGGCGCCCAGCACGGTGGCTATCGAGGCGATGCCTCCGTCGCGGTCGGGGACCACGTCCTGCACGGCTCCGAAGGCGTGGCTGGCCATGCCCCAGAGGAAGAAGGCCACGAGGATCGTGATCGATCCGGCATCCGGAGTGCCGCCGGCGAGCAGGAGCCCGAACAGCGCCGGGCTCACGAAGTGCGTGCTCGAGGTGATCGAGTCGAGGAACGGGATCTCCTTGAAGCGGAACGGCGGCGCCGAGTAGGCGTAGACGGCGAACATGCTGATCGCGAGGACGAGCCACGAGACCGGGTCGCCCACGATCACGAGATACATGAGGAACGGCAGGCACGACAGCCCCGCCGCGATGAGCACTCCGCGGTGGCGGCGTGGGTCGAGAAGTGCGCCCTCGACACCGCCCTTACGTGGATTCTTCAAATCCGAGGCGTAGTCGAAGACATCGTTGATGCCGTACATCGCCAGGTTGTAGGGGATCAGGAAGAAGACGGTTCCGATCACCAGCGTCAGGTCGACCTCTCCCGATACCAGCAGATAGGCGGCTGCGAACGGGAAAGCGGTGTTGATCCAGCTGATGGGGCGGGATGCGGCGATGAGATCAGTGATCATGACGGCTCCGGAGGAAAGCCCACAGTGCGGGCAGAAGGATCAGGGCGGCGAGGGGGTAGGCGAAGTCTTCGAGTGGAGCGAGTCCGATCCGCAGACCGATGATGTGCTCATCGGCGTACGTGAACAGCCCGACGGCGATCATGACGGTGTCGAAGACCGCCGTGAGGATGAGGAGGGCTGCCCCTCCGAGGAGAAGAGCAGGCAGCCGCACGCCCGCTCGGCGCGGGTGCCGGGTGCGTGCGCGCAGGATGAGCGCGCTGACCCCGGCTATCGCGAGGAAGATGCCGGCAAGAAGCAGATAGGTCATCGCTCCGCCTCGCCGTGCCCGCTCGCGCGTCGGCTCTCGAGCAGACGCTGAGTTCCCAGCACGAGCACCATCGTCACCTCGCAGAGGAACAGCAGGAAGATCGGCTCCTCGAGCGGGAGTTCCGGGGCGAGCATGATGCCCAGCAGGAAAGGGCTGTCACCGCGGGCGAAGATCGACAGGCCGATTCCCGCGGCATCCCAGGCGAGGAAGAAGGCCAGCCCCACCCCGAGCACGAGAAGCGCCGAGGGGAGCGACCGCCCGAGGAAGAGACGGAAGCGAATATCGACCGCGACGACGCAGCCGAAGCTCACGAGCAGCGCGAGGAGATATCCGTAGGTCACGCCGCTGTCTCCGTGGGGCCTGCGCTCTGATCGTCGCGCATGCGCTTGAGCACCAGTTCGGCGCTGATCAGGCACATCGGCAGCCCCACACCGGGCACCGTGGTCGCCCCGGCGTACAAGAGCCCGTCGACCTTGCGAGAGCGTGTGCTGCCTCGGAAGAACGCGCTCTGTTGAAGGGTGTGCGCGGGACCGATCGCGCCGCCCCGCCAAGAGCCGTACTCGCGCTCGAAGTCGGCCGGTCCGATCGAGTGGCGGACGACGATCCGATCCGCGAGGTCGGGGATTCCGGCCCACTCGGAGATCTGCGCGATCGCCGCGTCGACCGTGCGCTCGACCCGCTCGTGCCCCGCTCCATCGTCGCCACCCGAACCGATGCCCGGGTCAGCCGGGACGGGCACGAGCACGAACAGGTTCTCGTGCCCGACCGGGGCGACCGTGTCATCCGTCGCGCTCGGACGGCAGATGTACAGCGAGGCCGGGTCGGGGATGTGCGGCTCGTCCCCATAGATCGCGTCGAAGCCCTCTTCCCAGCGGTCGGCGAACAGCAGCGTGTGGTGGGCGAGCTGGGGGAGTTCTCCCTCGACGCCGAGAAGTGCGAGGACCGCACCGGGGCCGGGGTTTCTCTTCTTCCACCAGCGGGTCGATGTGCTGCGGTGCTCGGGCTTGTCGAGCAGCGTGTTCTCCGTGATGTCGAGATCCGCGGTGGAGACGACGACATCCGCATCGAAATGCACGGATGCCCCGTCGCGAACCGCGTCGACGCCCGTCGCGCGATTGTTCTCCACCGTGATCCGCGTCGCGCGCGTGCCGGTGAGGATCTCAACGCCATGCGCGCGTGCGAGCCGTTCGATCGCGAATATCACGGTCGAGAACCCGCCCTGCGGATACAGGACGCCCTGATCCACGTCGAGATGGCTCATGAGGTGGTACATGCTCGGTGCAGCGGCCGGTGATGTGCCGAGGAACACCGACAGGTATCCGAGCACCTGCTGAACGCGCTTGGAGGGTGAATGCGCGGCGATGAAACGGTCGAGCGGCTGTGCCAGCAGACGCAGGAGACGCGGGAGGCGCTTCACCGTATCCGCATCGACGAGCCCGGTGAGCGAGGAGAAGTTCGTGTACAGGAACTGCTTCGTGGCGATGTCGTACGTCTCGGCGGCCGAGTCGAAGTAGCGGGTGAGTCCCTCGCGGGATGCGGGATCGAGATCGATGATCGCCTCGCGCGCACCTTCTGCGGGCAGGTCGAATCGCTCAGCATCCCCTTCGAAGTAGACCCGGTACCCCGGGTCGAGGCGCACCAGATCGAGCTCCTGCTCGGAGGAGGAGCCGAGCATGCGGAAGAAGTGGTCGAACACCTCGGGCATGAGATACCACGACGGACCGGTGTCGAAGGTGAAGCCGTCGCGCTGGTAGCGGCCGGCTCGTCCGCCGAGCTCGTCGCGCGACTCGATGAGCGAGACGGAGTGACCGTCGGCTGCGAGCAGTGCTGCTGTGGCGAGACCGGAGATACCGCCGCCGATGACGACGATGCGCTGGGGCGCGGAGGGTGCGGGGGTCACGAAGAGTTCCGTCCAGATAGGGCGCGGGCGAGAATGCGAAGCTTGACGGATGTCGGAACCGAGACGCGGCGCGTGCGCAACTCCGTGGCTGGAGTCGCACGGATCTCCGTATTGAGCCGTCCGAAGAGATCGGCGGCGGCGGTCGTCGCCCGCCGGGACCGGCGGGGCAGGCGGCTGATGGCGAGGCGCGCGACGCGGAGGTCCTCTTCGATCTCGTCGGCGACGGCATCCTTGTCGGCATCGCTGAAGGAATCCGGATCGAATGCCGGCAGATAGGTCCGGCCCAGTCGGTCGCAGTCGTCGCCGAGGTCGCGGAGGAAGTTCACCTTCTGGAAGGCGGCGCCGAGCCGGCGGGCGCCCTCGTCGAGGCCATCGTCGATGCGGATGCCGCGACCTTCCTGAGCGAAGACGCGCAGGCACATGGACCCGACGACCTCGGCAGAGCCGTGGATGTATCGACGGTAAGCGGCGTCGTCATAGACGGCATCCTCATCGAGATCCATCCGCATGGAGGCGAAGAACGGGATGACGATGTCGCTCTGGATGCCGGTCTCCCGTGCAGTCGCGGCGAAAGCGTGCACGACCATGTTCGCGCTGAACCCGCGGGCCATCGCCCGCAGCGTCTCCGCCTCGAGCTCATCGAGCATCTCCGCCTTCTCCGCGGGGGAGAGGCCGGCTTCGGCCGCCGGCCCGTCGACGATCTCATCCGCGATGCGGACCAGGGCGTAGATATCGGCGATCTGTCCGCGCGACCTCGGAGTCAGCAGTCTGCTGGCGAGTCCGAAGGATGTCGAGTACGCCGTGATCACCTGCGCGGATGCGGATCGAGCTGTACGGGTGAAGAGATCGAGACCGGTGAGGGTCATGACTCCCTCTCCGCACAGCGACGCGCGATCGCGCGCAGTTCCTGGCGCAACGGCAACGGCAGGGAGGAAGCATCGATGCGAGCGGCGACCTGGTCGCCCTCGTGGGTCAGCAGTCGCTCGATCTCCGCGGCCGCACCGGAATCGACGATGGCCTGGCGCAGAAGAGCCACATCGCCCGCATCGATGCCCCGGCGTCCGAAGAGATGGCTCACCCGAGCCCACTCGGCCGAATGCTCGGCATGGGCGATCAGCAGTGTTCTCTTGCCCTCGCGCAGGTCGCCGTCGATCGACTTGCCCAGTGTGTCCGGGTCGCCGAAGACGCCGAGAACGTCATCGCGCAGCTGATAGATGAATCCGAGCGCTGCACCGATCTGGGAGAGCTCGGCGGATGCTTCGGCAGAGGCCCCGGCGAGAGCGGCGCCAATGCGCAGCGGTGCGGAGAACGTGTAGTGGGCCGTCTTTTCGGCCATCATCCGACCGATCTCCGCCGCGTCGGGGCGCATGGCTCCGACCCCGTAGCCGACATCGGCGAGTTCGCCGGCGGCGGTGACGAACATGCTCTCATCGAGGATCTCGTGGATCTCGACACGAGCGGGGCTGTTGATCCGGGCGGCGAAGGCATGCACCGCGCTGATGAGCAGATCTCCGCCGAGCACGCCGGCCGTGTCTCCCCAGGTGCGGCTGTGCTCTCCGCCCAGGCCCGACTCCAACGCATCGGCGACGAAGCGCCCCTGAAGGTTCGGCTCGCCGCGACGGACGAGGTCTGCGTCGAGGACGTCGTCATGGAACAGGAGGGCCGTGTGCATCAGCTCGGTCGCGGCGGCAGCGGTCAGAGCATCCTCCGGCGCATTGCCGCCCAGCGCCGTGTGCGCGAGCAGAACAAGGCCAGGGCGCAGCCTCTTGCCACCGCGGGAGGCATCTCGCATGCGTCGCCACAGCAACTCGTACTGGCTGCCCGAGGCGCCTGCTCGCGCGATCCTTTCGGCATAGAAGGTGTCGAGAACGGCGTCGACGGCGACGCGGGCGTCGGTGCTCGTGAGCATCATCGGGCGACCTCCAGCCCCCATGAGATCATCGACGAGCTCGGCAGGGCAACCATTTCGCGGATCTGGTCGACCATCCACGGGCTGAAGGCCCAGGGCGTCGACTCGATCCCCTGGAGCAGGTGCTCCGGTCGCGACCACTGCGTCTGCATGACCTCGGCGGGATCGGGGGTGACTTCGGAATCGATGACGGCGGCGTAGACCGGGCAGATCTCGTTCTCGACGATTCCCGATGCATCGACGGCCCGGTAGCGGAAGTCCGGGAGAACGAGCTGCAGATCGCGGATCTGCAGTCCGAGCTCTTGCTCTGCCCGCCGGTGGACGGCTTCGGGGATCGGCTCGAAGGGCTCGGGGTGCCCGCAGAACGTATTCGTCCACGTCCCCGGCCAGGTCTTCTTCGTCAGAGCCCGCCGCGTGAGCAGCAGGCGATCGCGCTGCGCGTCGACCACGTAGCAGGAGAAGGCGAGGTGAAGGGGTGTGGCCTCGCCATGCACCTCAGACTTCAGCGCAGCGCCGAGGGGGGACCCGTCGTCGTCGAGGAGAATGACGCGTTCTTCTGGTCCGCTCATGCTTGCTCCCTCAGTAGATCCGTTTATTTCTTATCTCAGTAAACATTAAACCTAGTTTAAGTTCAACCCGGTTAGGATGATCATGTGAGTGATGACGCGACAGCTTTCTCGATGCTCGACCCACGGATCATGGACCCCGATGGGGAGATCGTCGACCGCTCTGGCCTCAGCGCGGAGGACGTCGATGAGGTAGTGGCCGTGCTCGAGGCGATGAACGAGTGGCGAGACACGGAGCGCAGCATGAGCGAGGCGTCCCGCCGCTACATGCGCCTCGGCGACACAGACATGCGGGCTCTGCGCTTCCTCATCGCACAAGAGCGCAATGGTCAGGCCTCCACGCCCGGATCGATCGCAGCCCACCTGGGCGTGACGGCCGCCGCGACGACAAAGCTCCTGGATCGGCTGGCCGCCGGCGGGCACGTGACGCGCGCGCCCCACCCCGATGACCGCCGAAGCACATCGATTCACGTGACAGCCGAAACGCGGCAGTCGGCGCGCGCCAGTGTTGGACGCAGCCACGCTCGACGCTTCGATGCGATCGCCCAGCTGAGCTCCGCAGACCGCGCAGCCGTCCTGCGGTTCTTCCGCGGCCTGATCGACACCGCCGAATGGGTTCAGCACGACGAAGAGTGAACCCATTCGACAGGAGAACGAAAAAGCCCCGCATGTCTCAGACGTGCGGGGCTTTGCTGTGGGCGATGCCGGACTCGAACCGACGACCTCTTCCGTGTGAAGGACTCGGAACCTGCTGTGCAGCGGGTTCCACGCGGTGATTTCGTTGCATCTGCTGCGGTGATCGGTCGTCGTCTGCACGGTGGGGGTGCGCCGGGGGTGCGCACGATATGACCTCCACGGGCACATCTGGCCTACCGTCCGATGATGTCCTCGCCGCGATCCGCTCGCACATCTGCGCCCGTCCGTACGAAGTTGAGCCTGGCCGGTTCATTCGGTGCCAGTCTCGTCGTACAGCGGTGTGTCCGTCGTGCGCCGGTCTATATCGCGGCGATTGGCAGCGCATTGCACGGTCGGGCATCTATGACGCAGACGGGCATCCGCTCGTCGGGTATCGGTACTTCTTCATAACCCTGTCCGCTCCCTCGTTCGGCTCGGTGCACCTGGTGCCGAAATGGGAGCGTGACGCGGGCAAGCGTTGCAAGTGCGGGCAGACTCACGGACACGACGACGTGCACCTACGCGGACTGCCGATTGACCAGGACTCGTACCGGTATGAGGATCAGGTGCGGTGGCACGGGGCGCTCGGGCGGCTGTGGAAGTCGGCGGCTACGGCGATGCGGCGGCTCTGCCCGGGCGCCGAGTACTACGCCGTCCGAGAGTTGCAATCACGTATGGCGCTGCACGTTCATGCCGTTGTACGAGTGCCGGCCAGGACTGCGGTCGATGCTGAGGCGATGGGACATGCTGCGCGTATGGCGACGGCGACGCATCCGGTAACGGGCGAGGTTGTCGAGTGGGGCAAGCGGGGTGTGCAGGATCGCGAGATTCGAGCGCGGATCACGGAGTCGGACGACGTTACGCCGGACATGTCGCGAGCTGCTGCACGCATCATCTCGTACGTCTCGAAGTGCCTTGCGTATTCGACCAAGGACATCACGCCGGGGGAACGTGACGAAACGGCGACGCCTGAGCGGGTCGAGTTCGTCAAGCGGATGCGGCAGGCCGCGCGGCTCGGGGTGCGTTGCGTGGACTGCCCTCGTGGTGGCCCATCGGATTGCCCTCGACGGGCGCACGACAACCTCGGCTATGGCGGTCACGTCGTGACTGTTTCGCGTCCGACTGATCAGCGTGAAGGGTGGTCGCTGTCGCACCTGACTCGGAAACGACTGCGGGAAGAACGCGCGGCATGGATGGAGGCGAACCGGCCTGCTGACGTGGGCGGCGGGCTGAGCGATGGTGATGTGAGGTTGGCGGAGTGGCTGGCCGAGCAAGCAGCGCGGCGTGCTCGGGAGGCTTGGAGCACTCGGGAACATGCGCGAGCACCATAGGGTCACCGGCAGCCGGTACCCAATCGAGACCTGGTGAGGAGCCGCTCGTCAGGAAATGGGCTTCATGTCATACGTCACCCAGGGCGTCGCGACTGCGTGCGAGTCATACACTGACCGAGCCGACGTATTGTCGGCAGCCGTGATCCATCGCACGACGCTGCCCCCGCCCGCACCTGCACGCTCTGCCGCATACGTGAGCAGCGCGCTAGCTGCTCCAGTCCCTCGCGCCGTTGGTGCAGTGAAGAGGTCGTCGAGATACAGACCCATCGTCGCCGAAGATGGACGAGCAAACCATCGCAGATTTGCCAGCGCGACGGGACGGTCGGCGTCATCAACGGCCACCAGCCCCAGCAGCCCATGCTCGCCATCGCGAACCCACTGCCACGTTGTTGACACCGCGCGCGGATCCTCGGGAAGCCGATAAAACGCTCGATACCCCGCGTAAAGCTCCGCCCATGCGCGCTCGTCACCGGACTTCACCATTCGAACTGTCACACTCACCCGGCCACCCTACCGCGCAAGAGTTGACGACTGCGGCGGTCAGCCCTAGTCGGCGTGCTCGCGAGGGCATGATCTCGAAGGCAAGGGCCGCTTGCGGCGCGCGGCAGCGCTCTTGCGGACGGATTGGCGTCGAGAGCGCCACAGGCGGGGCGGCGTGACCGGTGCGAGGGTGGTTCGGGCGCGGCGTGACCGGCGAAGCCGCACGCGCGCCGCGCCCGAACCACCCTCGCGGGCGCGTCAGCGCCCGCTCTTGTCCATGTAGAGCGTTTTGGCACGGAACGGCCGAACTCGCGCCAGCGCTCCCGCATCGCGGCAACAAAAAGCCCCTGACCTGCGAACAGGCCAGGGGCGGAGAACGCGCCGATTAGTCGGGCAGATCATCGTAGGTCAGCGGGTCATGTGCCCACCGACCGATGGATGCTTGCCCGATCGTGCCGATGGGGGGTGCTGTCTGGTCGTCAAGGGTGCCATTGAGGGCGCGTGCACATTCTCGCTGTGAGAGGTGGCCTCCCAACAGTGCGACCTCGACTGTGAGGCGCTGCGCAATCTCAGCATCCCGCCTAACGATAGCCAGGCTCGACAACGCATCACCCAGGCGGTCGCGCGGGGTGCGGCCCTTCGCTGTGACCACTTCGCCCATCGCTTGCCTCGCAGTCGCGATGATGCGCTCGAAGTATGGCGCGAGGTTGCTGGGATCGTCGGCCAGTCCGGGGGCGACGTAGTTGCGTGTTGGTTGATATGTAGGCGGAAGCTCGTTGGCGCTCATGTGGGCAACGTTAGCAGAGTGCTCCAAGTTGGCGCAGTTGCACGTAGGTAGACCTTGCAAACACAAAGATTCGGGACGATTATGTGAACCAGCGTGGTTCGGCGTGATACGTTGCCGGTGTGAACCAAACTGGTTCACTTCAACGAGAGGAACACCATGTTCAAGATTGACGAGTCCGAAGATATCCGCGCACTGTCGTTTCAGCCGAAGATCGCAGATCGCAAGACGGGTGAGCAGAAGATCGACCGGGTGAGCAATCTGCCCGTGTGGTCTGTGACTGCGCTGAAGATGAGCGATGACCCACTGGAGAAGCCTGAGTTGATCACGGTCTCCATAACGTCCCGTACGGAGCCGGAGATTCTGCCGCTGGCGACGGGCTTCGAGGGCTTGGAGGTCGGCAACTACGCGATCCCCGGCGACGGTGGCGGCATTCAGGCTGCTGGCCTGTTCTTCCGGGCATCCGCTCTCGTGTCGCTGGAGGCCTGATTATGTCCAAGCTCATTCAGGTCGCGCGTCGCGTGACGCTCGGTGCGTTCGCTGCTGCTGCGGTGGTCGTGGTGCTGGCAGCGTGTTCGGCGGCTGCGCCCGTTGAGGTGGCTACTCCGGTGCGGGAGGGCGCAGAGGTGCAGATTCGCACACTTCCTGGGGAGGAGTACGGAATTCGTCTCGGTGAGGTGATCGAAGGCAGCGAACCGGGAACGGCAAAGGCTGAGGTGTGGCTGCCGTCCTATGGGGGCGGCGGGGTTTGGTTCCGTGTCTCAACTATCGAAGGAAATTCGCCGTTTCTGAGCACTCTGTGCGAGGGGGCGGTGCTGTTCTGGGGCGAGATTCGTCTTGATGGTAGCGACTCCTGCGGATTCTCCGTCGCGATGAAGGGCGATCTACGAGAGGGAGTGACGGTCTCATTGACCGATGTACCGGCGAACTCGTCGGTTCACTACGAGGTTGAGGTCCGCTCGCTCGGAGATGGGGAAGGAGTTGAGTCCCGCATAGTGGTGTAGCGCACGGTGGTCCGGTACGTCGTTCCCGACGTAGACGCGGTCACCGTGTGA
>NZ_JBSJZH010000013.1:0-72239 GCF_054798215.1 Microbacterium sp. GXF6406 | reverse complement strand
TGACGAACTATGTTGCCAGATCGCTACTCGAAGCCGGAGGATTCAGACCCCACCTACACCCTCGATTGCGATGAGCCGATAAACCGTAAGTCTCGAAAGAGGAACTCAGGTAATTAACGCCGCATATTGAGGAGTAAGCCTTGGAACACCGGGATGGCTCGCCGAGGACTTCTCTGTAAAGTGGCGCCGTGATCTCGAATCGTGTCTTTGTTCATGGATCCGGACGTCGCGGACCGGATGCCTGGCCCACAGCCTCGCGAGACGAGGCGACGTTCCTCAGCTTCGCCAACGCAGTACCGATGGGTCAGCGAGTGGATGAAATCGTCCTCGCTTGCCAACCGCCGAGGGCAGTGCTCTTCGCCCACTCGCTCGGCGCGGTTCCCGCGGTACTGGCAGCCGCATCAGGACGCATCGATCTCGCTGGACTCGTGCTGGTCGAGCCCGCCCTCTATGACGCTGTCCGCGGTGATGAAGCGATCGAGCGGCATATCGCCATAGTTTCCGAGGCGCGGGACCTGGCTGTGACCGACCTGCGCGGGTTTTGGATGATGTTCCGGCCGCTGATGTTCGGTGGATCCTTCGATCCCGAGACCTGGGCCGCGGAGCACGCCGTCGCCGAGCACTGGGCTTTCACCACGCTGCCGTGGGGTCACGGCGTGCGTGCCAACGCAACGCGTGACGTCTCCACACTCGTGATCACGGGCGGCTGGAATCCGGAGTACGAGGTGATCGCACGGATGCTCGAAGCATCCGGCGCCCGTCACCGGGTGATTTCCGGGACCGGGCATCGCCCACAGGATCACCCCGATTTCGCTGTCATCGTCGAAGAGTTCCTCACAGAAGCCGCCTTCTGAAGGCGCCACAGCGCCGCCAATCGGTTGCCGCGGCCGCGTCGCAACGTGTTTCAGCCGGCCGAGGCGCGGTCGCCGACCCGCTGGCCGACGACGGCGGAGACACCGTCCTGGCGCATAGAGACGCCGTAGAGGGCGTCGGCGATCTCCATCGTGCGCTTCTGGTGCGTGATGATGAGCAGCTGCGAGCTCTCGCGCAGCTGCTCGAACACGGTGAGCAGGCGGCCGAGGTTCGCGTCGTCGAGCGCGGCTTCGACCTCGTCGAGGATGTAGAACGGGCTCGGGCGCGCCTTGAAGATCGCGACGAGCAGGGCGACGGCGGCCAGCGATCTCTCACCGCCGGAGAGCAGCGACAGGCGCTCGATCTTCTTCCCCACTGGCCGCACCGCGACCTCGATGCCGGTTGTGAGCATGTCGTCGGGGTTGGTCAGCGAGATGCTGCCGGAGCCGCCGGGGAACAGCAGCGGGAAGACCTCGCCGAATGCCCGCTGGGTGTCTTCGAACGCGCTCGCGAAGATCGTCTGCATGCGCTCGTCGAGGTCGGCGATGATCGTGAGCAGGTCCTGACGCGTCTGGGTGAGGTCGGCGAGCTGCTCGGTGAGGAACGCGTGACGCTGTTCGAGGGCTGCGAACTCTTCGAGGGCGAGTGGGTTCACGCGCCCCAGCTGATTCAGCTTGCGCTGCGCCTCGGCGAGGCGGCGCTCCTGGGCTTTGCGGTCGTACTCGGCGGCTTCGTCGTCACCATCGGTTACAGGGACTGGCTGATCCGGGCCGTATTCGGCGACGAGGATGTCCTCGTCGAGGGCGAGTTCCGACGAGACGCGCTCGAGCAGGCTCGTCAGATGCAGCTTCTTCTCGTGGATCTGGAGTTCGATGCCGTGCACGCTCTCGGTAAGGCGGGCCAAGCGCTCGCGTAGCGCCGTCTCCTGGGCGCGCAGAGCGGTGAGCTCCTCGTTCTGGGCCGAGCGCGCGCTCTCGGCCTCGCCGAGCTTGAGCCGGGCTTCGGCCACAGAGCGGTCGATCGAATCAAGGATGCGCGGAAGCTCGGCGGCGACGGCGGATGCCGCTTCTCGCTGACCGCGGCGGATCACGGCGCGCCGCGCTGCTTCTGCCGCGGCCTCGCGCTCCTGTTCGCGTTGGCGCTCGAGTGCGACGACGCGGGTCTGCGCGGCACGGATGCGCTCGCGCAGCGTCTCGATCTCGAGCCGGGCCCGAACCTCGCCCTCGCGCGCGGTCTCGAGCGCTTCGAGCAGCCCCTCGCGCGCCGAGGCGTCGAGCACGGGGCGGGGTTGCGCCTCGGCCGCAGCGAGTTCCTGCTGCGCCGCCTGCGCGGACTTCTCCGCCTCCGAGACGGCGGCTTGCGCCTGGGTAAGGCCCGCTTCGAGCCGTTCGCACTCGGCAACGGCCGATTCGTGGCGCACGGTGACCTTGTTGACGTGTTCGGCGTGGGTCGCGAGCGCCGCGTCGTGCTCGCGCAGCGCCCGCAGCGCCTCCTGCGCACGGCGACGGGTGTCATCGACCTTCTCGGATGCCGCGGTGCGCGCTTCACGGAGCTCATCGACGGTGAGGCGCACTTCGGCGAGGCGTTCTTGGGCGGCATCGCGCTCGGCCGTGAGCTCGAGCCTGGAGCGGTCGGATCCGGATGCTGTGCGCACGGTCTGCGCCGTGATGACCTCTCCGTCCGTGGTGACGACGGTCGCCGTGTCGTCGTGCAGCGCGTTCAACGCCGCGCGAATGCGTTGCGCAGCTTCCAGGTCATCGGCGATGAGCACGTGGGAGAGGATGCCGAGGATGCCATCGGGGGCGGTGACGACATCGATCGCCGCCGTCGCCCCGTCGATCTTCGGCAGCTCCGAGAGCCCGCGGAAGGCATCGGCGATCACGAAGTCGACGATGCCTCGATCCTCGGCTGCACAATCACGGGCCACGGCGAAAGCCGCCTCCGCGTCATCGACGAGCACTCCCTCGGCGAGCGGGCCGAGAACAGCGGCGATGGCGGCTTCGAATCCGGCAGTGACCTGCACCGCATCGCCGACGAGGCCGCGCACGCCGGGGGCCCCCGATTCGACGACCTCCGCGGCGCCGCCGGACAGCGACAGGGCGCTGCTCAGCGCTCCGGCCTTGGCCATGAGCGCTTCGGCTTCGCGCTCGGCGGCATGCAGCTTCTCGCGCAGCGCCTCGCGTTCCGCTTCGGCAGCGGTCACCGCCCTCTGGGCGCTCTCATAGGCCTCGGTGTGCTCCGCCGCACTCGCCTCCGGCGCCTGGGTGCCCTCGATCTGCTCAAACGCCTCAGCCGCTTCTCGACGACGCTCATGCGCCGCATCGAGCGCGTTCTGCTGACGCTGCACAGCACCGCGCACCGCGGCGAGCGCAGAAGCCGCAGCCTCTGCGGTGCCGCGCAGAGCAGTGAGGGCCATCTCGTGCTGGGAGACCAGCGCGCTCTGCTCGGCGATGTCGACGTCGAGGGCGTCGAGTTCGACTCGCGCGGCCATGACCGTGCGACTGGCCTCGGCAGCAGCATCCTGGGCATCTCCGATACCCGATGAGATCACCGTGATCTCATCGGCGGCCTCGTCGATCGTGGACTGCGTCACGGTGACGGCGGTGACTGCGGCGTCGTCCTCTTCGGAGCCGAGCAGGGCGAGCCGCTGGTTGGCGAGCGTGTAGAGCGAGCGCATGCGCTCCTGCACCTGCTCGAGCCCGTGGGCGATGCTTCGGGCCTGGTCGACGGCTGCGGAGTTCTGGTCGGCTTCGAGTTTCGCGATGCCGACACGGATCGTCTCGGACTGCTCGGCGAGCACAAGGCGCTCGGTGTGGCGCTCCTGTTCGGTGCGCGTGTGGTCGGCGAGAGCTGTGCGCAGGGCGACGACGTCGTCGGCGAAGATCCGTGCCTTGGCGTCTCTCACGACCGCGGCGATGGTCTGCGCCTCCCGGGCGATCTCGGCCTGCTTGCCGAGGGGTTTGAGTTGACGGCGGATCTCGCCGGCGAGGTCGCTCAAGCGGGTGAGGTTGGTCTCCATCGCGTTGAGCTTGCGGAGAGTCTTCTCCTTGCGGCGGCGGTGCTTGAGGATTCCTGCTGCTTCTTCGATGAATCCGCGCCGGTCTTCCGGCGTTGCCTGCAGCACGGTATCGAGACGGCCTTGGCCGACGATCACGTGCATCTCACGGCCGAGGCCCGAGTCGCTCAGCAGCTCCTGCACGTCGAGCAGACGGCATCCGGAGCCGTTGATGGCGTATTCGCTGGAGCCGTTGCGGAACAGCGTGCGGCTGATCGTGACCTCGGCGAACTCGATCGGCAGGGCACCGTCGCTGTTGTCGATCGTGAGCTGCACCTCGGCGCGACCGAGGGGTCCACGCGTGGAGGTACCGGCGAAGATGACGTCTTCCATTTTGCCGCCGCGCAGGGTCTTCGCCCCCTGCTCTCCCATGACCCAGGCGAGGGCATCCACGACATTTGATTTACCCGAGCCGTTCGGGCCGACGATGCAGGTCACACCGGGCTCGAAGACGAAGCTCGTGGGCTGCGCGAACGACTTGAACCCCTTGAGGGTCAAACTCTTCAGGTGCATGCCGGCACCGTTCGTCGACGGGAGATCACGTCGCAACGCTACCGGAATTCCGCGCCGTTCCGCGGCTCACGCGCGGTGCTGAGCCGCATCCGGTTCACCACGACACGCCGATGACACGCCCGGCGGCTTGACGTCAGCGGATTCACAGGACTAACTTGTCAACCCTGATCCCGTACGGAAGGAGGACACCATGATCACGATCACTCGCATTGCGCATCTCGCCGGCACAGCCGCGACCCGCATGCTCGATCAGGTGTCCCGCCGTTCCGGGATCCGATTCAGCGCGCTGTCGTAGAACCGTTCTCTGAGCGCCCGTCCTCTGACGGCCTCTCGATCCGGCTCTCCCCGCTGTCCCACCGGTCGCATCTGTCGTCGACCAGCCCCTCGGGCGTCGTCTCCGCTCTCGTAGCCGCCCGCTCGCACCCCGGCATCCGCCCCGGTGCACCTGATTCCCCTGAAGAAATCGATTCAAGAAACGAGCATTCTCGTGAACGCTGAAGCCCTGCTTCGTAAAACCGTCCACCCACCGTGTACCGAGGAGGTGACCGTCGTCGTCCCGACCGACCGCCGTAAGCTGTCGATCGGCGACCGGTTCTCCCTCCGCATCGGGCTCTGGTTGCTTCTTCGCGCAGCGCGCACGGATGAGCGCACCGGCGACCTCACCCGTGAACAGGTCGCCCTGCAGCTGGCACGGGAGCGAGCCGCATCGGCCACGTCGCGCCACCTGTTGACCTACGACCTGCAGCGTCAGCTGCGCTGATCGGAGAGACCATGACGATTCACCTCACCCCTTCCGCCGTCCTGCGTCCGCTCGAGCTTCCCGCCCGGGCGGACGCGGGGCCCACCCCACTACTGCGCGCCTATGCCGAGGTGCGCAACCGCACGATCAAAGAGACGTCCGGTCGCGAAGACGACGCTCTCTCGCCCGAGGAACTGCTTCCCGTGCTCTACGACTCCATCGCGTCGAAGAAGCGCCAGTGGTGCATCGAGGAAGACGGCGAGACCATCGGATGCGTTGCCACGGCCATGCTGCAGGACGGGGATGCCGATACTGCTCTCGGCGTCATCTCGATCTTGAAGGCCCGCACCGGCCGCGGCATCGGAACCGCGGCACTCACCGCGCTTGAGGGCGCGCTGCGCGTCGAGGGTATCCGTCATCTCATGGGCTGGGTCGAGCACCACGGTGATGGAAGCGACATGCTCCATTCCCCGACGGGTTTCGGCGCGGTACCGCGCGACGGTGCCGCCCGGTTCCTCGACCGCCGCGGATTCCGCCTCGAGCAGGTCGTGCGGACCAGCGCGTGGTCCCCGGATGCTGCATCGCTCGCCCATCTGCGGCGAGCGCGTGAGACGGCCCAGGCGCATGCCTCGGATTATCGGGTCGTGCAGTGGATGCTGCCGACGCCGGATGAGTTCGTCGAGGGCTATGCATGGATGAAGTCACGAATGTCGACAGATGTTCCGGACGCCGAGCTCGGCACTCCCGTAGAGGTCTGGGACACGACACGTGTGCGAGAGCTGGAGGCGCACCACGCGGCGAAGGGCTTCGCTGTGCAGGTCACGGCGGCGCAGCACGTCGCCACTGGCGAGCTGTGCGCTTTCAACGAGCTGGCGATTCGCGCATCCGACCCCGCTGACACCTCGCATCAGCACGACACCCTTGTGCTCGCAGGCCACCGTGGGCATCGGCTCGGGATGCTCGTCAAGACCGCGGGTCTCCTCGGCTGGCACGCACGGTACCCGCGTTCCCCGAAGGTCCTCACCTACAACGCCGAGGAGAACCGTCCGATGCTCGACATCAACGAGACACTCGGATTCGCCCCCATCGCCTACGAGGGCGCATGGAAGAAGGAACTGAAGTGACCGACATCATCATCACCGGCCTCGTCGTGCCGAAGACGGCGAACGCTCCGGATGCCGCGGAGTTCCGCGCGATGGTCGACATCGGCAACGCCATGGCCAGGGCGGATGTCGGCACGGCCGACCTCGACGACACGGTCGAGAGCCTGCTGCCGGCCTGGCACGATCAGAGTGACCGGCTCTCGCGGGGCTTCGTCGCCCGGCGCGACGGTGAGATCGTCGGCGCCGCCGTGCTCCAGACGAACACCGCGGCGGGCACGACCCGCGCCGAGGTGGAGTTCTCGGTGATGCCGGAGGAGATGGCGACGACGGGGCAGACGCTGCTCTCCCGCGCCGAAGCCGAAGCACGGGAACTCGGCCGATCGGTTCTGCAGTCCTGGACGCTGCATCCGGCCTCCCCCGGTGACGCGCCGATCACCCCGGCGACGGGGTGGGGTCTGGTCGCATCGACGCCGATGAGCGAACTGCTCGTGGCGAACGGTTTCACGTTCGAGCAGGTCGAGCGCACGAGCATCCTGCCGCTCGATCAGCCGATGGATGCCGTGCACCGCCGCCTCGACGAGGCGATCGCCTACGCCGGCGACGAGTACCGTCTCGTCGAGTGGAGCCTGCCGACTCCGCCCGAGCTGCGCCGCGGATACGGCGGCGTGATCGCGCGCATGGCGACCGACGTCCCCGTCGGCGATCTCGTCTCCGAAGCGGAGGTATGGGACGACGAGAAGGTCGCCCGGCGCGACGCCCGCATCCTCTCCGGCGGCGCGACGTTCTCCGTCGCCGCGGTGGAGCATGTCCCGACCGGAGAGATCGTCGCCTTCAACGAGCTCAAGGCGGACGGCGATCTCACGGGCGTCACTCACCAGTGGGGCACGCTCGTCGTGCCAGAGCATCGCGGACGACGTCTCGGCACGGTCGTGAAGTGCGCGAACCTGTTGCGTTGGCAGGGCATCGCACCGCGCTCGCCGAAGGTCGTGACCTTCAACGCCGAGGAGAACCGGGCGATGCTCGACATCAACGAGGCGATGGGCTTCGTCCCGGCCTCCTATGCGGGCGGGTGGCAGAAGCGTCTGACGTGACATGCAGCCGGGGATCATCCTTCCGATGTATCCCCGGCCGCATTGACACGACTTGCGACGGACGACGCCGCAGAGCGGGACGACAAGGCTGGAATCATGACTGATCTCGTCCTCGAATCCCACGCACTGACCAAGATCTACGGCCAGACACGCGCGCTCGGCGGAGTAGACATGCACGTGCGCCGCGGTGAATCGCTCGCGATCATGGGCGCCTCCGGCTCGGGTAAAACGACTCTGCTGCATGTGCTGGCAGGAATCGTCACCCCGGCTGCCGGTTCCGTGGTCTTCTCCCCGACCGACGGCGCACCGATCGACGTGACCGGCGGATCAGAATCGCTGCGGTCTCGACTGCGACGGGAACGATTCGGGTTCGTGTTCCAACAGGGTCTGCTGATCCCCGAGCTGACCGCCGTCGAGAACATCGCCCTCGCTCTCATGATCAACGGCACCCGCCGCCGCACAGCGCTCGAGCACGCGGCCGGATGGATGGCATCCCTCGGACTCGCCGGCAAGGAGGACAACCGCATCGGCGAACTGTCCGGCGGTCAGGCGCAGCGCGTCGCGATCGCCCGCGCCCAGGTCACGGGCGCCGAGCTCGTCTTCGCCGACGAGCCGACGGGAGCGCTCGACTCGAAGACCTCGCACGAGGTCATGGATGCCCTGCTCTGGTCCACGACCGGACAGGGGCGCTCGCTCGTGGTCGTCACGCACGATGCCGACGTGGCCGCCCGGTGCTCGCGAACCGTTCTGATGCGCGACGGCAGCATCGTCACCGCCGAGGTGTCGGCATGAACCCCGCTGTCCTGGCTCTCCTGCTCAAACCCGAACGCGGCCAGGGCGGAGTTCTCGCGCTGCCTCTCACGTCGTTCGCCGTCGTCACGGCACTGCTGCTCTCGGTGATCGGGGGCGCACAGAAGTTCTGGACATGGACCGATCTCGATGCCGGGCTCTATCAGGCGCTGGCCTCGGTCGCTCTCATGCTCCTCCTCATCCCCCTCGCCACCCTCGGCGCGGCAGCAGCCCGGCTCTCCGCCCGACGCCGCGACGAACGGCTCTCGACCCTTCGTCTTCTGGGCGTCTCCCCTGCCGGCGTCGTGACCGCGACCGTCGTCGAATCCACGGTGGTCGCGACGGCAGGAGCCGTCGTGGGCGTACTCGGCTACCTCACGCTCACCCCGCTGATCGGCCTCATCGCCTTCCGAGGCGAACCGCTCGGGTTCGAGGCTGTGCTGCTCAGCACGCCCGTCATTCTTCTGATCGTCATGGCGGTCGTCGCGCTCGCAGCGGTGAGCGCGATCCTCGGGCTTCGACGCATCATCATCTCGCCTCTCGGCGTTCGCTCACGCACGACGACGCCTCGAGTGCATTGGATTCGGGCCGTCATCGCCGTCGTCGTGATCGGTGTCGCATTCACCGTGCTCGGGGCGCTCCCCGGCGGCATCGGGTTCGCGCTCACGGTGATCGTCATCGTCGGACTGTTCGGGGCCTCCCTCGGTGTGCTGAACCTCATCGGCCCGTGGGTTCTCACAGTGCACGCGCGTCTCGGTCTCCGACGTGCCGACAAGCCCGAGCGACTGCTCTCCGCCCGTCTCGTGCTCGAGTCGCCGCCAGCTGCCTGGCGGCAGGTGAGCGGGGTCGCGATGGCGAGCTTCATGGCCGTCTTCGCCGGCACCGGAATCGCGCTCATCGACATGAGCACAGATGGGCCCGATGGGAACGCAAATCTTCTGCTCGCGACAGACATCCGCACCGGCCTGATCATCACCCTGATCGCCTCGTTCCTGATGGTGGCGGTCTCGCTCGGGGTCAACCAGTCGTCCGCTCTGATCGATCAGCACGAGATGCACCGCAGCCTGCACCGGCTCGGTGTACCGCTCGCGACGGTGGATTCGGCACGCGTGCGCGCCGTCATGGCGCCGATTCTGCTGGTGACGATCGGATCCGCGCTGTGCGCCGCGGCGATGCTCTTCCCCCTGCTGGGCGTTGCCCTGATCATCGCGCCGCTTTCACTGCTGACCATCGCCGCCGTTCTGATCTGCGGTGTCGCCCTGGTCTGGTTGAGCACGCGGGTCACGCGTCCCCTGCTGGCCCGGGCCTTCGCTCCGGCGTGAGGAAACGGACAATACGGTGCGGGGGGCCCGGTCCCCGATTCCACAACGACAGCCACGGACATGCTCGTCCGCGATAATCTGCGGAGCATGACCTCCTACATCCGCCCGCACATCGAGCCCGACGATTTCTTCGACGCGCAGGGCGAGCGGATCGACTACGGCAATCGGTGGGCGCACCTCGACGGACCGCCGGAGGACAGCTACTCGGTAGACGAGCATCCGGAGCGCTTCGCCCCGCTGCACGCGGTGGCGGACGCGCTGATCGCACACCTCGTCACGACGTATGCCGTCGATGTCGAGGAGGGCGCGCATGTCGCCGCGGACTTCCGGCATCCAACCCCGGCGGATGCCGTCGTGCGCGCCGTGCGGTTCACGCCGCGGCATGAGGCGTCCGCGTCGATGACGGTGCTGTTCACGGCGTATCCCGGTGTGCGGGTGCGGGCGGGCATGTTCTTCGAGGAGGCGTTCCCGAGCTGCGGATGCGACGCGTGCGATGAGACGTGGGACGCTGCGGCCGAGGAGCTCGAGCAGCAGGTGCTGTCGATCGCAGGCGGCGGTCTCACCGAGAAGGTCGGCAAGCCGCGGCGGCGACGGGTGGGTTACAGCCGCGCGGGCGGGTTCGTCGTCGACATGGGGCAGACCGTGTCTCACTCGCTCGTGATGCTCGACGACAGCGGTTCGAGCGGCGGCGGGAGCGCAGCATCCGATCTCACGGCTCCGGAACTGGCTGCTGCCGCCGCGGCTTTGCGGGCGGTCGCCGAGGCGAGCCCCGCCGGGAATTGGCTGCCGTGGCCGGCACGGCCTCAGACGGATGCCGCGTCGATCCAGTAACGGCGCTTGAGAATCCCGCCGCGGGCGACGTGCCTGTCCTCGAACACGCCGCCGCACGTCTCGATGACGCCGGCGGATGCTTGGTTCGAGTCGTCACATGTCACGAGGACACGCCCTACTCCCCTTGCTGCGAGGTCGGAAACCGCGAGGCGCAGGATCTCGGTCGCGTACCCGCGACGGCGATGCGCGGGGCCGACCGCATAGCCGATGTGCCCGCCCTCGTGGAGCAGGAAATCGTTCAGCTCATGACGGATCGACACGCGCCCGACGATCTCGCCGTCCGCGATGGCGAGCAACCAACTGCTGGGCACGCGACCCGGCGCGATGTCGACGCCGTCATGCTCACGGCGGACGCCGGCGCAGATCTCTTCCCAGGATCCCGCGAACTGCAGGAATTCGAATTCGTCGGCAGCGAGCTGCTCGTGCAGCAGACGGCATGCGCTCTCATCGGCCGGCCCGGGCAGACGCAGTTCCACTCGCATCCGATCAGCGTAACGCTGCGAAGCATCGCGGAGGCCGTCCCCGGATCGCCCCGGATGTGCCGGGCCGAGTACGCTCGGTCACGTCCCGGATCAGCGCACCCTTCTTTCCTGATCTTCATCCGTCGCTCCGAAAGCAGCTCTCATGTCCGAAGATTCCCAGCCATCCGTGCTCTTCGTCTGCGTTCACAATGCGGGACGATCCCAGATGGCCGCGGGATGGCTTCGTGCGCTCGCCGGCGACCGAGTCGAGGTGCGTTCCGCCGGGTCGATGCCCGCTGAGCGGATCAATCCGGTGGCTGTAGCGGCAATGCAAGAGGTCGAGATCGACATCACCGCCGAGCAGCCGAAGGTGCTCACGATCGATGCCGTGCGGGAATCGGATGCTGTGATCACGATGGGATGCGGAGACGCCTGCCCGATCTTCCCCGGAAAGCGCTACGAGGACTGGGAACTCGAGGATCCGGCCGGACGGGGCATCGCGTCGGTACGGCCGATCCGCGATGAGATCAAGCAGCGCGTCGAAGCCCTGCTCGCTGATCTGCTCGCGTGATCGCCATAGTGGGTGAGGCACGACGCGACAGGGTCTGAAGAAGGAGCGCTGAGCCAGCCACGGTCGTCAGCCCGTCCGGCCGGCTTCGAGGCTGGCGATCATATGCCGGAGCCCGTACTCGAAGGCATCCTCGACGTCGCCACCGAGACGGAAGGCGCCGGCGAGCTCCATCTGGACGAAGCCCGTCGCCCAGGCGGTGAACAGGCGCGCGGCTGACAACGCGTGATCTTCCCCGACGAATGCCGTCACCGCCAGGAGTACGGGGGCCGCCGAGCGTTGCAGAGACTCCTGCGAAGCCGCCGGCGTGAATATGAGGCGGAACGCCTCGGGATGCTGATGGGCGAAGGCACGGTACGCGCGGGCAAGGTGGTCGAGGTCCGGAACGGCCATTGGAACGACCTGCTGCACGAGCTCGATCTGATCGGCCGACCGCTCTCCGACATCCGCGGCCTCGTGCTCACCCACGGCGACAGCGACCACATCGGGTTCGCCGAGCGGCTGCGCGAGGAACAGGGTGTTCCCGTGTTCATCCACGGCGCGGACGCTCATCGTGTGCGCACCGGAGAGAAGCCGAAGACCGCGATGGGGCCGATGCGCTTCTTCCGCACCGCCGGCTTCCTCGCCTACGCGCTGCGCAAGAACGGACTGCGCACCCGGTACGTCCAGGATGTCATCGAGGTCGTCGACGGCGAGAGACTCGACCTTCCCGGTGATCCCGTCATCGTCGCAATGCCCGGCCACTCCCCCGGCAGCATCGCGATATCCGTCCCCGCCGTCGATGCCGTTTTCGTCGGCGACGCGCTCACCACACGACACGTGCTGACCGGTAGCGAGATTCCGCAGCCCGCTCCCTTCACGGATGATCCGGAAGAAGCATCCGCGTCGTTGGACAAACTCATGGAAGTCAACGCCGGCTGGATTCTGCCCGGCCACGGCAAGCCATGGCGAGGCTCGCCCGCCGACCTCGTGGCCGCGATCCATGAATACTGAACGGCCAGGCGGGCGCTCACAAGTCAGACGAGTCCAGCGGATGCTCTCGGAGCCATGTGAGCACCTGCTGAGCGTGCGTGTTCGGCGGGAAGATCGGGTAGAAGATGTGTTCGATCCGCCCCGCGCGCACGATGAGGGTGAGGCGTGAGTAGAGCCGGCCCACACCGGGGGCGACGAATGTCGGGAGGTCGAGAGCATCCGCGAGCTGGAAGCCCTCATCGGAGAGCATCGCGAACGGCAGTCCGAGCCGCTCCACGACCTGGGTCTGATACGCAACATCCTGACTCGAGAGTCCGTACACCGCATCCGCTCCGGCCGCCTGCAGATCAACGAAGTGGTCACGGAAGTCGCAGGCCTCGCTGGTGCAGCCTCGCGCACCGGGGATCACCTCCCAGCCGTCCGGCAGATCCGTCCCGGGCCGCCCCGTGAGCGGATAGACGTAGAAGACCGTTCTTCCCGCGCCGAGCCCACCGAGATCCACGCGATGACCGTCGGTCCCCTCGAGACTCAGCGCCGGCAGCGAGGGGCCCGGAAGATGCGCGGCGGCGCCGTCATCCGTCGGGACGGGCAACCCCTCAGGCAGGCGGTTCAGGTCAGTCATCGCCGTCTCCTTCGTGAAGTTTCGAGACGCGCCCGTGTCGAGCCGGTGCACGAGCTCAGTTCTCTTGGCCTGGAGGGATGCGATGGCACGGTCGATCTCGTCGATGGCGTCTCGGTAGACCACAAGAGAGGACGGGCAGTCATCGCCATGCTCGTGGCCGAGCGAAAGGCACTCCACGAACGGAATCGTCTGACGCGCGGTGAGCCCCGCGGCAGACAGCTCGCGGATCTCGATGACCGCCTGCAGGTCGCTCTCCCGGTAGGCGCGATACCCGTTCGGCAGGCGTTCCGGATGCACGAGCCCGAGGCTCTCGTAATAGCGCACGGCTTTCAGGGTCACACCGGAACGCCGAGCGAGTTCACCGATCTGCATCAAACCACCTCCGCGCTCGACGCTAAACCTTGACCTGTGGGGCAGGGTCAAGCGTCCGCTGTCGGGGCACGGGGTCCTAAATCCATCACAGCCTTAGGTCTTCACTTTTCGCCGTTTAGGCGCTTTGTTCCACGCTTGTTCCCAGCTCAGCAGCTCGGCGGAGCGCCTGCAGCACCCGACCGTCCTTGACAAAGTCATCGATCGCCCCGTCGCAGAATCTCTCGCTGCGCTGGATCCAGGTCAGAAACGTGGACAACTGCGAGCGCGTCATTCCCGGGACGCTCAGGTCACGCACCTCGTCGACTCGGGCTGCGTATCCGTAGTCGGTTCCGACCAGTTCCGAGGCTCCCCACAGCGCTTCCATGAGCCGGCGGTCATAATCGGGGTAGGACATGATGTGCACTCCTGGAGCGCTCTCCCCCGACGGAGTCCACCCGACGACATATCCGCCCTCAAGCAGCTCGATACCGATGCTGATTCTCTGCACTGCGTGCATCTATCCCCTGCTCTCGCTGATGTTCCCGAGGAGCGCGCCGAAACCGGCGCACAGGACGTGGGCATCTTTCATCGGCATCCACCAGCAGGTCCAGCGCACGTCCGAGCCGCCGTCCGACGGGTCGGACTCGCCCCACGTCCACCGTGACAGCACGTCGGAGTCGAGAACCTCGAGCTGGAAGAAGTGCCGTTCATGAATCTCAGGCTTTGCTGGCCGCATGTCATAGTGCCCCACGCCGAGAGGGCGAACGATTCGAGCGAGGAGGCCGGTCTCCTCTGCGACCTCCCGGACGACAGCATCCGCCGGGGACTCGTCATCTTCGATGGAGCCCGCCGGCACCTGCACACCGGTGATCTCCATCGGGAAGTCGTCATGCGTGAAGACGAGCAGCTGCTCGTTGCGAACGACGTATGCGACAGCTTTGCGGACGGTGCGTGACTCCATCCGATCAAGAGTAGTCCTTGACTGGGCGAGAGCTTTCGACTCGCTCCGCTCGTTCAACGGCAGGAGGGACAGCCAGTGCTCACCGTCGCCGCTGGCACCGCGGGCAGAAGTGCGAGCCGCGGTTCATGAACGCCTCGCGCCTGATCGCGCCGCCGCAGCGGGCGCACGGCTTGCCCGTCTGACCGTATGCGTTCAGCGAGTGCGCGAAGTAACCCGCCTGCCCATTGACGTTCACGTACTGCGCGTCGAAGCTCGTCCCGCCCTCGGCGAGGGCCTTCTCGAGCACGAGCCGAACCTCGCCGATAATACGGCGAACCGCCTGCGTCGACAGCGCACGCCCCTGCGTTTCCGGATGGATGCGGGCGGCCCACAGCGACTCGTCGGCATAGATGTTGCCGATGCCGCTGACGACCGTCTGGTCGAGCATGATCCGCTTGATCGCGCTCGGCCGGCGACGCACCGCGGCTACGAAGGCCGCATCGTCAAACGCGGCATCCAGCGGATCACGGGCGATGTGCTGCACCTGCGTGGGGATCAGGTCGTCGCCGTCGGGCACGAGAGCATCGACCGCGAGCGAGCCGAAAGTCCGCTGGTCGGCGAAGACGACGGCAAGCCTGCCGTGTGAAGGATGCTCGACGAAGAGCCGGATGCGCTCATGCCGCTCCGGCGGGGCATCCGGAACACGAAGCAGCATCTGTCCACTCATACCGAGGTGAGCAGTCATGGCATCCGAGCCTCCGGCCAGAGGCAGCCAGAGAAACTTCCCACGACGACGAGCGTCGTCGATGCGCACGCCCTCGAGGCGCGCGACGAAGTCGACGGCACCGGCCGCATGCCTCGTGAGCGCACGCTCATCGAGGACGGACACGGCCGTCACCGTCGACCCGATCACCGCGGGGGCAAGGCCCGCGCGAACGACCTCGACTTCGGGAAGCTCAGGCACGGCTGCTGAGGGTGCGCCACGCGGTGAGCGCGGCAGCCATCTCGGCGGTCTTCTTGCTCGTGCCATCACCCGAGCTCGTGGAATCTCCGACCGTCACCGTCGCCGTGAAACGCCGATTATGGTCGGGCCCGGTAGCGGTCACCGAATACTCCGGTGCCGACTCGCCCAGCCGCGCAGCGAGTTCCTGAAGACTCGTCTTCGGATCCATCGCCGCGCCGTAGCGCTCGGGGTCGTCGAGCAGCGGCTCGGTGAGGCGCAGCACGAGCTCGGTGGCGGCGTCCTGACCGGCAGACAGAAACGTCGCGCCGAATACCGCTTCCATGGTGTCCGCAAGGATCGAGTCCTTGTCACGACCACCGGTCTGCTCCTCACCGCGACCGAGCAACAGGTGCTCGCCCAGCCCGATTCCTCGAGCCACCTCAGCGAGGGCGACCGTGGAGACCACGCTCGCACGCCGCTTGGCGAGCTGCCCCTCCGTGAGTTCGGGGTGCGTCGTGTAGAGCATCACGGTCACGGCCTGCCCCAGCACCGAGTCGCCCAGGAACTCCAGGCGCTCGTTGTGCGGGGCTCCGCCGTGCTCGTAAGCGTAAGAACGATGGGTCAGCGCCAACGAAAGCAGCTCAGGGTCGATATCGACCCTGAGCTTCTTTGCGAGAGATGCCGTCCCGACGGGGACGTCAGTCACGATCGTGAGACCGCGACTCAGACGTCAGCGACCTTGCGGCCCTTGTACTCGAGGAACAGCTCGGTGCCCTGCGAGTCGGTGACGACCTTCGCCTGGTGCGGACGGCTGTAAACGGTCTTGCCGTTCTCCTCCGTCTTCACGAGGGCGATCGGGGCCGCCTTCCACTGCGCGCGACGCGAGCGGGTGTTGGAACGGGAAACCTTGCGCTTCGGGGGGTTACCGGCCATGGCTTACTCTCTTCTGTGTTCTCAGGAGCACGACGGTCTGCCGCACTCCCCTGGTCTGTGATCTGCTGGAGCGCACTCCATCGAGGATCGATGGGAGCGTCTGCCTCCACTCCGGCGCTTTCGGTCAGCCGCTCGCCTGTAACCGGATCGAGTCCGAGGCAATCCGGCTGACACACCGGCTGAAAAGGAAGCGCCATGACGGCGGCTTCCCTGACAAGAATTTCAAGATCCACGTGGTTGTCTTGAACTTCGAAGTCAGTCTCTTCCTCACCAGGATACGCGAAAAGCTCCTGGAACTCGACTTCGACAGGCCGGACGATCTCCGTGAGGCATCGTCCGCAGACTCCGGAGTACTCGGCATCCGCCGTTCCGGAGACGAGAATGCCCTCGTGGACAGATTCGAGACGGACATCGAGATCGACCTCGGTGCCGGCGTCGAAAGTGACGATCCCCTCACCCCAGCGTTCAGCCAGAGGAACCGTGATCTGATGCTCACGCATCTCACCGGGGTGTCGAACGATGTCTCGGACCGGCACCACGAAGGGGCCGTTGAATCGGGTCTTCACACCTTCATGCTACCGGCCGCACCTGAGCGCGGGGCCGGTATCTCAGAGCCCGCGTGCGCCAGTGTCGAGGAAAGCCGCCACAGCACGCGGCACGAAAGGAGCGACATCGCCGCCAAGACCGGCGACCTGACGCACGAGAGAGCTCGACACCATGGCGTGGGCGGGGTCAGGCAGCAGGAACACCGTCTCGATGTCTGCGAGATGGCGGTTGACGATCGCCATGGGCGATTCGTAGGCGACATCGATTTGCGAACGGATGCCCTTCACGAGCACTCCCGCGTTCACATCGCGCGCATAGTCGACGAGAAGCCCCATGCTCCAGGATCCGACCACGATGTTGCCGCCCATGCCGTCTTCCTCGATGGACTGCTCCAGCAGAGACAAACGCTGCGCGATCGGCAGCATTGCCTCTTTTCCGGGGTTGTGCACGACCAGGACGTGGAGCTCGTCGTACAGCTTCGCCGCCCGACGGATGACGTCGAGGTGACCGAGGGTGGGCGGGTCGAAAGACCCCGGGACGACGGCGATCCGGCTGCTCATGGAAATCAGCCTATTGCACCCCTCGTCAGTTCTTCGCGAGAGCGGCGCGATCCTCGTCGCTCACCCGTCTGGCGATGGCATCGCGAAGATCCGGATGCTCCGCCAGCTGCGGGTCGTGATGAAGAATCTCCTCCGCCAGCTCGCGCGCACGGGCGATGAGCTTCGAGTCCTTGACGACTCGCAGCAACCGCAACGATGACCGAACGCCCGACTGGTTGGCTCCGAGAACATCGCCCTCTCCCCGAAGCTCGAGGTCGACCTCTGCAAGCGCGAATCCGTCGAGAGTGGCTGCGACGGCATCGACACGCTCACGGGCGAGCGAGTCCTCTTCCGTCTCGGTCACGAGCAGACAGAGCCCCGGCACGCCGCCGCGCCCGACGCGACCGCGCAGCTGATGCAGCTGAGACACCCCGAAGCGATCGGCGTCCAGAACGATCATGGTCGAGGCATTGGGCACGTCGACGCCGACCTCGATGACGGTCGTCGCGATCAGCACATCGATCTCGCCACGGGCGAAGGACTGCATGATGGCGTCCTTCTCATCGGAGGGCATCTTGCCGTGCAGAACGGCGCGTCGCAGTCCGCCGATCGTCGGATGCGTCGCAAGGGCGGCCTCCAGCTGGACGACGCCCCAGCGCGGGCCGGTTCCTCCTTCTTCGGAAGGCAGGAGCGCTGCAGCATCCTCCTGCCCGCCAGATTTCGTCGTCGTGTCGATCGCGGCGCACACGGCGAAGACCTGGCGCCCGAGCGCGATCTCCTCCGAGGCCCGTTCCCACACGCGGTGCCACCATGCGGGATGCTCCGCGAGAGGCGCGACGAAGGATTGAATGCCGGCACGGCCGGCGGGCATCGTACGAATCACCGACGTATCGAGGTCGCCGAACACCGTCATGGCGACCGTGCGCGGGATCGGCGTCGCGGTGAGGACGAGCGCATGAGGGCTGGATCCCTTGGCGCGGAGCGCCTCACGCTGCTCGACGCCGAAGCGGTGCTGTTCATCGACGACCACGAAACCCAGGTCGGCGAATGTCGTCTTCTCCCCCAGCAGGGCGTGCGTGCCCACGACGATCAGCGCCTGCCCGGACGCGACGCGCAACGCAGCTCTTCGCCGCTCCGCGGCCGGCATCTGTCCGGTGAGCAGAGTCGGCATGAGCTGCGCCGACAGGTCAGGGCCCAGCATCTTCGTGATCGATCGCAGGTGCTGACCCGCGAGCACCTCGGTCGGGGCGATCAGCGCCGACTGCCCGCCGCTCTCGGCCACCTGCAGCATGGCCCGAAGGGCGACGAGCGTCTTGCCGGAGCCGACCTCTCCCTGCACGAGCCGGTTCATCGGCCACGTTCCGATCAGGTCGTCGGAGATCTGGTCACCGACCGTCTGCTGGTCGGGAGTCAGCGTGTACGGCAAGGCCGCGTCGAATCTCTCGAGCAGCCCTCCGGCGCCGGCCGGGCGCGCCGTCGCGTTCAGAGAGCGGACGGCCTCGCGCTGCTGCAGGAGCGCTGTCTGCAGGACGAGCGCCTCGTGCATCCGCAGGGTGCGCACCGCGGGATCGACGTCGGTCTTCGTCTCGGGCCGGTGCACCTGGATCAACGCGGTGCGCGCATCGAGAAGGCCGTTGGCCTCGCGCACGTCGGCCGGCAACGGGTCGGGCACATCGCCGAGCTTCGTCAGCACCGATTCGATGATCTCCCGCAGCTGCGCGCTCGCAATCGTCGCCGTGGCCGGGTAGATGGGGATGGGTCGGTGGGCCCGTTCCTCGACCTGCGCCTTGCGATCCTCATCGTCATCGAAGAGCTCGTACTGCGGATGAGAGAACTGGGTGACCTCGTTGAAGGCGCTCACCTTGCCGGAGAACACGCCTCGACGGCCGGGGCGCAGCTCATCGCGCCGCCACTCGGCCTGGCCCAGGTTCTTGGCGAAGAACATCAGGGACACGCGCCCGTGCCCATCGCCGATGATCACGTCCGTCATCGCGCCGTTGCGGTTGCGCATCATGCGCGCCGACGACGACAGCACCTCGGCGACGATCGTCACGGTCTCGCCGATCGGCAGCTCGCGGATCGGCGTGAGCTCGGCGGCGTCGGCATAGCGACGCGGGTAGTGCGCCAGCAGATCGCCCAGGGTCTGCATGCCGAAGGCGCGCTCGAGCTTCTTCGCCGGCCCCTGGCCGATGGCCTCGGGCAGAGCGGTATCGAGGGAGAACGACATGTCTGAAGTCTAGAGAAGGTCACAGACACCCATAGGCTGAACAGGTGACGAGGATCATCGCAGGAGCAGCGCGCGGCGTGCGCTTGGACGTGCCCGGCAGCGGCACCCGACCCACGAGCGACCGTGTGCGCGAGTCTTTGTTCGGCGCGTTGGAGTCGATGGATGCTCTCACCGGTGCGCGCGCGCTCGATCTGTACGCCGGCTCCGGCGCCCTGGGCCTCGAGTCCCTCAGCCGCGGCGCCGTGTCACTGGATCTCGTCGAGAAATCGCGCCCCGCGGCATCCGTCATCCGCAAGAACGCGGATGCCGTGGCGAAGGCGATGGGTGAAGCATCCGCCCGTGTCCACGAAAGTGCCGTCCAGACGTTCCTCAAGCGAGCCGAGCGCACGTGGGACCTCGTCTTCACCGACCCGCCCTACGACCTCAGCGATGACGCCATGACGGGCGACCTCATCGCTCTCGCGCCACGGCTGTCACCCGATGCCGTCGTCGTGATCGAACGCGGCAGCCGTGCGACACCGCCCGATGTCTCCGCCGCCGGTCTCGAGATCTTCCGCGAGAAGACCTACGGAGACACGGCGATGTGGTGGGCTCAGCCCGTCGACGAGTCCCAGTCCCGATAGGGATCCCAGCCGGCGGTGTCCACAGCTTCACCGTCGCAGAGCACACCGTGCTCCCGCCGCGGGCGGACCGCGCCGATCACCCGGAAACCTTCAGGAACGGCACCGGCCGGGAACGTCGCGAGCAGAGCATGGTCCTCTCCGCCGGAGAGCGCCCGCTGCGGATTCTCCCCCAGCGTCGCCGAATCGATGTCGATCGTGATGCCGGATGCTGTCGCCATGCGCCCCGCATCCAGAACCAGGCCGTCCGAGACGTCCATCATGGCCGTCGCACCGGCACGGGCCGCGACCGGACCCAGAGAGATCGGCGGCTCCGGACGCAGCTGAGCGGCGACGGCACCGAGCTCGCCGGCATCCAGAACCGTTGCGTCCACCGGAACCGGCTCACCGTCGGTTCGGAACCGTTCGAAGAGCAGCGACAGACCCCGCGCCGAGACACCCATGTTCCCTGCGATCGCCACCACATCACCCGCACGGGCACCGGAGCGCGTCACCGCGGCACGGCCCTCGAGATCACCGAGCGCGGTCACCGCGACCGTCAGGGTATCCGAGACCGTGAGGTCTCCCCCGACCACAGCGCAACCGGGCGCGAGCGCATCGCACGCCGCGCGAAAGCCCTCCGCCATCCGCTCCACGAACGACAGCCGTGTCTCCCGAGGAACCGCCAACGCCACGAGCAGCGCCGTCGGACGCGCGCCCATCGCCGCCACATCGGAGAGATTCACCGCGGCCGACTTCCAGCCGAGATCGAATCCGTTCGACCAGGCCAGCCGGAAGTCCGGGCCGTGCACGAGCGTATCCGTCGTCGCGACGACGGAGCCCGATGGAGCCGAAATGACTGCAGCGTCGTCTCCCGGGCCGAGCAACGCATACGAGGCATCGCCCGTGCGCTCGAGGATCGCGCGAAGCACGGTTCCCTCCGAGATATCGCCCAGGCAGGGGTCGAAGTCTGTTGAGCGAATGGACATAGTCCCAACGGTAGCCTGGAAGCATGCTCCGCCGTCTCGCCGCACCCGCCGTCGTCCTGCTCGGGGCCGCCATGCTTGCCGGGTGCTCGAGCACCGTGCACCTCGAGCCGGCCGCCGATTCGAACAACCCCCTGTGCGCCGAAGTCATGGTCAGCCTGAAGACCGTAAACTCCGTCGCCGAGCAAGAGCGCCGCTGGACCGATGCCCAGGCCACCGCCGCCTGGGGATCGCCGACCTCGTCGATCCTGCTGACCTGCGGACTCGACAAGCCCGCGCCCACCAGCGAACTGCAGTGCGTGACGATGGAGGGCGTCGACTGGCTCGTCGACGCCACCGACACCCCGAAGCTGCGGCTGACGACCTACGGCCGCGAACCCGCCGTGCAGCTGTACGTCGACACCGGCGTCGTCAGCTCCAACGATGTCATCAGCAGTCGCGGAATCGTCGGCGCCGTGACCTCGATCCCCGCGACGAACGAGTGCACGACACCGGACGAGATCGACGAGGAAGCGGCCGAACAGCTGCTCGACTGATCAGCGTCCGAGGCCGCCCTCGATGAGTTCGGTGATCAGGTCGGTATAGCTCAGGCCGGATGCGACCCAGCACTTCGGGAACATGGAGATCGGCGTGAAGCCGGGCATCGTGTTGAGCTCGTTGACGATCAGCTCGCCCTGCGGGGTGACGAAGAAATCGACACGTGCGAGCCCCTGACCATCGACGGCCTCGAAAGCGCGCAGCGCCGTCTCACGCAGACGCTCGATCAACGATGCGTCGATATCGGCCGGACAGACGATCTCGACCCCATCACCACCGAGGTACTTGCCCTCGAAGTCGTAGAAATCGCGGGTCGTCAGCACGACCTCGCCGGGAAGCGATGCACGCGCCGGAGAGCCGTTGCGTCCGGCGAGGACACCGACCTCGATCTCCCGACCCGTGATGCTCGTCTCCACGAGCACCTTCGGGTCCTCCGCGAAGGCGATGCGCAGAGCCTCATCGATTCCCTCGCCATCGACGACCCTCGAGACTCCGACGCTCGAGCCGGCGCTGGCCGGCTTCACGAACACCGTGTCGCCGAGCTCCGCGATCCGGGCGCGCACAGCCGCGGCATCCTGCGTCCACTCGCGATGACGCACCGTGATGCCGGACGCCACCTGAATGCCGGCCGACGACAGGGCGAGCTTCGTGAAGTGCTTGTCGAGGCTGACCGCGGAATCCAGAATCCCGCACCCCGCATAGGGGATCTCGAGCACGTCGAAGAAGCCCTGAATGGCTCCGTCCTCGCCGTGCAGCCCGTGCAGCAGCGGCAGTACGACGTCGATCTCGCCGTGGTCGGTCACCGAGCCATCGGCATGCACCACACGCAGCGTGCGGTCGCCGTCCGGCTGAGGCCACAGCACACGCGAACCGTTGTCGAGCACCTCGGGCATGCTCTCGGCGTTCAACGCGAACTTCGCCGCGTCATCCTGCTCGAGGACGAACGCGCCCGCACGGGTGATCCCGACCGGGATCACATCGAAGCGATCGCGATCAATCGCCTGCAGCACTCCGCCCGCCGTTGCGGAACTGATGGAGTGCTCGCTGGAACGCCCGCCGAAGAGCACCGCCACCGTCTGCTTGTCCATGATTGGTTCTCTCCTCCTGGGGAGTGTCGTCGTCCGTGGTCAGATGCGGAGCGATGTCGCGCGGGTTCATCTTCCCGTCGAGCACCATCTTCACCTGCTCCACGATCGGCATGTGCACGTCTGCTTCATGAGCCAGCTGCAGGATCGGGGCGACGGATGCCAGCCCCTCCGCGGTCTGGTTCATCTGCTTGATGACGTCCTGATAGCTGTATCCCTGCCCGAGCAGGCGCCCGGCCGTGTTGTTGCGGCTCAGCGGCGACTGGCACGTGGCGATGAGATCACCGAGGCCGGCCAGACCCTGCAGGGTCTCCGGCTGCGCGCCGTTCGCCACTGCGAAGTCCGTCATCTCGACGAGTCCGCGTGTGATGATCGACGCCTTGGTGTTCTCGCCGTATCCGACGCCGTCGACGATGCCGATCGCGACCGCGATGAGGTTCTTCAGCACGCCGCCGAACTCGGTTCCGATGACATCGGTGTTCACGAACGTGCGGAAGTAACGATTGCGCGCAGCCCGCGCGGCGGTATCGGCGGTGTCCTGACTGGGCGACGCGATGACCGCGGCGGTGGGTTGCTCCCGGGCGATCTCAAGGGCGAGGTTCGGTCCGGATGCCACGGCGATCCGATTCGGATCGCACCGCAGCTCCTGCTCGATGACCTGACTCATCCGCAGGCCCGAGGAGCGCTCGACGCCCTTCATCAAGCTGATGATGGGAATCTCCCGGTCCGCGAGAAGCGGGCGCACGGCTTTGAGGTTCTCCCTCAGCGACTGGCTGGGCACCGAGAGGTAGACCTGGTCCACGCCGTCGAGCGCACGTGAGAGTTCATGCGTCGCGCCCATGCTGCGCGGCAGATTGATGCCGGGGAGGTACTTCGAATTGCGCTTGGCCTCGGCGATCTCGAGCGCCTGCTCGGGGCGCCGCGCCCACATCGTGACGTGCGCGCCCCCGTCGGCCAGGATCTTGCCGAAGGTCGTCCCCCAGCTTCCGGAGCCGATGACTGCGACACGGGGCCCATCGGATGCGATCGGTTTAGGAGTCAAGGCGACCCGTCTCCTTCTGTCCGTGATCGGCAGGATTCCAGCGTTTCGACGGGGCCTTCTCCTCGCGGAGATCCTCGAGCAGTGCCGTGATGGCGGCCATGAGCCGTTCCGTGGCCTCGGTGACCGCCGCCTGATCATGCTCCTTGCCGACCAAGTCGCTGATGTCGACGGGGTCTCCGATGCTGATCTGAACACGCTTGCGCGGAGGCCAGAGCTTCAAGCCCTTCGAGTAACGGCCCATGATCTCCTGCGTACCCCACTGAGCCATCGGGATCAGCGGAATGTCGCCGGCCATCGCCAGTCGAACAGCGCCCGACTTGCCGCGCATGGGCCATAGATCGGGGTCGCGAGTCAACGTGCCCTCGGGGTAGACGATGACGCCCCGGCCGTTCTCGACGAGTGCGCGCGACTGCGCGATCGTCTGCGCTGCGGCCGTGCGCGACGACGATCGTGCGACGGGAACCATCCCGGTGCGCGTGAGCGCCCACCCGAGAACCGGAACACGGAACAGGCTCTCCTTCGCCATGAACCGCGGTAGACGTCCCAGCCGCCAGACGGCGACGGCGACGACCAACGGATCGAACTCCGAGTAGTGGTTCGGAGCGAGCACGAACGCGCCCGTCGCCGGGAGCTTTTCGCGCCCGCGGAAGCGGAGCTTCGCGACGAAGGACACGAAGGGCACGACGAGCACCGCCAGAAGCCAGAACAGACTCGGGCGTGCCCTCTCCGATGACCGGGAAGCCACCGGAATCACCCGATGACGTCGAAGTCGGCGCCGACGGCCTCGAGCTTCTCGAGGAACTTCTCGTAGCCGCGGCTGAGGATGTCGACACCGGAGACCTTCGACTCGCCGGTCGCGGTGAGCGCGGCGATCACGTGGCTGTAGCCGCCGCGAAGATCGGGCACGACGATGTCGGCACCTCTCAGCGGCGTGGGTCCGGTGATGACGGCAGCCTGTTCGAGCTCGCGACGCGGCACGCGGCGCGGCCCGTCCTGGAGTCCGTGCGGGTGCACGACGATGTCGGCGCCCATCTTCACGAGCGCGTCCGTGAATCCCATGCGGTTCTCGTACACGGTCTCGTGGACCACCGAACGGCCGTTGGCCTGAGTCAGAGCGACAACGAGCGGCTGCTGCCAATCGGTCATGAATCCGGGGTGGACATCGGTCTCGACCACGACGGGCTTGATCTCCCCATCGCGACGGAACAGGATGCCGTCCTCCTGGATGTCGAACCATCCGCCGGCCTTGCGGAACACGTTGAGGAACGTGAGCATCTCCTGCTGACGTGCACCGCCGACGAAGATCTCACCGTCGGTCGCGAGAGCCGCCGATGCCCAGGACGCGGCCTCGTTGCGGTCGAAGATCGACCGGTGGTCGTAGCCGCGCAGGTGCTCGACGCCCTCGATGAGGATGACGCGGTTCGGCTCGTAGGAGATGATCGCGCCCATCTTCTGCAGAAGCGCGATCAGATCCATGATCTCGGGCTCGATGGCGGCGTTGCGCAGCTCGGTGATGCCCTCGGCGCGGACGGCGGTGAGCAGCACCTGCTCCGTCGCCCCCACACTCGGGTAGGGCAGATGGATGTTCGCACCGTGGAGTCGTCCGCCCTGCGTGGACAGTCGGATGCCGCTGGGCAGCTTCTCGACGACCGCGCCGAACTTGCGCAGCGCATCCAGGTGGAAGTCGATCGGACGGTCGCCGATGCGGCAGCCCCCGAGGTCAGGGATGAACGCCTCGCCGAGACGGTGCAGAAGCGGTCCGCAGAACAGGATCGGAATGCGCGATGCACCCGCATGCGCGTCGATCTCCTCCATGTGGGCGGACTCGACATCGCTCGGATCCAGCACGAGGGAACCCGGCTCATCTCCCTCGGAGACGCGGACCCCGTGAACCTCGAGCAGAGAGCGGACGACAGCGACATCGCTGAGGTTCGGCACATCGCGCAGGATGCTGGCGTCTTCACCGAGGAGTGCGGCCACCATCGCCTTGGTCACGAGGTTCTTCGCGCCGATCACATCGACGCGCCCGCGCAACGGTCGGCCGCCACGGATCGCCAGTACATCTCCGGTCAAAACAGGACTCCATCCTGAGGCTCTGCACGCGCGACGGACGTCACACGGCATCGCTTCGGTATTCACAGTCGCGGCCCCAGGCCGCTGGGGCGGATGCCCCGACTCACGGTGTGCTCGATGTCAGCGGACAGGGAGCGTGCGTGGGCGCCACGACTCGCGGCGCGCCTCGAACTGAGCGATCTTGTCTTCGTTGCGCAGCGTGAGCCCGATGTCATCGAGCCCTTCGAGGAGCCGCCACCTAGTGTAATCGTCGACGCCGATCTCGACATGGACTTCACCGATCGTGGCCGTGCGCTCTTCGAGGTTCACAGTGATCTGCGCACCGGGGTTCGCGTCGATCTCGGCCCAGATGCGTTCGAGGTCTTCCTCTGAGATCGTTGCCGCGAGCAGGCCCTGCTTGCCGGCGTTGCCTCGGAAGATGTCCGCGAAGCGCGGGCTCAGCACGACAGAGAAGCCGAAGTCTCGCAGCGCCCAGACGGCGTGCTCCCGGCTGGATCCGGTGCCGAAGTCGGGACCGGCGACCAGGACCGACGCGCCCTGGAACACCGGCTGATTGAGCACGAAGTCCTCATCCTGTCGCCAGGCGTAGAACAGTGCGTCATCGAAGCCCGTCTTGGTGACGCGCTTGAGGAACACCGCGGGGATGATCTGGTCCGTGTCGACGTTCGAGCGCTTCAGCGGAGCGGCGATCCCGGTGTGGGTGGTGAACTTCTCCATGGTCAGGCTCCAACCAGCTCTGCGGGCACGTCGAGGTCGTTCGGGCTCGAGAGGGTTCCGCGCACCGCGGTGGCGGCGGCGACGAGCGGCGACACGAGGTGCGTGCGACCGCCCTTGCCCTGTCGACCCTCGAAGTTGCGGTTCGAGGTCGATGCGCAGCGCTCCCCCGGCGCCAATTGATCGGGGTTCATGCCCAAGCACATCGAGCATCCGGCGAAGCGCCACTCCGCTCCGAACTCCGTGACGATCTTGTCGATGCCCTCGGCCTCGGCCTCCAGGCGCACCCGCGCGGAACCGGGCACGACCATGACGCGCACGCCTTCTGCCTTCTTGCGTCCCTTGATGATCGATGCAAAGGCACGCAGGTCCTCGATGCGACTGTTCGTGCAGGACCCCATGAACACGGCATCCACGGGCACTTCCTTCAGCGGCGTTCCGGGAACCAGATCCATGTACTCGAGCGCCCGCTCGGCGGCGATCCGCTCGTTCGGGTCCTCGAAGTCGGCCGGGTTCGGCACGGCCGCCGACAGCGAGCTGCCCTGCCCGGGGTTGGTGCCCCAGGTCACGAACGGCTCGAGCTCATCGGCGTCGATGAAGACCTCGGCGTCGAAGACGGCGCCCTCATCGGTGGGGAGCGTCCGCCAGTAGGCGACCGCGTCGTCCCAGTCCTGCCCCTGCGGGGCGTGCGGCTTGTCCTTGACGTAAGCGAAGGTCGTCTCATCGGGGGCGACCATGCCGGCACGGGCGCCGGCCTCGATCGACATGTTGCAGATCGTCATGCGCCCCTCCATCGAGAGGGCCCGGATCGCACTGCCGCGGAACTCGAGCACGTAGCCCTGTCCGCCGCCGGTGCCGATCTTCGCGATGACCGCCAGGATGATGTCCTTGGCGCTCACGCCGGGCTTGAGCTCGCCGTCGACCGTGATCGCCATGGTCTTGAACGGCTTCAGCGGCAGCGTCTGGGTGGCCATGACGTGCTCGACCTCGCTGGTGCCGATGCCGAAGGCCATCGCGCCGAATGCGCCGTGGGTCGAGGTGTGCGAGTCGCCGCACACGACCGTGATGCCGGGCATGGTCAGGCCGAGCTGCGGACCGACCACATGAACGATGCCCTGCTCGGCATCGCCGAGCGAGTGGATGCGCACGCCGAACTCCTCGGCGTTGCGCCGCAGGGTTTCGATCTGCGTCCGACTCGTGAGATCGGCGATGGGCTTATCGATCTCGAGCGTCGGAGTGTTGTGGTCTTCCGTCGCGATCGTGAGGTCGAGGCGGCGCAGCGGCCGATCCTCGGTGCGCAGACCGTCGAAGGCCTGCGGACTGGTCACTTCGTGCACGAGGTGCAGGTCGATGTAGATCAGGTCGGGCTCACCGTTCTCGCCCTTGACGACGAGATGGTCATCCCAGACCTTCTCGGCGAGGGTGCGAGGACGGCTCGCGAATACGGTGGAATCAGCTGAGGTCATGTCGATATCTCCAGAATTCGGCGGTTCGGCCACGCTGAACGCCGCGACGAGATGGCCTAGTACGAGGTCTCGCCGCGGCCGCTAAGAAGAAGAACCACACGCCGCATGTCGGTCAGTTTACACCGCGGCGACGACCGGATTGACCGCTCAGTGCGTGGGCGGGCTGGGGTGCAGCTGATCCGGTCCGCGACGACGGTCGCGCGAAGAGGCGATCAGGCTGGCCACGGTCGCGACGCCCATCGCCGCGACGATCACGGTGAGGGACAACCAGATCGGCACATCGGGAGCCCAGGCGATGGGCTGGCCGCCGTTGATGAACGGCAGCTCGTTGACGTGCATGGCGTGCAGCACGAGCTTGACGCCGATGAAGCCGAGGATGACCGCGATGCCGTAGTGGAGGTAGCGCAGGCGGTCGAGAAGGTCGCCGAGGAGGAAGTAGAGCTGACGCAACCCCATCAGGGCGAAGATGTTCGCGGTGAAGACGAGGAAGCTGTTCTGGGTGATGCTGAAGATGGCCGGGATCGAGTCGATCGCGAACATGAGGTCGGTGACGCCGATCACGACGAACACCATGATCATCGGGGTCCAGATCCTCTTGCCGTCGACGACCGTCCGCAGCTTCGAGCCGTCGAACTCATCGCTGATGTCGATCCGGCGCCGAAGCATCCGGACGACGAAGTTCTCCCGCTTGGGCTCCTCGTCATCGCCCTCCGGCATGGCCTGCTTGATCGCCGTCCAGATCAAGAAAGCGCCGAACAGGTAGAAGATGGGCGAGAAGTTCTCGATGATCGCGACGCCGGCGAGGATGAAGATGCCGCGCAGGACGATCGCGATGAGGATGCCGACCATCAGAACCTGCTGCTGCAGGCGCCGTGGCACGGAGAACTGAGCCATGATCAGCACGAAAACGAAGAGATTGTCGATCGAGAGGCTGTATTCGAGCGCCCAGCCGGTCAAGAACTCGGCCGCGAAGTGCGCATCGGCCACGAAGAACAGTACGCCGGCGAACACGAGCGCGAGCCCCACGTAGAAGACGACCCAGAGTGTCGACTCCTTGGTGGAGGGGATGTGCGGGCGGAGGCGGACCAGAAGAAGATCGCCGATGAGGACGAGGACGAGGACCACCATCGCGGTGATCTCGAACCACACAGGAATGTTCACGGGTGCGGGGCACCTTTCGAGAGGAGTCGGAAAACGGCCGAAAGTCTCTCCCCCGCGCTTCGCGCGGCCTGCGCCCGGAGCAACGATGTCGGTGCTCGTGATGACGGACGCAGAGATCTGGGATACTCCCTCTCGCGGGTTCGATGTTACCCGAGTCATGGCCCCGGGGACGAAATACGGATTAAGCAGGCGTGCCGGAACTTTGCCCCACTTATCGGGCCCGACATACAATTCTGTGATACCCGAATTAAACGTACGACGTCGTACCTCCCGATGACGATGTCGCACTCCCACACGCGGTGCAACCCGCCGTTCCTAGGAGACTCCTATGGGTCGTATTACCCCAACCATGATCGATGACGACGATGACGTGCTGGTAACGAGGCGCCGCAGGAACACTGTTCTCCTGGCCATCGTCAGCATCCTCCTCGCAGTCGCTCTTCTCGTCGTCGTCAGTGTTATCTTCACGAAGCGATCCGCTGTCGCGGACGGTGCTGATGATGCTCCGACCTCGGCATGCATCGCCGAGGGGATGCGCATCATCGCCGACCCGTCCGTCGCCGATGCGCTCCGCGCCGTCGTCGACGATGCGCAGACCGCAGATGGCTGCGCCGCTCTGTCGGTGACGGAGGTGGACAGCGTCGTCACCGCTGATTCCCTGGCCGAGGGCAACGCCCCCGAGTTCGACATCTGGGTTCCGGATTCCGATATGTGGCCCTCCTACGTCACCGCCCAGTCGAAGACGACCGGCGCAACCCCGGTCGAGCTCGCCGTCGGCGACATCGTCGCGAGCACACCGGTGGTCTTCGCCGCGAATGAGGACGTTGCCGAGGTCCTCGGGTCCCGGGATGTCGGCTTCTCCAGTCTGACCCGCCCGGACGCGCTCGACATCAAGGCCGCGCTGCCCGACCCGACCAGGATCTCCAGCAGCTCGGCCGCGCTGCTCTCGCTGCAGACCGCGGTCGCCGGCGACGCCCGTACGTTCACCGGCCTCATCCTCAGCCGCGCCCTGGGCGCGCCCACGACGGCGGATGCCCTCGAGATCGCGGCGACCACCGGAAACATCGCCGTCACGACGGAGCAGGCCCTGCGTCAGCACGTCGAGGCCGACGGCCTCGTCGCCATCTATCCCGCCGATGTCCAGCCCTCGCTCGGCATCCCACTGGTCACTGCGGCCGGCGCATCCGCGGGCCCCCTCGCCGCCGCCGACGCGATCTCCGCAGCGATGCAGACCGCCGGCGATCGCCTGGCGGACTACGACCTGCGCGACGCCGTCGGTGTCGACGCGTCCTCCGAGGACGCAGCCGCGATCACCCCGATGGACAGCGTGAACCAGGCCGAGGTGCTGCGCACATGGCGCGTCCTCACCGCTCCGTCGCGCATGCTCGCGCTCAGCGACGTGTCCGGTTCGATGAACCAGCTTGTCGACGGCAGCCAGACCCGCATCTCCCTGTTCGAGCAGGCAGCGGTACGCGCGATCCACTCCCTGTCTGACGATTCGTCCATGGCCGTCTGGGCGTTCTCCAGCCGCCGCATCGGCGCCCAGGACTGGCAGGAGGTCCTCCCCTTCGGCCCGCTCGGCGATCCCGAGCACAAGAAGCGCGCCATCGAGACGGCGAGCAGCCTCCACACCTACGTCGGCGGCGGCACGGGCCTCTACGACAGCGTGTACGCAGCGGTGAAGTACATGAAGGAGACCTACGTCCCCGGCGAGATCAACCTCGTGCTGCTGAACACCGACGGCTACAACGAGGATGATGACGGACTCGACCTGCGCGGCCTGCTCGAGGAACTCGAGAAGCTCTACGACCCGGCCACCCCGGTCCCCGTCATCGCGATCGGTTACGGCCCCGACACTGATCAGGACGCGCTCGAGCAGATCGCCGCGGCGACGGAGGGCGCCGCCTACCAGGCGCTCCAGCCGGCAGACATCACGACCGTGCTCGTCGACGCCGTCACGCAGCGAGGATGCCGCCCGTACTGCAGCTGACACATCCGGAGAATCCGTGCAGCGGAAAGGCCGACGAGGGAAAATCCCTCGTCGGCCTTTTGCTTCGCTCTCCCTATCGCCGCGCCTCCGCCGTAACGGATCGGGTGTTATCGAAAATGCGAAAACCCCCGGTGGAACCGGGGGCTTTCTGTTGCGTGACCCCAGCGGGATTCGAACCCGCGTTACCGCCGTGAGAGGGCGGCGTACTAGGCCGCTATACGATGGGGCCAGTCACGCTGCTCGGTGCGATCAGACCGCGACCGGAGCAGTATCTATTCTCGCACACTCGGCCAGGTGCTCGTGACCACCGGGACCTCGGCACCGCATCCACCCACGAACAACGAAAGCCCCACCCGAGGGTGAGGCTTTCGGATCTGGTGACCCCAGCGGGATTCGAACCCGCGTTACCGCCGTGAGAGGGCGGCGTACTAGGCCGCTATACGATGGGGCCAGATCAGTACTGTCTTCGGCGCTTTGTTTCCTCCGCGCTGGCGACTCATAAAGTATGACACGAGAATTTCGCTCCGGCCAAATCGAGGCCCTTGTTCCTGCTTCCCGGGCACGTCGCCACGTTCCCGTAGTTGCCGTAGAGGTCGGCACGCGCTTGACTCTGCATATGCGCGTTACGAAGCACGAACATGCCGCCCTCCGCATCGACCAGGCCGGAGAGAGCCTCCTCATCGATCCCGGCTCTTTCACGAGTCCCCTGGAAGACCTCAGCAATGTCGTCGGCCTGGTCATCACGCATGAGCACGCCGACCACTGGACCCCGGAGCACTTCGACCGGATCCTGCGCCAGGTGCCCGGGCTGCCCATCTACGCCCCCACTGGCGTCGCCGCCGCTGCCTCGGGATACGACATAACCGTGGTCCACCCTGGCGATACCGTGACGGTCGGCGCGTTCACACTGCGATTCTTCGGCGGCGATCACGCCGTCATCCACGAATCGCTCCCACTTGTTCAGAATGTCGGAGTTCTCGTGAACGAGCAGCTCTACTACCCGGGAGATTCCTATGCGGTCCCGGAGGGCGTCTCGGTCGACACGCTCGCAGCTCCCCTGGGCGCCCCGTGGCTGAAGATCGGCGACGCGATGGACTTCGTGCTCGCCGTGCAACCGAAGCGCGCCTTCGGAACGCACGACATGACCCTGTCGACGATCGGTCGCAATATGCACCGGCAACGCCTGCAGTGGGCCACCGAGCAGAACGGCGGCGAGTTCTTCGAGCTGGACCCGGGCGACACGCTCGATATCTGAGCGCGCCGCCCGGCGACGCGCCTACTGGGCCGCGCGCACCCGCAGATCGCGGGCGAGGTGGTCGCGCTGCTCGATCACGAGACGGCGCAGCGATCGTGGCGCATCGTCGTTCTCGGCCAGCCAGGTGTCGACGAGCGTCAGGTCGTCGGATGCCGGGAATAGCCCGACGACGAGGCGACGCGCGATCTCGATGCTCCGCTGCGCCCACGCGTCGCGGATGCGCTCGAAGTAGCCCGCGTCGAGGTCGGCGATGAGATCGCGGCGCCCTCCGGCGCGCACACCGCTCATCGTCGCGCTGAGGTGATCGTTCGTGAGGGTGAGGTCCTGCCACGCCGCGTGCCATCCGACGGTGCGGGACTCGACCGTCGGCTTCGCCCAGAGCGCCGCGAGCGAGGCAGTGCGGCCGCTGGCGGTGTCGTCGCGCTCGAGCTCGGCGCTGATGTCGTCACCGGTCGCGTGCCCGGTGGTGCGCAGCGCGGTCAGCAGCGCCCAGCGCAGGTCGGGATCCAGCGGGAGGCCCGCAGGCGCGTCGCCTGCAAGAAGACCGCGAACGTCGTCGACGCGGGAGTCATCGTGAGCGGATGCCGCGGCGAAGGCGCGTGCCCAGGCGATCTGCGTGTCGCCACCGGCAGCAGCGGCCTGCAGAGCCGCCCAGGTCGTCTCCACCCATCTCCGCCGCTGCGCCGACCGAGCTTCACTCGGGACGTAGTGGCCGATCGTATAGGCGGCATTGGCGATCACGCCGGTCAGCAGACCCACGTTGGCTTCGGCCGGCGCGTGAACCGCGACGATCGCGAGGTAGCGTTCGGACGGGAGCTCACCATCGCGGGTCGCATTCCACAGCGACGACCAGACGAGCGCACGCGGCAGCGGCTCCAATGTCGACAGCGCCTGCTCCGCGGCATCCACAGAACGGGCATCGAGGCGCGCCTTCGCGTACGTGAGGTCGTCGTCGTTGAGCAGCACGAGGTCCGCGTCGGCGAGGTCGACCGGAGTCTCGCCGTCGAGGATGTCGAGCTCGGCCTGATCCGTGCGCACCAGTCGTCCCTCGACGAGGCCGTAGAGTCCGACCCGCAACCGGTGCGGACGCGGATCGCTCTGCACCAGCATCCGCGCGCCGTCAGGCGCTGTCTCGAGAGACAGCGTCGACATGCCGCTCGTCTCGAGCCACGCGCGAGACCACGCGCGCAGGTCCCGCCCGGAGACCGCCTCGAGCTGCACGAGCAGGTCGTCGAGCGTCGTGTTGCCGTAGGCATGGGCTGCGAAGTAGCGGCGCGCACCCTCGAAGAAATGCTCCTCGCCGACGAACGCGACGAGCTGCTTGAGCACCGAGGCGCCCTTGGCATAGGTGATGCCGTCGAAGTTCAGCTTCGCCGCTTCGAGGTCGGCGATGTCGGCGACGATCGGATGCGTCGTCGGAAGCTGGTCCTGCTGATACGCCCAGGCTTTGCGATTCGCGGCGAAACGCTCCCACGCATCCGTGTACCGGGTCGCGGCGAACGACGCGTGCGAGCCCATGTAGTCGGCGAACGACTCCTTGAGCCACAGGTCGTCCCACCAGCGCATCGTCACGAGGTCGCCGAACCACATGTGGGCCATCTCATGCAGGATCGTGTTCGCCCTGCTCCCCCGCTGCGCATCGGTCGCGGTGCCGCGCACGAGGTACGACTCGGTGAAGGTAACCAGGCCCGGGTTCTCCATCGCGCCGAGGTTGTACTCGGGCACAAAGATCTGGTCGTACTTGCCCCACGGGTAGGGGAACGCGTACGCGTCGCTGAAGAAGTCCAGCCCCTGCTTCGTGACCTCGATCACGTCATCGGCCTCGAGGAACGCCGACAGCGATGGGCGGCAGAGCAAACCGAGCGCGATCGTCTGCTCCCCGCGCGTCCATTCCGCATCGACCCGGTGATAGGGACCGGCGGCCACGGAGGTGATGTAGCTCGACAGCGGGAGCGTGGGCGCGAACTCCACGGTCTGCGCCTCTCCGAGCAGGGCGACGTCGACAGGGCTCTGATTCGACAGGACGTGCCATCCGGCCGGCGCGTGCACGACGAATGTGTACGACGCCTTCATATCCGGCTGCTCGAAGCACGCCATGACGCGCCGCGAGTCGGCGGGCTCGTACTGCGTGTAGAGATAGGTCTCACCATCGACCGGGTCGACGAATCGGTGCAGGCCCTCGCCCGAGCGGCTGTATGCGCCCACCGCGTCGATCACGACGGTGTTCGACGCGGTGAGACCGGACACGCGCACGCGGGCTCCGTCCCAGTCGACGGGGCGCGCCGCGCCGTTGACCGTGACCGATTCCACGGCCTCACCGATGAAGTCGATCCACGTGGTATCCGTCGTCGCATCGAAGGCGAGCGTCGTCGTGCTGCGGAACCCGGTCCGCTCGGGGTCACGCGCCGAACGGAGGTCCAGTTCGACCCGGATGCTGTGAACGGTGACCGACGCGGATCGCGCGGCGGTCTCTTCGCGAGAGAGATTGGCAGAGCTCATGACCCCATCGTTTCATGAGCGGATGCCGTCTCCAGGGAACCATTCACCCTCGGATCGGTTAGGCTGAACCCGTTACACGATGACGGCCGGGCTCTCCGGACGTTCATCGGTCCGAATGCCATCGAGGCATGGTGGCCGCTTTCCATTCCTCCCTCATCTACCTCACCTTCTCCGGGCTCGATACGCCGCACATATTGCCGCTCCCCGAAGAACCCCCAAGCTGCCGTGGCGCGATGTCGTCACGGCGAACCGGATCGACGATCGATCCACGAACACCGAAGGAAACACAGCATGGCCACTGGCACTGTCAAATGGTTCAACTCCGACAAGGGCTACGGCTTCATCGCTCCCGATGACGGCTCCGCAGATGTCTTCGCGCACTTCAGCGCGATCCAGGGCAGCGGACACCGCAACCTCGAGGAAGCGCAGAAGGTCGAGTTCGACACGGAGCAGGGACCCAAGGGCCCCCAGGCGACGAACATCCGTTCGCTCTGATCTGAGCTTCGAGGCCCGGTTCCGCATCATGCGGAGCCGGGCCTTCGCTTTCCCCCTCAGCGCTGTCGAAGCAGCCGCAGCACGCACTGCTCCTCGACGCTGAGATAGGCCTTCGGCGTCATCCGGCTCATAGCGTGCCGCAGGCGCGCAATCGTGCTGCTGTCCTCGAAGGCGGCGAGAACGCGCGGATCGATATATGACTCCTGCGTGACCGCGGGAGTGTTCCCCAGTCGCTCCGCCACACCCGTCACGATATCGCGGAGATTCGTCTGGTCGTCGCCGCTTTCAGCCGCCAGCATCGCGGATGCCGTCAGCAGGGTCCCGCCCCACGTGCGGAAGTCCTTCGCCGAGAACTCTTCGCCCATGTGTCTCTTCACATATGCGTTGACGCGCCTGCTGTCGATGTCGTGGAGGTTCCCGTCGTCGTCGAAGAACCGGAAGAGCTCGTATCCCGGCATCTCCTGGAGCTGTTCGACGACGCGTACGATGCGCGGGTCCCGCACGCTCTTGATATGGCGCCTCCCGTTCTTACCGATGAAATCGAACGTCACCGTGCCCGCAGCGATCCGCATGTGCTTGCGACGGAGCGTGGTGACGCCGTAATGCCGGTGCTTCCGGGCGTATTCGGCGCCTCCGACGCGGAAGAACTCCTGATCGATCAGCGCGACGATGCAGGCGATGACCCTGTCCTCTCCCAGCCGGCGCCGTCGAAGATCGTGGTCGACCTGTTTGCGCAGCCGCGGCAGGCGTTGCGCGAACCGCAGCACCCGGGCGTACTTCGCCTTCTCCTGCTTCCGCCAATGCGCCGGGCTGTAGATCGCCTGGGTCCGTCCCGCTGCGTCCACACCGCGCGCCAACACCGCGGAGCGGGAAGTCCGCGCTATCTCGACGTCGGTCCACGCAGGAGGGATGGCGAGGGCGTTCAACCGCGCGATCTCGCGAGCCCGCGTGATCTTCCGCCGACCATCCCAGTAGACCGGCGAGCCGTCGACCATGTGCCGTGACAGAGGCAGCCGGCGCGGCGCGCTCATCGCGTCGCTTCCAGACGCTGAGACCCCCGCCCACCGGACGGGTTCCCGTCACGACAGATCACTGCCGCAGCGGCGACTTTCTCCCGCAGTTCGATTGCGTCGGCCACCACACTCATCTCCGACAGATCTGCTCCTCGCCGCTTGTCCTCTGAAAGCGTCGAGATCGCCGAGTTCCAGCGCATGTGCTCGAAGCGGGCCTCCATGGATGCCGCATCACTGACGTCCGTGATCGAGCCGGTGCTGGTCGCGGCCCGGGTGGTCTCTCCGCTCACCTCGGTTGGAGGGAGAGGAACGCCACGTCCGGATACGACAAAACCCCCGGATGAACCGGGGGTTTTCTCTGCTGGGGTACCTGGACTCGAACCAAGAATGGCGGTACCAGAAACCGCTGTGTTGCCAATTACACCATACCCCATGGGCGGGAACTGCGCCCCGCACCGAGATATAACTTTACCTGACATCCGCCATCCCTCCAAAACGTGGCGCACCTCCCGGGCGAGTCGAGGTCTCAGACCTCGACTCGACGCCCGGACTGCCCCGCTTCGATCCAGGAATCCAGGGCATATCCCTGCTCCTGGGCGGTCGCCAGATAATCCGTCTTCCGGGCGGCATCCATGTGAGGCTCACGGCTGAGCAGCCACAGATACTTGTGATCCGGCGTGCCCACGAGCGCGTGACGATACTCGGGATCGATGCGGAGCACCCAGTAGTCGGCCTTCGTGAAGGGGATCCACCGCAGACCCTCGGGGAGGAATGTCACCTGAAGGCGGCCCGGATGCTCCTCATCGGGAACCGCGTGACCCAGCGCCTGGGTCGGCTTGCCGTCTTCATCATGACAGCGGTTGTCGACGGTGACAGTGCCGTCGTCGTTCAACGAATATTCGGCTGTCACATTGGTGGCCGCGTCGTCCTCATAGCGCAACGGCAGACGGCCGATCTCGTACCAGAGACCGAGATAGCGCTCCAGATCGAGACTCTCTACCGATCGAACGTTGTTGTCCTCAGACATTGATCCTCCTCGCCTTGTCCGCCCCACGATAAACGGGACGGACAAGAACGCGAAGGGGGTTGCTTACGCGGCGAGATGCTGCGACAGCGCACGCAGGCGGCGCAACGACTCTTCCTTGCCGAGCAGCTCCATCGACTCGAACAGCGGGGGCGAAACGCGCCGACCGGTGATCGCAACCCGCGGCGGGCCGTAGGCCACACGCGGCTTCAGCTCGAGGTTCTCGATGAGAGCGGCAGAGAGCGCGTTCTGGATGTTCTCCGTCGTGAAGGCCTCAACCGGCTCGAGGGCCGCCACACAGGCATCCAGCACCTCGGCGCCGTTCGCGGGAACGCCCTTCAGAGCATCCGCGTCGTAGGAGACCTCATCGACGAACAGGAAACCGAGCATGCCGGGCACGTCACCGAGCAACTGAACGCGCTCCTGAACCAGCGGCGCAGCACGGAAGGCGAGCACGAGCTGCTCGTGCGTGGGCTCGTCGAACAGACCGGCTGCTGCGAGGTAGGGCAGGATCCGCTCCGCGAAGTCCTTCTCCCCCAGCATCCGGATGTGGTCGCCGTTGATCGACTCGGCCTTCTTCTGATCGAAGCGGGCCGGGTTCGGGTTGACGTTCTCGATGTCGAACGCCGCGATGAACTCGTCGAGGGAGAACACGTCCTGATCGGCCGAGAGCGACCACCCCAGGAGCGCGAGGTAGTTGAGCAGACCCTCGTGGATGAAACCGCGCTCGCGGTGCAGGAACAGGTCGGCCTGCGGATCGCGCTTCGACAGCTTCTTGTTGCCGGTCTCGCCCAGCACCAGCGGCATGTGCGCGAAGCGGGGCACGAACGTCGTGACGCCGGCCTCGATCAGTGCCGCGTACAGCGCGAGCTGGCGCGCCGTCGACGGCATGAGGTCCTCGCCGCGCAGCACGTGGGTGATGCCCATCAGTGCATCGTCGACGGGGTTCACGAACGTGTACAGCGGGATGCCGTTGGGGCGCACGACCACGAAGTCCGGGAAGGAGCCCGCGGGGAAGGTGACCTCGCCGCGGACCAGGTCGACGTAGGTGAGGTCCTCGTCGGGCACGCGCAGGCGCAGCGCCGGCTGACGCCCCTCGGCCCGGAACGCGGCCTTCTGCTCATCGGTCAGATCGCGGTCGTAGTTGTCGTAGCCGAGCTGCTTGGCGCGGCCGGCGGCCTCGTTGCGCGCGTCGATCTCCTCAGCGGTCGAGTAGCTCTCGTACAGAGCTCCCGTCGTCATGAGCTTGTCGATGACGCCGCGGTAGATGTCGTGACGCTCGGACTGGCGGTACGGCGCGTGCGGGCCGCCCACCTCAACGCCCTCGTCCCAGTCGATCTTCAGCCAGGTGAGCGCGTCGACGAGCTGCCGGAAGCTCTCCTCGCTGTCGCGTGCGGCATCGGTGTCCTCGATGCGGAACACGAGCTTGCCGCCGTTGTGCCGGGCGTAGGCCCAGTTGAACAGCGCCGTGCGGACCATGCCGACGTGCGGCAGACCGGTCGGAGACGGGCAGAAGCGGACGCGGACATCGGATCCCGACGCGGTCGTGGTGAGGGGGTGCGGAGTAGCCATATCCCCTCAATCCTACGCGGAGCTCCTCCGCTGCACAGCGATTGCCGCCACGTGCTCGAGTGCGATCGTCCCGGCGTCGTCGTAACGAGCGGAGACGGTGTCAAACGCAGCGCGGAAACGGAGACGCGCCGAGCCGTCGAGGAGCTGGTAGAACCCGCCCGCCGAAGCCACACCGCCCTCCACGGACGCCCATAGTATCTCGGGGGACGCGCGCCAAATCCGTTCCTCTTCCGTCACGGACACGGTGGCCCACCCGGCGGCCCGCAGCATCGATGCGAACCCCTCGGCTGTGCGTTCGAAATCCTTTTCCGGCGGCAGTCGTCCGCCCGTTGCACGAGGCAGCGCCGACTCCTCGACCACCTCGCCCCAGAACCAGGACGGGGAGCGGGTCCAAATACTCGCAGCAACGACGCCGGCGGGCGCCGCGACCCGCAGCAACTCCGCAGCGGAACGCCGCGGGTCATCGACATGGTTCAGCACGAAGTTCGCCGTCACCGCTGCGAACGACGCATCCGCGAACGGGAGGCCCGGCAGTGCTGCGTCGACGAGGGAGAGACGCGGATGCCGATGCCCCGCGACCACGCGCATCGACGACTCCGGCTCCGCGGCCGTCGCAGACCACCCGTGCGCGGACAGCCGTGCGGCGAGTTCCCCGATCCCCGCCCCGACATCCAGCGCCGGACGGCCACGACCCGCACCGAGCTCCTCGACGATGGACTCAATCGTGCCGGCGCAAAGCTCCGCATAGGACGCCGCATAGGCGCGACCCGTCCCCTCCCAGGCGGTCATGCCCGCGGCATCCGTCCGAGCGGGGCGAGAACGAGTGCCGCGACCACGACGACGGCGGCGATCGCCGCCAGCCCGCCGTACTCGAAGCGCGCCATGATGATGCCCGCGAGCACCGCACCGCCGGCACCGCAGAAGCTCATCAGCGAGTCGCTGCGACCCTGGCGGCGCGTGCGCAACGACGGAGCCGATGCCTCGGTGAGCAGGGCCGCACCGGCCACGGTCGACGCGCTCCAGCCCAGTCCGAGCAGGATCAGGGCGATAACGACGCCCCATTCGATCTCTCCGGCGAAGAACGCGAAGGCGAGGGATGCGGCGAGCACGATCTGGCCGAGGACGATGACCCGCGTGCGACCCCACCGGTCGGCGAGGATGCCGAAGACGGGAGAAAGCGCGTACATGCCGGCCACGTGGAAGGCGATCGTGAATCCGACGAGCACCGTGACATCCGCAGCATCCGCGTGCCCGCCATGAGCGGCGTGCGCCATGTGCGAAAGGTGGATCGGTGTCATCGCCATCACCGAGACCATCACGATGTGCGCGCCCGCGATCGAGAACATCGCGTAACGCGCGACTCGAGGACGGTCGACGCGTTCCACAACCCTCATCACCCCTGCGTTCTCGGCGACGAGGCGCTGAGCGACACGAAGCGGATCGGGCCGGAGCGCAATCAGATACAGAACCAGAGCCGCGAGCTGGGCGACCAGCGAGAAGAGGTACGAACCGGTCTGCGGCGGCATCCCCACCAGCTGACCGAGGCTCTCCCCCGGCCCGAGCAGCAACGGGCCGGAGACGGCACCGACCGTCGTCGCCCACACCACGATCGACAGGTCACGCCCGCGGTGCTGCGGCTGAGCAATATCGGTCGCCGCGAATCGGGACTGCAGGTTTCCTGCGTTACCGGCGCCGATCAGGATGATGCCGGCCAGCAGGAGGGGGAAGATCCGCAGCGCCGCGGCCAGGATCACGATGCCGATGCCGATGAGCGCGAACAGATTCCCGAGGGTCAGCGACGGCCGACGGCCGAAGCGTTGAGCGAAGCGCGCAAGCGGGATCGCGCAGATCGCGGCTCCGAGCGTCACGGATGCTGTGGCCAGACCGGAGAGTGCATCGTCACCCGAGATGTCAGCGGCCAGCAACGCACCGAGCGACACGGTCGCACCGAACGCGATGCCGCCGAGCACCTGGCCGATAGACAGCACGATGACCGTGCGGCGTTGAATCGTCCGCTGATCGGCGACAGTCGTCATTCGGCGACGATCAGCCGACAGGCAGCGCGTCGCGCACGCCGTTGCGCAGGATGCCGATTCCCGAGACTTCGACCTCGACGGTGTCGCCGGCTGCGAACGCGCCGACACCGGCCGGTGTTCCGGTGAGGATCACATCGCCCGGAAGCAGCGTGAAAACCGCCGAGGCGTATTCGATGATCGCCTCGACCGAGTGGATCATGTCGCTCAGCGGCGCGCTCTGGCGCACCTCGCCGTTCACCCGTGTCTGGATCGTGGCGTCCGCGCGATCGAACTCGGTCTCGATGACCGGTCCGAGCGGGCAGAAGGTGTCGAATCCCTTGCCGCGGGTCCACTGTCCGTCCTTCTTCTGAAGGTCGCGCGCCGTGACATCATTCGCGACGGTGAAGCCGAAGACGTAGTCCATCGCCTTGTCAGCAGAAACATTCTTCGCGATGCGACCGATCACAACGGCGAGCTCGCCCTCGTGCTCGGTGCGCTCCGAGATCGTCGGACGCACGATCGTGTCGCCGGGACCGATCACCGACGTGTTCGGCTTCAGGAAAAGTAGCGGCTCCTCCGGCGCGACGCCGCCCATCTCAGCCGCATGATCGTGGTAATTCTTGCCGACGCAGACGACCTTCGAACGCGGGATGACGGGCGCGAGGATCGCCGCATCCGCCAGGGGAACACGCTCACCCGTCGTCTCATAACCCGCGAACATCGGGTCGCCGGCGAGGACGACGAGCTCCTGCTCATCGACGATGCCGTAGCGGATGGCGTCATTGTGGCTGAAACGAGCGATCTTCACGCTCTCAGCCTAGTCGCGGCATCCCGTCTTTCACCCGCCGAGCCCCCGCCCTGCAGCAGGACGGGGGCTCGGCGAAGTGAGAAAGAATCAGATCAGGCGTCGAGCCGGACCAACCAGCCGTGCTTGTCGTCACGGCGACCGTACTGGATGTCGGTGAGTTCCTCACGCAGCGACAGCGCCAGCCCGCCCGCGGGCTGCGGCTCGTCACCGTCGCGGGTCACGAGCGCACCGATCGGCGTCACCACGGCGGCGGTGCCGCACGCGAAGACCTCGACGATCTCACCCGAGGCGACGCCATCGCGCCACTCCTGCAGCGAGACCGCACGGCGCTCGATCGTGTGGCCACGGTCCTCGGCGAGCTGCAGCAGCGAATCGCGCGTGATGCCCTCGAGGATGCTGTCGGACTGCGGGGTGACAACGCGGCCATCCTTGAAGACGAAGACGACGTTCATGCCGCCAAGCTCTTCGACGTTGCCGTCCTGGTCGAGGAAGACGACCTGGTCGCAACCCTGCTCATAGGCCTCCGCCTGCGGCAGAAGGCTGGAGGCATAGTTGCCGCCGGTCTTGGCCTGCCCGGTTCCGCCTCGTCCGGCGCGGGCATAGGTCTCGCTCAACCAGATCCGCACGGGCTTGACGCCGCCCGTGAAGTACGAGCCCGCTGGGCTCGCGATCAGGTAGTAGGCGACCTTCGCGGCGGGGCGCACACCGAGGAACGCCTCCTTCGCGAACTCGAACGGTCGCAGGTACAGGCTCTGGTCCTCCCCCGACGGCACCCAGGCCCCGTCGACGGCGATCAGCTCGCGCAGCGACTGCATGAAGTACTCGACGGGCAGCTCGGGCAGAGCCATGCGCTGCGCACTGCGCTGCAGGCGCCGGGCGTTGTCCTCTGCCCGGAAGGTGTGGATCGAGCCGTCGGCGTGACGGTACGCCTTGATGCCCTCGAAGATCTCCTGGCCGTAGTGCAGTACTGCGGCGGCCGGGTCGAGAGGGATCGGGCCGTAGGGCTGCACACGCGGGCGGTGCCAGCCGCCGCGCTCCGACCAGCACACATCGACCATGTGGTCGGTGAACACCGAGCCGAAGCCGGGGTCCCGAAGGATCTGCTCGCGCTCTGCCGCGGACTTCGCGGCGAGATTGCGGGTCACGGAGAACTCGAGCGGTGCGAGTTCGGAGGGGGTGGTAGTCATGTCACATCCTGCGTTCGATGCGGGCGGCGCTCGCGTGGATTCCAGGTTACGCCTGGAGTCGCGCGATGATCGCGTCGCCCGTCTGGCTGGTGGTTCGCGAACCGTTCCGCTCGGCGATGTCGGCCTCGACCGCGCGGGTGACGCGGCCGGCCTCGTCCCGGAGGCCGAGGTGATCGAGCAGCAGGGCGATCGAGAGGATCGCCGCCGTCGGATCGGCCTTCTGCTGGCCGGCAATATCGGGCGCCGAGCCGTGGACGGGCTCGAACATCGAGGGGAACGTGCCGTCGGGGTTGATGTTGCCCGAAGCGGCGAGGCCGATGCCACCGGTGACGGCGCCTGCCAGATCCGTGAGGATGTCGCCGAAGAGGTTGTCGGTGACGATCACGTCGAAGCGGGAGGGGTTCGTGACCAGGAAGATGGTTGCCGCGTCGACGTGCAGATAGTCTACGGCCACATCGGGGTGCTCCGTTGCGACCTCGTCGACGATGCGCTTCCAGATGCCGCCGGCGTGCACGAGGACGTTGGTCTTGTGAACGAGCGTGACCCTCTTGTCGCGGCGCTCGGCGAGGTCGAATGCATAGCGGACGACGCGCTCCACACCGAAGGCGGTGTTCACGCTCGTCTCATTCGCAATCTCGTGCGGAGTGCCGATGCGGATCGCACCGCCGTTTCCGACATACGGCCCCTCGGTGCCCTCACGCACGACGACGAAGTCGATCTCGCCCGGGTCGGCGAGCGGGCCGGATGCTCCGGGATACAGCTTCGACGGACGCAGATTCACGTAGTGATCGAGGGTGAAGCGCAGCTTCAGCAGCAGCCCGCGCTCGATGTTGGCGTCCTTGAGCCGGGGGTCGCCCGGGACTCCGCCGACGGCACCGAGGATGATCGCATCGTTCGTCTTGATCGCGGCGAGGTCGTCATCGGTGAGCGTATCGCCGGTCTCGAGGTACCGTGCGGCGCCGAGCGAGAAATGCGTCTTGTCGAACGTGACGTCGCTGGAGTCGGTCACCGCGTCGAGGACCCTCTCGGCTTCGGCGACGACCTCGGGGCCGATTCCGTCTCCGGGGATGACGGCCAGCTTCACGACACGCGACATGGACTCTCCTTGCATCGGGATATCCGCGACGCCACTGCGAGGCGGGTATCCCCAGCGTACCGCTCAGCGTGTGCGCGGATTGCGCAGTGTGACGGCGCCGATGACCGCTGCCAGGACGACGAGCCCGGCACCGATGAGAGAGGTCACGGCGACTCCGGATTCGAAGGCGTCGGTCGCCGCCGCCCACAGGGCGGAGGCCCCGGGCTCGGTGAGATCCTGCACCGCCGAGTACGCTCCGGCGAGGGTCTCGCGCGCTGCATCCGCCGTCTGCGATGCGATGCTGTCCGGGACGACGAGAACGGCACGGTAGATCGCCGTTATGACGCCGCCGAGCACTGCTGTGCCCAGCACTGCGCCCAGCTCGTACGCCGTCTCGGAGACCGCACTTGCGGCGCCCGCCTTCGCGGACGGGGCGCTGGAGAGGATGAGCTCGTTCGAGATCGTCTCCGCCGCGCCGATGCCGAGCCCGACGAGCACGGAGGCCGCGATGAGCGGCGCGAGGTGCTGTTCTGGAGCGGCGACCGACATGAGTAGGTAGCCCGCGACGGTGAAGACGAGAGCAGCGGGGATGATCACATGCGGCGGCACGCGACGCGCGATCGGCACCACAACGAGGCCGGAGATGATGATCGCCACCATCGCCGGCAGCAGCGCGAAGCCGGCGGCCATCGGCGCCATCCCCAGTACGAGCTGCAGGTGCTGCGGCACGAAGTACATGAATCCGACGAGGGCGACGACGCTGAACAGGTTCACCAGGATAGCCCCGGAGAACGACCCGCGACGGAACAGCGCCATGTCGAGCATGGGCGATGCCGAGCGCGTCTGGCGCCTGACGAAGAGCCATCCCATCAGGACGCCGACGACGATGAGCACCACCGATACGGCCCCGATTCCCTCGGTGGCGACCTCCTTGATCGCGTAGACGACGGGCACCATGGTCGCCATCGAGAGCACAATGCTCAGCGGGTCGATGCGGCCCGGATTCGGGTCGCGGCTCTCAGTGACGAGGAACGGCGCGCACACGAGCAGCGGAACAAGCACGGGCACGGCGAGCAGGAACACCGATCCCCACGCGAAGTGCTCGAGCAGGAAACCGCCGACGATCGGGCCCAGGGCGGATCCGGCGGAGAACGCCGTCGCCCAGATCGCGATCGCCAGACGGCGCTGGTCGCGGTTGAGGAAGGTCGAGCGCAGCAGCGCCAGCGTCGAGGGCATCAGCATCGCCCCGAAGAAGCCCAGCAGGGCGCGCGCCGCGATGAGCAGCGCCGCCGTCGGCGCGAATGCGGCGAGGGCGGAGACCGCCGCGAATCCGATGGAGCCGATCAGCAGCATCTTCTTGCGACCGAAGCGGTCCCCCATGGTCCCCATGGAGACGAGGAGCCCGGCGAGCACGAGCGGATAGACATCGATCATCCACAGCTGCTGCGCGCCGGTCGGCACGAGCGCCACCGCGATCTCGGGCAACGCGAAGCTCAGCACGGTGTTGTCGACCGAGACGAGGAGCACCGGCAGCATCAGCACGACCAGCGCGAGCCAACCCCGCACTCCCGCACGCGGCGCGTGCACTCCCCCGGTGTCGGTGCGCACCTGATCCGTCACGATGCATGTCCTTTCACAGGACGATTACTTAACCGTCCAGCCGGTATAGTAACAGACATGCCCAGACCTCCTCTCGCCCGCGAGAAAGTCCTCGACGCCTTCCAGACGATCCTCATCGAGGAGGGCGAGCGCGCCGCGACCCTGGATGCCACAGCGAAGGCCGCGGGTGTGTCGAAGGGCGGCCTGCTGTACCACTTCGCCTCGAAGGACGAGCTCGTGACCGGTCTTCTCGAGCGGCTCGACGCTCTCGCCGCTGACGACCTCGATCTCATGACCGCCGCGCAGAACGGTCCGGTGGACTATTACATCCGCAACTCGCTGCTCGAGGACTCGGCGTTCGACCGCGCGCTCATCGCCGCGGCACGGATCGCGCAGGGCGGTGATCTCGACGCATCTGCCGCGCTCCGGAGCATCCGCGAGTCGTGGGCGGGCTGCCTGCGCCCCCACGTGCACGACGACGCCGCACTCGACCTCGTGATGCTCATCGGCGACGGCCTCTATTACAACAACGTGCTCGACGCCGTCCAGGGCGGACTGGCCGGGCCCACGCCGAGAGGCGCGCAGCTCGAGCAGCTCATCGCCCTCGCGCTGCGCGCCTCCCGGTGAATCGGATCGATCAGACCTCTGCGACGTCGATCGCGCGGACCACGGTCGCCTCGATCGCCTCGCCGACCTCGGCGAGCAGCTCATCGGGAACACGCGAGTCGACCGTGAGAACCGTGAGCGCCTGGCCGCCTGCCTCGCGGCGCGCGACCTGCATACCGGCGATGTTGATGCCGGCCTCGCCGAACTTCTGTCCGAACACCGCGACGATGCCGGGACGGTCGGTGTAGAGCAGCACGATGTGGTGCTGCTCGATCGGCACCTCGATGTCGTGGCCGTTGATGCCGACGATCTTCTGCACCATGCGGGTGCCCGCCAGCGTTCCGGCGACCGTGAGGACGGTGCCGTCGGCCAACGCACCGCGCAGCGTGGTGAGGTTGCGGTATTCGGGGCTCTCCTTCTCGACGATCAGACGCGCCTCGATGCCGCGCTGCTCGGCGAACAGCGGTGCGTTGACGTAGGAGACGTTCTCGCTGACGACGTTCGACAGGATGCCCTTGAGCGCTGCCAGACGGTAGACGCTGACGTCGTAGTCGGCGAGCTCGCCGCGCACCTCGATGTCGAGGCTGGTGAGTGCCGAGGAGCTCAGGCCGCTGAAGATCTGACCGAGCTTCTCGACCAGGGCGATGCCCGGGCGGACGAACGGATCGATGATGCCGCCGGCGACGTTGACGGCATCCGGGACCAGGTCGCCCTCGAGTGCGAGCTTGACGGACTTCGCGACCGAGATGCCCGCCTTCTCCTGCGCCTCATCGGTGGAGGCGCCCAGGTGCGGGGTGACGACGACGTTGGGGAGGTCGAGGAGCGCGTGCGCGGAGCCGCCTTCGACCGGGGGCTCGGAGGTGAAGACGTCAAGGCCGGCACCGGCGATCTCACCGGCGACGAGCGCCTCACGGAGCGCGACCTCGTCGATCAGGCCGCCGCGGGCGACGTTGATGACGTAGGCGCTCTTCTTCATCGCGGCGAACTGCGCCGTGCTGATCATGCCCGTCGTCTCGGGCGTCTTGGGCATGTGGATCGTGAGGAAGTCGGCCTCGGCGACGAGCTCGTCGAGCGTGCGCAACTCGACGCCCAGCTGCTGTGCGCGGGCGCTCGTCACGTAGGGATCGTAGGCGACGACCTTCATGCCGAAGCCCTGCATGCGGGCAGCGACGAGAGCGCCGATGCGACCCAGGCCCACGATGCCGAGCGTCTTCTCGAACAGTTCGGTGCCCGTGTAGGAGCTGCGCTTCCACGCACCACCGGCGAGCGAGGCGTTCGCGGCGGGCACGTGGCGGGCAAGGCTCAGGATGTGCGTGCAGGTGAGCTCCGCCGCCGAGATGATGTTCGAGGTGGGAGCGTTGACGACCATGACGCCGGCCTTGGTCGCCGCAGGGATCTCGACGTTGTCGAGACCGACGCCCGCACGGGCGATGACCTTGAGGTTCGGCGCGTGCGAGAGCGCCTCGGCGTCGATCTTCGTCGCCGAGCGGATCAGCACGGCAGAGGCGTCGGCCAGGGCTGAGAACAGCGCAGGTCGGTCGGTGCCGTCGACCTGACGGACATCGAAGTCGGGGCCGAGGGCCTCGATCGTGGCGGGCGAGAGAACTTCGGCGATGAGCACGACGGGCTTCGACACAGCGGATCCTTCGAGGTTAGCGACTTGCGCGGGTGGGATCGATGCGCCGCACACCGTCGGGGGCGCGATCGAGAACCACCTTACCGGAGGGCGAACCGTGCTCCGCGCCGTATGACGCGCAGTGACGGGATCACTGCGTCGAGAAGATGGGCACGAGCGCGTACAGCAGCACGTTCATCCAGAACACCATGGCCAGCCCCACGCCGGCCAGCAGGACGAGCGCGAGCTCGAGGAGCGGACGCCGTAGACCGATGATGAGTGCCACGAGGAAGGCGATGAGCGGGAACACGACCGAGACGATGAGCATGATCCATACCGGCGCCCCGGGGTCCCAGGAGACGAGCGCGATGAGGTAGACGATCGCATTCGCCATCGCGGCGACGGTGAGGATCCCCGCCACGGCAATGATGAGGGCGCGCGCCCAGCGCGCCGGGCGCTTCTCGAGCGCAAGACTGTCGGTCACGATGCCACTCCCGTCATGACGAAGGGCCACGGCACGAGGAGCAGGACTCCTGCGAGCAGGGCGCTCACGCGCACCCAGGTGCGCGAGGAGCGGGTGAGGGCCCAGGACGCCGCGAACCACAGCGCCGGCGCCGCGGCGGCGGCCCACAGCGCGATACCGAATTCACCGGCCACACCCGCGAGGAAGACATTGGGGCCGAGCTTCGCGGCCGAGCTGATCCAGCCGATCGTGTACAGCAGGTACACGCCGCCGATCACGCCGAGGAAGACGAGCAGCGGCGTGCTGATACTCGCGGGCTCCTGCACGTCGACTTCCGCCCGAACGCGGTCGTCATCCTCGTCGAGACGACCGACCGTCTCGCTGTCCTTGCCCACGGCGGCCCAACCATCCGGCAGCACGGGCTTCTCGCGCCTCGCGGACGGGCGCGCGGGCTGATCCTCGTCGCCCTCCCAGGAGAGCGCGTCGTCGGCATCCGTAGTCATATCCCCAGCGTAGCGATTCTGCAAGGGACCCCGATATGCTCAGGGAGTTCACAGACTGAGGGGGAATTCTCCGTGACCGAAAGCAAGAACCCGGACGCCCGGACGTCGACCGAACGCGAGTGGACGCCGTCCGCCGAGGGCAAGAAGAAGGCGACCACGTTCCGGATCATCGCAGCGGCGCTGTGGGCGGTCGCGATCGCGCTCGAGGCCGTGTCGATCTTCTGGCTGCTGCGGCAGCGCGAGTGGGTCGGCGAGGACGGCACGCTCAAGCGCGATCCCGAGACCGGCCTGCTGGTGACCGAGAACGCGACGGCGATATTCCCCCAGTGGGCGTTCATCACGCTGCTCGTGGCACTCGTGATCATCGCGGCTCTGGCGATCACCGGGTCCGTCCTATGGAAGAAGGCCAATCGCCTCGACCCGGCGAAGAAGTCCGAGACCGTGAGGTTCTTCGTGCAGAACCAGCTCGGCGCCATCATCTCGATCGTCGCGTTCCTGCCGCTGATCATCCTCATCTTCCTCAACAAGGACATGGACAAGGGCCAGAAGACCACAGCCGGCATCGTCGGCATCGTGCTCGCCGCCCTCGCTGCTTACATCGGCATCGACTTCGCACCGGCCTCCGTCGAGCAGTACACCGCCGATCAGTCCGCGGTCATCCAGCTGCTCGGACAGGACGAGGTCGTCTGGGTCGCCGGCGGCTCGGTCTACCACGTGTGCGAAGACGTCTCCGATATCCAGACCGGCAGCGAGAAGGTCACCGGTACGACGGCCGAGGCCGTCGCCGCGGAGAAGGAGCGCCTGACGCTCAAGTTCGCCTCCGAGCTGAAGGCCTGCGGCCTGCCCGTGCCGGAGAACGCGTCCGAGATCGCCGGCGCGTTGCGCCTCATCCAGAACGGCGAGACCGACACCCTGCTCCCCGAGCCGGTCTGGGGCGAGGGCGTCACACCGCCGATCGAGATCGCCGAGGCCGCTCCGGTGGAGTGAGCGGAACGAGAGCATGAAGAAGGCGGGTGCCCCGAGGGGGCACCCGCCTTCTTCGTATCGAACGCCGGCTCAGCGAGCGGCGGAGCCGTCGACGTAGTCCTCGTCCTGCTGCTTCCATGCGAAGAGCGAACGCAGCTCCTTGCCGGTGACCTCGATCGGGTGCTGCTCCTCCTTGGCGCGCAGCGCCTGGAACTCAGCGGCACCGTTGTCCTGGTCGTCGATGAAGCGCTTCGCGAAGGCACCCGACTGGATGTCTGCGAGAACGCCCTTCATGTTCTCCTTGACCGCTGCGTCGACGACGCGCGGGCCCGAGACGTAGTCGCCGTACTCGGCGGTGTCGGAGATCGACCAGCGCTGCTTGGCGATGCCGCCCTCCCACATGAGGTCGACGATGAGCTTCAGCTCGTGCAGAACCTCGAAGTAGGCGATCTGCGGCTGGTAGCCCGCCTCGACGAGGGTTTCGAAGCCGGCCTGCACGAGGTGGCTCATGCCACCGCAGAGGACGGCCTGCTCGCCGAACAGGTCGGTCTCGGTCTCTTCCGTGAAGGTCGTCTTGATGACGCCGGCACGCGTGCCGCCGATGGCCTTCGCGTAGGAGAGTGCGAGCGCCCAGGCCTGGCCCGAAGCATCCTTCTCGACGGCGATGATGTCCGGGATGCCGCGACCGGCGACGTACTCGCGGCGAACCGTGTGGCCCGGCGCCTTCGGCGCGACGAGGATCACGTCGACGCCCTCAGGAGCGTCAATGTAGCCGAAGCGGATGTTGAAGCCGTGCGCGAAGGCGAGCGTCTTGCCCTCGGTGAGGTTCGGAGCGATCGACTCGGAGTAGATCGTGCGCTGGTGCTGGTCCGGCGCGAGGATCATGATGACGTCGGCCCATGCCGTGGCATCCGCCACGTTCTTGACCGGGAAACCGGCCTCCTCCGCCTTGGCGATCGACTTCGAGCCGTCCTTCAGCGCGATGGCGACCTCGACGCCCGAGTCACGCAGGTTCATGGCGTGGGCGTGGCCCTGCGAGCCGTAGCCCACGATGGCGACCTTCTTGCCCTGGATCAGGGACAGGTCGGCGTCGTCGTCGTAGAAGATCTCAGTACTCACTTGTATTGCTCCTTGGTTGTGGTTCAGAAGAAGGGTGTGGGGGTCAGCCGCGCAGAACGCGCTCGGTGATGCTCTTGCCGCCCCGGCCGATCGCGAGCAGCCCCGACTGGGACAGCTCCTTGATCCCGAACGGCTCGAGCGCCCGAAGCAGCGCATCGACCTTGCCCTTGTCACCGGTGGACTCGATGACCAGAGCATCCGACGCATAGTCGACGACCGATGCGCGGAACAGGTTGACGACCTCGATCACATTCGACCGCGTCGCGTTGTCCGTGCGGACCTTCACCAGCACGTGGTGCCGCTGCACGGATGCCGCCGGGTCGAGCTCGACGATCTTGATGACGTTCACCAGTTTGTTCAGCTGCTTGGTGACCTGCTCGAGCGGCAGCTCGTCGACATCGACGACGACCGTGATCCGGGAGATCCCGGGGACCTCGGTCACGCCGACGGCGAGTGACTCGATGTTGAAGCCGCGGCGGGCGAACAGCCCGGCGACGCGGGTCAGCAGACCCGGGGTGTCCTCGACCAGAAGACTCAGCACGTGAGACGACATGTGGTCAGTCCTCCACATCGAAAGCGGGCGCGTGATCGCGCGCGTACTGGACGTAGTTGTTGCTGACGCCCTGGGGAACCATCGGCCAGACCATGGAATCAGCCGAGACGACGAAGTCGATCACGACCGGACGGTCGTTCGTCTCGAGGGCGAGCTTGATCGCAGCGTCGACCTCTTCTTCCTTCTCAACGCGGATCGCGAGGCACCCGTACGCCTCGGCCAGCTTCACGAAGTCCGGGATGCGGATCGTGCCGTGGCCCGTATTCAGGTCGGTGTTCGAGTGGCGCCCGTCGTAGAACAGCGTCTGCCACTGGCGCACCATGCCCAGCGAGGAGTTGTTGATCACCGCGACCTTGATCGGGATGTTGTTGATCGCGCAGGTGGCCAGCTCCTGATTGGTCATCTGGAAGCATCCATCGCCGTCGATCGACCAGACGACGCGGTCCGGCTCGGCGACCTTGGCACCCATGGCTGCGGGCACCGAGTACCCCATGGTTCCGGCGCCGCCGGAGTTCAGCCAGGCGTTGGGGCGCTCGTACTTGATGAACTGAGCAGCCCACATCTGGTGCTGTCCGACACCTGCGGCGTAGATGCCCTCGGGGCCCGTCAGCTCGCCGATCCGCTGGATCACGTACTGCGGCGCGAGCAGACCGTCGGTCGGCTCCGTGTAGCCCAGCGGGAACTCGTCGCGGAGCCCGTCGAGGTAGGACCACCATTCGGCGATGTCGGGCTGGCCGTCGGCGACCGTGCCGCGGAAGGCCGCTTCGAGATCGATGAGCACATCGCGCACATCGCCGACGATCGGCACATCCGCGGTGCGGATCTTGGAGATCTCGGCCGGGTCGATGTCGACGTGCACGATCTTGGCGTGCGGGGCGAACAGTGCCGCCTTGCCGGTCACGCGGTCGTCGAAGCGTGCGCCGAGGGAGACGATCAGGTCGGCTTCCTGCAGGGCGAGGACGGCCGGGACCGTGCCGTGCATGCCGGGCATGCCGAGGTGCTGCTGGTGGGAGTCGGGGAATGCGCCTCGAGCCATCAGCGTCGTCACGACCGGCGCTCCGGTGGTCTCAGCGAGTTCCTTCAGCTCTGCCGAGGCACGGCCGCGGACGACACCACCGCCGACGTAGAGCACGGGCTTCTTGGCCTCGGCGATCAGCGTCGCGGCCGCCTGGATCTGCTTGCCGTGCGCCTTCGTCACCGGACGGTAGCCGGGCAGGTCGATCTTCGGCGGCCAGTTGAAGGGGCCGCTCTCCTGCTGCGCATCCTTGGTGATGTCGACCAGCACGGGGCCGGGGCGTCCGGTCGAGGCGATCTCGAAGGCCGCCGCGATCGCGCCGGGGATGTCAGCGGCCTTCTTCACGAGGAAGGAGTGCTTGGTGATGGGCATCGTGATGCCCACGATGTCGGCTTCCTGGAAGGCGTCCGTTCCCATCAGGGTCGAGAACACCTGCCCGGTGATCGCCACAAGAGGAACGGAGTCCATGTAGGCGTCGGCGATCGCGGTCACGAGGTTCGTCGCGCCGGGGCCGGACGTGGCGATGCAGACGCCGACCTTGCCGGATGCCGAGGCGTATCCCTCGGCGGCGTGACCGGCGCCCTGCTCGTGGCGCACGAGGATGTGGCGGAGCTCGGAGGCGTCCATCAGCGGGTCGTAGACCGGAAGGATCGCTCCGCCGGGCAGACCGAAAACGTCGGTGACGCCCAGAAGCTCGAGAGAGCGGACGACGGCTTCAGCACCCGTCAGCTCGGGCGCGGTGTTCTGCGCAGATGGTGGCCGGGGCACGGCCGAAACGGAGTCAGCAGTCATGTCTTTCCTTGTGATCTGAGGATGCGTCGGCGGGCCGCATGGGGCACGGGGCCTGCCGATGGTTCAACCGGTCGTCGCTCCCTGAGCGGCGGAGCCGACGAGTCGTGAGTACTTGGCAAGAACGCCACGGGTATAGCGCGGGGGAAGCGGCTCCCAGCCAGAGCGGCGGGAGGCGAGCTCCTCATCGTCGACGAGTAGATCGAGTGAGCGAGCTGCGATATCGACCCGTATCAGATCACCATCGCGCACGAAGGCGATGGGACCGGAGTCCACCGCTTCGGGTGCTATGTGGCCGATGCACAGGCCGGTTGTGCCGCCTGAGAATCGTCCGTCTGTCAAGAGTAATACATCTTTCCCGAGCCCCGCGCCCTTGATGGCCGCGGTGATCGCGAGCATCTCGCGCATGCCCGGCCCGCCCTGGGGCCCCTCGTAGCGGATGACGATCACGCTTCCGGCCTCGATCTCACCGGCGGCCACGGCATCCATCGCCGCGCGCTCGCGCTCGAAGACCCGGGCCGGCCCCTCGAAAACGGCCGCATCGAAGCCCGCCGTCTTCACGACCGCCCCCTCGGGCGCAAGAGAGCCGTGCAGGATCGTCAATCCGCCGGAGGCGTGGATCGGGTCGTCGAAGCGGTGGATGACCTCCCCGTCGATGGGCCCGGGGTCGAGGTCTGCGAGGTTCTCGGCGAGCGTTCGTCCGGTGACGGTGAGCGCATCGCCGTGCAGCAGCCCCTCCTCCAGCATGGCCTTCATGATGACGAGGATGCCGCCGTGACGGTCGACGTCGTTCATGACGTACTTGCCGAACGGCTTCATGTCGGCGACGTGCGGCACACGATCGCCGATGCGGTTGAAGTCGTGCAGGCTCAGTTCGACCTCGGCCTCATGCGCGATCGCGAGCAGGTGCAGGACGACGTTCGTCGATCCGCCGAGGGCCATGGCCAGAGCGATCGCGTTCTCAAATGCCTCACGGGTGAGGATGTCGCGCGTCGTGATGCCCTGGCGGAGCAGCTCGACGACGGCCTCGCCGGAACGGTGGGCGTAATAGTCCCGACGGCGGTCCGCGGAGGGCGGTGCGGCGGAGCCGGGAAGACTCAGCCCCAGCGCTTCGGCGACCGACGCCATCGTGTTCGCGGTGTACATGCCGCCGCACGCTCCCTCACCGGGCGCGATGGCGCACTCGATGCGCTTGAGGTCCTCCTCGCTCATGAGACCCGCGCGGCAGGCGCCGACGGCCTCGAAGGAGTCGATGATCGTGACGTCCTTCTCGGTGCCGTCCGACAGCTTCACCCACCCGGGAGCGATGGATCCGGCGTAGAGGAAGACGCTCGACAGATCGAGGCGGGCACTGGCCATCAGCATCCCGGGGATCGATTTATCGCATCCCGCGAGCAGCACGGAGCCGTCGAGGCGCTCGGCCATCATCACGGTCTCGACGGAATCGGCGATGACCTCACGAGACACGAGGGAGAAGTGCATGCCCTCGTGGCCCATCGAGATGCCATCGGAAACGGAGATCGTCCCGAACTGCAGCGGGTACCCGCCGCCGGCGTGCACGCCCTCTTTCGCCCCCTGCGCGAGACGGTCCAGGCTCAGGTTGCAGGGGGTGATCTCGTTCCAGCTGGAGGCGATCCCGATCTGCGGCTTGTCCCAGTCCGCATCCCCCATGCCGACGGCGCGCAGCATGCCGCGCGAGGTCGTCGCCTCGATGCCGTCCGTGACGACACGGCTGCGGGGTTTGATGTCGATCGACGCGGGATCGTTCGGGGACATGACGGCAGTCTATTCCTGTCGGGCGGCGCGCTCCGTCGCGAGCGCCTCCAGAAGTGCGGCCATGTCTTGTGGGGTGTCCACACGCAGCGTTCCCGCCGACTCCCCCGGGCCCACGCGCACACCGAGATCGCCCGCCTCGAGCACGCGCATGGCGTCCTCGTCGGTCACGTCGTCGCCGGCGAACAGGATGCCGGTCGCATCGAAGTGCTCGCGCAGAACGGTCATCGCCGTGTCCTTGCCCTCGACGCGCGAGGAGAACTCCAGAACCCGGTGCCCCGAACGTCGGCGCCAGTGCGGGTAGAGGTCTGCGACGAGAGCATCGATCTCGGCGAATGCCGCCTTTTCAACCTCGGGCGTGGCGCGACGGGTATGGATGCCCATGCCGAAGGTCTTCGGCTCGAGGCCGACGCCCTCGAAGCGATCGACGATGGGCTGGGCCGCCGCCCACAGGGCCTCGCGGGCGCCCTCCTCGGTCGTGCTGCCGGGGGCATCGGATGCCCCGATCCCCGGGAACCAGTACTGGGCGCCGTGGGATCCGGCGAGCGCGACGGAGGACTCATCGTCGTGCTCGGTGATGATGCGCAGATCGTGCATGCTCCGCCCGGACACGTAGGAGACGAAGGTGTCGGGCAGCGCCGCGAGCCGCTCGAGCTGCGTCTTGACCTCGGGGAGGGCGCGGGCGGCCATGGGGTCCGGGACCAGCGGTGACGCCGTGCCGTCGAAGTCGAGGGCGATCACGAGCCGGGGCGTCGTGGCGATGGCGGTCAGTGCGTCATCGGGCGAACCGGGGGTCCAGGTGCGGGTCACTGTGTGTCTCCTCATCGGGGCGTCGTAGCGACCAGCTTCTCACGCGCGCGAGGCTCGGGCGTCCGCGAGGGCCTGCAGGAAGGAGGAGGACCACGCGCTGACGTCGTTCTCGAGCACGCGTTTGCGTAGGGCGCGCATCCTCTTGCCCTGTTCGCCGGCGGGCATCTCGACGGCTGTCATGATCGCGTCCTTGAGGCCTTCGATGTCATGGGGGTTGACGAGGATGGCCTGACGCAGCTCATCGGCGGCTCCGGTGAACTCGCTGAGCACGAGCGCCCCGCGGTTGTCGGCCCGGGTGGCGATGTATTCCTTGGCGACGAGGTTCATTCCGTCGCGGAGCGCTGTGACGAGCATGACGTCGGCTGCGAGGTAGAGGGCGACCATCTCGTCGCGGGGGAACCCCTGGTGGAGGTACCGGATGGCGGAGTGGCCCATGGTGTCTGTATCGCCGTTGATGCGGGCGACGGAGAGTTCGATCTCATCGCGCAGGGTGACGTAGGCGTCGACGCGTTCGCGGCTGGGGCTGGCTACCTGGATGAGAGTCACGTCTTCGACGTGCAGGCGTCCTTGGCGCAGGAGTTCGCTGTAGGCCTTGATCCGGTGGCGGATTCCCTTGGTGTAGTCGAGCCGGTCGACGCCGAGCAGGATGTGCTTCGGGTTGCCGAGGCTCTCCCTGATCTCGGCGGCTCGTGCCTGGATGCGCGGCGATGCGGCGAGCTCCCGGTACGGGGCGGTGTCGATCGAGATGGGGAACGCCTTGACGAGTGCCGGATGGGTGCTGCTCTCCCCCGGCACCTCGACGACCGAGGACTTGACGTCGTACTTGAGTCGACGCCGCACGGCTGCGAGGAAGTAGTTCGCATCCTGTGCGCGTTGGAAGCCGATCACGTCGGCGCCCAGGAGTCCGCGCAGCACCTGGTCGCGCCAAGGCATCTGCGCATACAGTCCGTGCGCGGGGAACGGGATGTGGTGGAAATAGCCGATCGTGACGTCGGGGCGCAGAGCGCGCACCATCTCGGGGACCAGCTGCAGCTGGTAGTCGTGCACCCAGACGGTGCCGTTCTCGGCGACGGCTGCGGCAGCGGCCTCGGCGAAGCGACGGTTCACCGTGACGTAGGCCTCCCACCATTCGCGGTGATACTGGGGCGGCGCGATCACATCGTGATAGAGCGGCCAGATCGTGTCGTTCGCGAAGCCCTCGTAGTACTCGGCGATCTCCTGCTCGGACAGCGCGATCGGGATCAGCCGGATGTCGTTCGCGGTGAAGGGATCGAGTTCGAGATCGGGTTGGCCCGCCCATCCGACCCAGGCGCCGCCCGCTGCCTGCATCATCGGTTCGAGGGCCGCGACCAGCCCTCCCGGAGAGGTTCGCCAGCTCTCCTGCCCGTCGGCGTCCAGGACCCGGTCGACCGGGAGCCGGTTGGCGACGACGACGAAATCTGCGGCGGTCATGGAGACTCCTCACACTCGATGTATGCCCCAGGCTAGCGAGTCGTGCGCCTCCGGCGGCCGAGAATCCCGTTGGCGAGGCCGGCGAGGAACACGACGAGTGCTGCGGCGATCGGCAGAATCAGCGCAGCGTCCGTGCCGATCCGCTCGCCGATCTCACCGGTCACGGCCGATCCGATGGATTGTCCGACGATGACGGCGGAGCCGAGCATCGTCATGACGGTGGCGGAGCGTCCGCGCGGGCTGCGAGCCGCGCCGAGGCTGTACTGCGTCACGAGCGTGGGACCGATGCCGACGCCCATGATGGCCAGGGCCACCATCATCATTCCGGGTGAGTCGACGCTCAGCAGCAGGCAGGATCCGCCGAGCAGGATCGCCGAGAACACGATCCATCGTGCGGAGATCGCAAAGCGCGCCGGCAGCCAGGCCACTCCGAGTGCCAGAACCGCCGACCCCACGCCCATCACTCCGTAGAGCAGCCCCGCTTCCTCAGGAGCGCCCCGGTCGGCCATGAAGGCGGTGAGGGATGTCAGCATCGTGCCGAAGAACAGCCCGACGCCGAGGATCCCGATGACGACGATCAGGACGCTCGGCCGGAACAGCTCCGCGACCGACGAGGGCGCGCGCCCGTCGGCGTCCCGTTCCTGGGAGACGGCACGTGCGCTCGGGTGCAGAGCGAAAGCACCGACGAAGACGATGGTGAGCGCTGCGGCGACGATGAGCGGCGCGCCGGGGGCGATGCCCGCGGCGAGCACGCCGACGAGGAACGGCCCGAAGACGAAGACCATCTCGTCGGCCGCGGACTCGTAGGCCATCGTTCCCGAGATGGTGCGCGAGCGCCCGAGCTCCGGCATCCGGTCGTTGATGATCGTGACCAGGCGCGATCTCGACAGCGGTGCCACCTGCGGCGCGGTCGCGCCGATTCCGAAGCCGGCGAGGAGAACGAGGGCGTCGGCGCTGGCCGAGTGCACTGCGAGGGTGAAGATGACGAGCATCGTGCCGTTGGCGAGGGCCAGCAGCGACAGCACGATGCGCTGGCTGAATCGGTCGGCCGCAGCGCCCAGCAGGGGTCCGAAGCAGGCGGTGCCGAGTCCGACGGCGGCCGAGGTCAGCCCGCCCAGCGATAGGGAGCCGCGCTCGGCGACGACCAGGGTGAGGACCCCGACGACCATCATGGCGAACGGCAGCCGGGCGATGAAGGCGATGAAGAAGTACGGAAGGCCTGCTTCTCGCAGGAGGGATGTGCGTGTCTGTGTCATGGCTCTCACGCGCCCGCGGCGCGGATACGGTGCCGCCGTTGTCCGTCGGGGTGCCGACGTCCGGTAGATGCACGACTTCGGGCGCCGAAGCGCCGCACCCATTCTACCCGGGCACGCCGTGCCGCGGGTAGGTTGGGGGGCATGCGTTACCTCTTCAGCACCGGCCTCATCGGAGCGATCACCGCGGGGGTCTCACTCCTGCGCGGAACCAGGGATGCCCCGATCACATGGCGCGCTGTCCTCGCCTGGCTCAGCTGGGGGATCACGCTCGCCCTGGCGGTCGGCGCGGCCGTCGACATGAGCCGCGAGAGCCGCGGCATGCTCGTCGCCTCGGACTCTCCGCTGCAGTCGAAGCAGGCGAAGAAGGCGCAGAAGACGCAGGCGAAGGCGCAGAAGCAGCAGGCCGATGCGCACGCGCAGGCCCGCGGCCGCTGAGCCCTCGCCCGTCAGAGGGTGAGGATCAGGGCCTCCCCCTGTCCGCCTCCGCCGCACAGCCCGATGGCCGCGGTGCCGCCTCCGCGGCGCGAGAGCTCGTGCGCCATGTGCACGACCAGTCGATTGCCGGATGCGCCGATCGGATGTCCGATCGCGATCCCGCCGCCGTGGATGTTGACGATGTCTTCGGAGAGGCCGAGGTCGCGCTGGGAGCGGGCGACGACGGCTCCGAAGGCTTCGTTGATCTCGACGAGATCCACATCGGATGCCGCGATGCCCTGTTTCTCGAGGGCGCGGGCGATCGCCTGCGCGGGCTGTGTCTGCAGAGAGTTGTCGGGGCCGGCGGTCTGACCGCTCGCCCCGATCACCGCGAGCACCGGCCAGCCGTACTCTTCGGCGTTCTCGCGGGTGGTGACGACGACCGCTGACGCACCATCGGAGATCTGCGAGGCGTTGCCGGCGGTGATCGAGCCGTCCTTCGCGAAGGCGGGGCGCAACTTCGCCAGGCTCTCCAGCGTCGTATCCGGGCGCACTCCCTCATCGCGCGTGACCCGAACCGCGTCGCCGCGGCGCTGCGGAACCTCGACCGCGACGATCTCGGCGTCGAAGACGCCCGCTTCCGCCGCGGCGGCGGCGCGCTGGTGCGAGAGGGCGGCGACGGCATCCTGGTCGGCGCGTGTCAACGCGAAGCGCTCGTTGTGGCGCTCGGTCGAGGCGCCCATGCTCTCCTGGTCGTAGGCGTCGGTCAGGCCGTCGTGCGCGAGATGGTCGAGCACTTCGACGCTGCCGTAGGTCCAGCCGTCGCGCGAGCCCATGAGCAGGTGCGGCGCCCGCGTCATCGACTCCATTCCGGCGGCGACGACGGTCGTGGCATCCCCCGTCCGGATCATTCGTGCGGCATCGATGATCGCCGTCAGTCCCGACAGGCAGACCTTGTTGACCGAGTGGGCGGGAACATCCCACCCGATGCCGGCGCCGATCGCCGCCTGACGGGCGGCGTTCTGCCCGGATCCCGCGGCGAGCACCTGGCCGACGATGACCGCGTCGATGGCTGCGGGATCGATGGATGCCTTCTCCAGTGCGCCGCGGATCGCGAACGAGCCCAGCTGGGGTGCGGTGAACCCGGCCAGCTGCCCCTTCAGACGCCCCTGCGGGGTGCGTGCGGCGGCGACGATGACGATGTCGGTCATGACTGCTCCTTCAGCTCCGGGGAGATCGACAGCGGCGGTTCTGTCGCGGCGATGACGTCGTGGACGCTGACGCCCGGCGCGGTCTCCATGAGCACCAGTCCGTCATCCGTCACATCGATCACGGCCAGGTCGGTGATGATTCGGTGAACGACGCCGCGCCCGGTCAGCGGCAGCGAGCACTCGTTGACGATCTTCGCCGAGCCGTCCTTGGCGACGTGCTCCATGAGGATGATGAGCCGCTCGGCGCCGTGGACGAGGTCCATCGCACCTCCCGGGCCCTTGACCATCTTCCCGGGGATCATCCAGTTGGCCAGGTCTCCGGAGGCCGAGACCTGCATGGCGCCGAGAACGGCCGCGTCGATCTTGCCGCCGCGGATCATGCCGAAGCTCGTGGCCGAGTCGAAGAATGCCGTGCCGGGGAGCGTCGTGACGGTCTCCTTGCCGGCGTTGATGAGATCGGCGTCGATGTTCTCCTCAGTCGGGTACGGTCCGACGCCGAGGATCCCGTTCTCCGATTGGAGCACCAGGGTGATCCCGGCGGGCACGTAGTTGGGCACCATCGTCGGCAAACCGATGCCGAGATTGACGTAGGAGCCATCGGTCAGCTCGGCGGCGGCCCGCGCCGCCATCTGCTCGCGTGTCAGAGCCATCTCAGTTCCCCTCGTTCGTGGCGGGCGCGACAGTGCGACGTTCGATGCGCTTCTCGATGTCGGTGCCGACCTCGATCATGCGATGCACGAAGACGCCGGGAAGGTGGATGCTGTCGGGGTCGATCTCGCCGGGTTCGACGAGGCGCTCCACCTGCGCGATGCACACGCGCCCGGCCATGGCCGCCAGCGGGTTGAAGTTTCGGGCGGCCTTGGTGAAGACGAGATTGCCGTGCCGGTCGCCGAGGGCTGCATGCACGAGCGCATAGTCAGTCGATATCGCCTCTTCGAGCACGAACTCTTTCTCGACGCCATCGACCGCGAAGCTGCGGGTGTCCTTAGGCACCGAGGCGGCCGCGACCGATCCATCGGCGTTGTATCGACGGGGCAGTCCGCCCTCGGCGACCTGCGTGCCCACGCCGGTCTGCGTGTAGAAGGCCGCGATCCCGGAGCCTCCGGCGCGCAGCTTCTCGGCCAGAGTCCCCTGCGGGGTCAGCTCGAGCTCGAGCTCCCCCGAGAGGAACTGCCTCTCGAACTCCTTGTTCTCGCCCACATAGGACGAGGTCATCTTGCGGATGCGCTTCGCATTCAGGAGCACCCCGAGCCCCCAGTCGTCGACGCCGCAGTTGTTGCTGACGACGCTGAGGCCGGTCGTTCCCTGCGCGAGCAGGGCGTCGATGAGGGCGATCGGGTTGCCGGAGAGGCCGAAGCCGCCGACGGCCAGCGAGGCTCCATCCGAGATATCGGCGACGGCTTCGGCCGCCGTGGCCCATTCTTTGTCGATCACGCGGCACTCCTTTGTGTGGGGGTCTGGTTCCAGCATCCGCCCCAGAAGTCTCAACAATGAAGGCACATCTTGCGATATGGCCGATACCGGGGATAGCGTCCACATTATGGAACACGCTTCCCGCTCGGTCCCCGGCGCCCAGGCCATCGCACGGGCCGCTTCCCTCCTGCGACTGGTCACAGCCGCCGGCGAGAACGGTGCGTCCCTCGCCTCCCTCGCGCACGACGCCGACCTTTCCCGCTCCACGGCCCACCGCCTCCTCAGCGCGTTGCGCATGGAAGGACTCGTCGATCGCGACGAGGAGACGACGCGTTGGATGCCGGGGCCCGAACTCTTCCTCATGGGCACGGTCGCCGCGGCACGCTACGACGTGACGGCGCTGGCCCGCGACATCGTCCGGTCCCTGGCCGTCAAGACCGAGGAGAGCGCCTTCCTCTCCGTGCGGCGCGGAGACGAAACCGTGTGCCTACTCCGAGAGGAGGGATCCTTCCCGATCCGATCGTTCGTGCTCAGCGAAGGCGTGCGCTTCCCCCTCGGCGTTGCGAGCGCCGGACTCGCGATCCTCTCGTTCCTGCCCGAGCATGAAGCGAACGCCTATTTCGAGCGGCATCCCCACCTCGGCGAGCGCTGGGGCCGCACGCACACCCGGACTCCCCTGCGCCGACGCCTGGCGGAGACTCAGGAACGCGGATACGCCGTCAACCCGGGCCTCATCGTCGAGGGCAGTTGGGGAATGGGTGCCGCGGTTTTCGATCGCGCCGGGCGCCCGGAATGGGCGCTGAGCCTGACCGGTGTGGAATTCCGCTTCGGGCCGGATCGCTCGCCGCAGCTCGGACGCACGCTCCTCGCCCACGCGCATGAGCTCTCCACGCGCATCGCGAATACGCGCCGCTGAGCCGGAGCCGCTGCGGCTCAACGGCATCCGAGAAGCAGAAAAGCCCCGTTCACACTGGCGAGAGTGTAAACGGGGCTTGTTCCGTGCACCCCCAGGGACTTGAACCCTGAACCCATTGATTAAGAGTCAATTGCTCTGCCGATTGAGCTAGAGGTGCTTAGCTGGGTTATCCCCGGCCGAGATAAAACATTACCGGAGGCCGGGGAACATGCCAAATCGGGCCCGATCATCGAGCGGCCCGGGCGTGGCGCGAGGAGTCGCGGCGATGGGGCTGGGTTGCCGAGGCGACCGGCCAGTATCCTGAGAGGGTGACCCTCTCCCCCGCAGAAAACGACCTGTCGTCGGATCTCGCCCTCGCTCTGCGACTGGCCGATGCGGCGGATGCGCAGTCCCTGCCCCGCTTCGACGCCGCGGATCTGAGGATCTCGACGAAGGCCGACCGGACGCATGTCACGGATGCCGACCTCGCGACCGAGCGCGCCATCCGCGAGCAGCTGTCGATCGAGCGCCCCGAAGACGGCATCTTCGGTGAGGAATTCGGCGCCACCGGCAGCACGAACCGTCAGTGGATCATCGACCCGATCGATGGCACCGCGAACTTCATGCGCGGCGTCCCCCTCTGGGGCACCATGATCTGCCTCGCGATCGACGGCGTCCCCGCCGTCGGCGTGGTCAGCATGCCGGCGCTCGGCCGCCGTTGGTGGGCCTCCACCGGCAACGGCGCCTGGACCGCGACGGAGAACGGCCCCCGACGCTTGCAGACCTCGGCCGTCGCATCCGTCGACGATGCCGCCGTCAGCTTCCAGAGCATCACCCAATGGGCGGATGCCGGCCACCTGCCCGCGCTCCTCGCCCTCGCCGAGCGCGTCTGGCGCGACCGCGCCTACGGCGACGTGTACTCGTACATGCTCCTCGCCGAAGGCCGCCTCGAAATGGTCGCCGAGTTCGACGTCAAGGAGTACGACATCGCCGCGGCCGTCCCGATCGTCCGCGAAGCCGGCGGACGCTTCACCTCCTTCGACGGCGAGGACACGATCTCCGATCGGTCATCGCTGGCGACAAACGGCCTTCTCCACGAGGCCTTCCTCACCATCACCCACCCCACGCACGACTGATCAGAAGGCCGGAGATGACCCCCCGCATCCCCCTCATCGCACTCACCGCCACCGCACTCGCGGTCGTCCTGAGCGCGTGCTCACCGACCCCGAAGCCGGAGGAGACCGCCGCGGCATCCCCCGAGGTGTCTACCCCCGCCCCCGCGCCCGCCGAAGACGCCGCGCCGGTCGTGAACGAGCCGGAGGAGACGACGCCCAGCGAAGCCACCTGCGAATCGATCCTCTCGGAGAACACCGTCGCCTCCCTCACCGACTTCGGCTGGACCTACGAGCAGCAGGAGTTCCGCTTCGGCGGCGATATCGTCGAGGGCGGAATCCAGTGCGTCTGGGGCGACTACACCATCGCCTCCGACCACGTCCAGATCTTCGGCTGGGCACCGCTTGATGCAGCAGCATCCAATGCAGCACAGCAGAAGCTGCTCGGAGAGGGTTGGCAGCGCGCCGACAGCGATGGGCACACCTACATCACGACGAACCCCGCTTTCGCGGTCGCGACCGATGACGACGGCTTCGGGATGACCTACGAGTTCGGCGACGGCTGGACCACCGTGTCCGACACGAAGCAGGGCCTGCTGCTCATCACCGCCCCCTGACGCGGGTCGAGATTCGTGAAGGCGGTTGAGAACCCGGCGATCTCGTCGGGTTCTCAACCGTCGATGACGACTCAGAACGGGTAGCGCTCGATGTCTGCCTGCATCGTCACCCACTGCAGATCGCAGAAGGTGTCGAGATTCACCGACGAACCGAAGTGACCGCCGCTGCCCGATGCCTTCGTCCCGCCGAACGGCGCGACCGCCTCGTCATCGACCGTCTGATCGTTGATGTGCACAGCTCCGGATTGGATGCGATCGGCCAACTCGAATGCACGGTATGGGTTGCCCGTGAGGACCGAGACCGACAAGCCGTACTCAGAGGAGTTGATGATGTCGATCGCTTCGTCGACGGTGTCGTACACCGTGATCGGGGCGACCGGGCCGAAGATCTCCTGAGCGAACGCCGGCGCATCATGCGGCACGTTCGACAAGACCGTCGGGCGATAGAACAGGCCGTCATAAGTGCCGCCCGCTTCAAGCTTCGCGCCCGCCGCGACCGACTCCTGCACGATGCCGTCGACCTTCGCGAGCTGTGCGGCATCGATGATCGGACCGAGCGCGTTCTCCGGGTTCGTCGGGTCGCCGACCGTGATCCGCTCCGCGCTCGCCGCGAGCTTGGCCGTGTACTCCTCGACCAAGCTGCGGTGCACAAGGTGGCGTCCGGTCGTCATGCAGATCTGCCCCTGATGCAGGAAGGAGCCCCAGGCACCGGCAGACGCCGCGGCATCCACGTCGGCGTCGGGCAGGACGAGCAGCGCGTTGTTGCCGCCGAGCTCGAGGTGCACCTTCTTCAGGAGGGGTGCAGCGGCTTCGCCGATCTTCCGGCCTGCCGCCGTCGAGCCCGTGAACGAGATGCAGGGAACAGCGGGATGAGCGACGAGCGCCGCCCCGACGTCCGCCCCACCGGGCAGAACGTGCAGCAGTCCATCCGGGAGGCCGGACTCAGCGAGGATCTCGGCGAGGATGAGACCGCCCGCGATCGGCGTGCGCGGGTCGGGCTTGAGGATGACGGCGTTGCCGAGCGCCAGCGCGGGCACCACGGAGCGCGCCGACAGGATCGCGGGGAAGTTGAACGGGCTGATGACGCCGACCACGCCGACGGGGATGTAACGCCCGATCGATGTGCGCGGCTTCATGCTGCGCAGCAGCTGACCGTACGGCTGCGACGCAAGCGCCGCACCCTCGGCGAACTCGGAGGCGACCAGCCCGGCTTCGAATGCGGCTTTTCCCGCACCGGATCCAGATTCCGGCACCAACCATTCGGTCAGTCGCTCCGGGTTCTCCTGCAGGATCGCGGAGGCTCTCGCCATGACCGCCGCGCGTTGCGTGTACGGCAACGCCGCCCATTCCCGCTGCGCTGCCTGCGCTGCGGCGACCGCCGCCTCCAGATCCGCCGGGTTCGCGAGGCCCACCTTCGCGATCACTTCGCCTGTCGCGGGCGCCTCGACCTCGAGAACGCCTCCCACGCTGGCGACGAAACCGCCGCCGGTGTAGATCTTCTCGGCCCAGATCGTTGTCATGCTCGGTCCTCACTCCTCAGTTCTCGATCGGTCCGACGACAACCGTCTGACACGCGAACGGCACGCGCTGCGGCATCGTCGATCTCGCGGAACAACCATAGCGAGACCAACTGGTCGCCCCTCGGCGCAGAAATGAAAAAGCCTCTCGATCCCTGTGCGTACAGGGACCGAGAGGCTTCTCACAGTGACAACGGCTTGTGGAGCTGGGGGGAATCGAACCCCCGTCCAACGCTGAGCCTCCGCGGCTTCTCCGGGCGCAGTCTGTGCAGACGTTCTACTCGGCTCCGACCTTTGTCACAGACACCTAAGTCGACAAGCCCAGCCTGGGAAGAGTCCTGCGTGACGTCCAGACGCCATCACGCAGCAAGATCCCTAGATGACGCCAGGGTCCGTATCGGGATCACATACGGTCTGACGGACTATCGGGCTCGCTTATGCAGCGAGGGCGAAGTCGTTGCGCTTGGATTCGGCAACTATGTTTTTGCAGGGAGCGTTCACGAGATAACCCTGCATCCTCGGCCCGCTTCACGTGGATTCACAGGCGCTGTCGAAACCGATCAGCCCCGTGGTCCTTCATCTGAAGGTGCCGTTGTCACTCTGTGGAATTACCATCTCGGAAACCGAAGTGCCCGAGCATCACACACTACAACGGATCCGCGACCGACGCCATTCCCCTGCCTGCGCCGGGCGCTGCCGTAGAGTCTCTGGCATGAGCGATGTCACCATCACCGTGCGGGGCGACAACGAGATCCGCGTCACCCCCGAACGTGCCACCATCCATCTCACCGTCTCCTCCGACGGCCACGATCGTGCCGCCGTCGTCACCGAGGCTCTCAGCCGCGCCGAACCCCTGCGAGCGGGGCTCGAGGAGCGAGTCGAGGCGGGAACCCTCGTCGAATGGAGCAGCAAGCGCCTGAGCGTGCGCGGCGACCGCCCCTGGAACAACGAGGGCAAGCGCCTCGCCACCGTCTACCGCGCCTCGGTCGACTTCACAGCGACCTTCGCCGAAGCATCCGAACTCTCCCTCTGGGCATCGGAGATGTCCGGTGAGGACGGCCTCAAGATCGGGCATGTCAGCTGGGCCCTGACCCCGCACACGCGCGCTCGCATCGAGCAGGAGGTCGCCGCGGCAGCCGTCGGCGTCGCCGTGGCCCGCGCCGAGGCGTACGCGGCGGCGCTCGGGCTGACCTCGGTCGTGCCGCAGGAGATCGCCGACGTCGGCATGATCTCGGCGCCGCGCGCGGCACAGCCCGGCCTGCAGGTTCGCGCGGCCGCCTTCGCCGCTGCGGAGAGCGCACCGGCGATGTCCTACGAGCCGGACGACATCGTCGTCTCGGCAACGGTCGAAGCCCGCTTCACCGCCTCCTGAACGGCATGTTCAGCGGGTGAAGGGCGCGAGTTCCGCAGCCAGGCGCTCCGACACGTGCGCGTGCACCTCGGTGCCGTGCTCGCCGTGCTCGGATGACAGCAGCATCCCGGTCTCGTGGATCGCCGCGACCAGATCGCCGCGGTCGTAGGGAATGAGCGCCCGCACCTCGACAGCGGGCTTGGGCAGCGCGTCCTCGATCGCGATACGCAACTGCTCGATGCCCTCACCCGTGCGGGAGGACACGAAGTGAGCTCGCGGCTCGAGCCCCTGCAGAACCAGGCGGTCGTCGTCGGTCAGGAGATCGGCCTTGTTGAAGACCACGATCTCCGGCAGGTCGCGACCGCCGACGTCGCCGATGACATCCCTCACCGTCTGAAGCTGTCCGGACGGATCGGGGTGCGCGCCGTCGACCACGTGCAGGACGATATCGGACTCCCCGACCTCCTCGAGCGTCGAGCGGAACGCTTCGACCAGTTGATGCGGAAGATTGCGCACGAAGCCCACGGTGTCGGTGAGCGTGTAGACGCGCCCATCCGCGCTCTCCGTACGACGCACGGTGGCATCGAGGGTCGCGAACAGGGCGTTCTCGACCAGCACGCCCGCGTGCGTGATCGCGTTCATCAGACTGGATTTTCCGGCGTTCGTGTACCCGGCGATCGCAACCGACGGAATGGTGTTGCGCTTGCGCTCCGCCCGTTTCGCATCTCGTGCCGGGGCGAAATCCCGGATCTGACGCCGCAGCAGCGCCATCTTGGTTCGGATGCGGCGTCGATCGAGCTCGATCTTCGTCTCACCCGGACCACGCGAGCCCATTCCGGCCCCGCCGGCACCGACCTGGCCACCGGCCTGGCGGCTCATCGATTCGCCCCAGCCGCGCAGACGCGGCAGCAGGTACTCGAGCTGGGCGAGCTCGACCTGGGCCTTGCCCTCGCGGCTCTTGGCGTGCTGGCTGAAGATGTCGAGGATCACCGTGGTGCGGTCGATGACCTTCACCTTCACGACGTCCTCGAGCGCACGGCGCTGGCTCGGAGCGAGCTCCGTATCGGCGATGACGGTATCGGCGCCCGTCGCGGCGACGATGTCCTTCAGCTCCGCCGCCTTGCCCCGGCCGACATAGGTCGCCGGATCCGGGTGCGGACGCCTCTGCAGCACGCCATCGAGCACGACGGCCCCCGCAGTCTCCGCAAGGGCGGCGAGCTCGCGCAGCGAGTTCTCGGCATCCGCCTGCGCGCCCTGCGGGTACACACCGACGAGAACCACGTTCTCCAGGCGCAGCTGCCGGTACTCGACCTCGGTGACGTCCTCGAGCTCGGTCGACAGGCCCGCGACACGGCGCAGCGCATGACGATCGGCGAGATCCCACTGGTCGCCGTCACTGTCCGCATGCCCCGCAGTCGACGCATCCTGCAGCGCTTGCGCGTCACCGAACACCCTCACCTGCGTGCGCTTGTCCGCGCTCGCGAGCACCCGGTCCAGCGTGTCGTCGGAGTTGGTATCTTCTGTGGCTTTCGTCATCCTCTGCCTTCTGTGTGCGGCGCCTCAATGTTAGCCCGCCTCTCCGGTACGCTCACGGTATGGGGTCCGATCATTACTTCACTGCGGACCCGGCAAGTGCGGAGAACCTGCGCACCATCCCGGTGACGCTCGCAGGACGCGAACTCGAGGTGACCACCGCCGGTGGCGTCTTCAGTCCCGACCGCCTCGACGCCGGAACAGCAGTCCTCTTCGCCAATATGCCTCCGCTCCCACCGAGCGGCGACTTTCTCGACCTCGGCAGCGGTTGGGGCCCGATCAGCATCACCATGGCGCTGGCGTCACCCCATGCCACGATCTGGGCCGTCGATGTCAACGAGCGCGCCCTGGATCTCGTGCGCCGAAACTCTGAGGTTCTCGGCCTGACCAACATCAGGGCCGTCACACCCGATGCCGTTCCCGAAGACATCGCCTTCCGGACCATCCGCTCGAACCCGCCGATCCGGGTCGGCAAGAGCGTGCTCCACGACATGCTCCAGAAGTGGATCCCTCGTCTGGACGAGCGCAGCGACGCCTACCTCGTCGTGCAGCGCAATCTCGGCTCCGACTCGTTGCAGCGGTGGCTGGACGCCACCTTCGACGAGGGCTACAGCATCTCGCGTGCCGCGACGGCGAAGGGTTTCCGGGTGTTGAAGGTGCGCCGGCACGGCAACCCGCCGACCGAACCGATCGACCTCATCTGACAACGATGCCCCGGGATTTCCTCCCGGGGCATCGTCGCATCAGACGCCGGTGCGCTGGCTCAGGCTGTAGCCCGCGCCGCGGTGCGTGTCCGGCAGTCGATCGCCGTCACCGTGCAGCTTGTGGCGCAGGGTTCCGGGAGTGTACTCGGTCTGGTAGACGCCCCGGCGCTGCAGCTCGGGGACGATGAACTCGACCACATCCTCGAAGGTCCCCGGTGTGATCGCATAGGCGAGGTTGAAGCCGTCCACATCGGTCTCCTCGACCCAGTCCTGGAGGAAATCGGCGACCTCGGCGGGAGAGCCGACGACACGGGGCCCGAGGCCCCCGATGTTGCCGAGCCGCGCGATATCGCGCACCTTCCATTCCTTGCCGTCCTCGTTGGCCTGCTGGAAATTCGCCACGGTCGACTGGATCGCGTTGCTCTTGACGTTGCCGATCGGCTCGTCGAGGTCAAACTGGGACAGGTCGACGCCCATCCAGCCCGACATGAACACGAGAGCGCCCTCGTCACTGGCGTACTGCAGGTAGTCCTCGTACTTGGCCTGGGCCTTCTCGCTCGTCTCGTCGGTGATGATCGTCAAGAGCGTGTAGATCTTGGCGGAGTAGCGGTCGCGGCCGGCTGCTTCGAGACCATCGCGGACCCGCTTGACCGTCTCGGCGAGGCGCGCCTTCGTGGGGGCGGCCACGAAGATCGCCTCCGCGTTGCCCGCTGCGAACGCGATGCCGCGCGGCGATGCGCCCGCCTGGTAGATGACCGGGGTGCGCTGCGGGGAGGGTTCGGAGATGTGGATGCCGGGGACGGTGAAGTGCTTTCCGTGGTGCTCGATGTCGTGCACCTTCGCGGGGTCGGTGAAGACGCCGTTCTCGCGGTCGTTGATGACCGCATCGTCCTCCCAGGACCCCTCCCAGAGCTTGTAGACGACCTCGAGGTATTCGTCGGCGATGTCGTAGCGCTGGTCGTGCTCGAGCTGGTCCTCGTGGCCCATGTTGCGCGCGGCGGACGGCAGATAGCCGGTCACGACGTTCCAGCCCACGCGGCCATCCGTGAGGTGGTCGAGCGTCGTCATGCGACGGGCGAAGGGATAGGGGTGCTCGTACGCCGTGCCGGCCGTGACGCCGAAGCCGAGATGCTCGGTGACGGCGGCCATGGCGCTGACGGTGAGGATCGGGTCGTTGACGGGAACCTGGGCGCCGTGGCGGATGGCGGCTTCGTTCGAGCCGCCGTAGACGTCATAGGTGCCGAGCACATCGGCGATGAAGATGCCGTCGAATCGGCCCTTCTCGAGCAGCTGAGCGAGATCCGTCCAGTACGAGAGCTTCTTGTACGTGGCGGAGCGGTCCTGCGGGTGACGCCACATGCCCGAAGCCTGGTGCGCGACGCAGTTCATGTCGAAGGCGTTGAAACGGATCTGCTTGCTCATAGGCACCATCGTCGGGCATGAGCCCGGTCGCCGTCACGTCTGCATGTCATGAAGCGACTCATTTCACGGCCGGTGCCGGCCTCGACATCAGGCGAGTTCGATCGTGCCGCTGTAGACGAGCTGGGCCGGACCCGAGAGGGCGACGTGCTCGCCGTCCTCGGCGGGGAACATGCGCACGCCGAGCGTGCCGCCCGGGACCTCGACCTGCCAGTTGTGCGGTGCACGCTCGCCGGCCCAGTGCCGCACCGCGAGGGCGGTGGCCGCAACACCGGTGCCGCAGCTCAGGGTCTCCCCCACGCCGCGCTCGAAGACACGCATCGAGACGTGTCCCACGCCGTCGCGGACCAGTGGTTCGCCGGGGACCACGAATTCGACGTTCGCTCCCGATACAGGCGCCGGGTCGAGTTCGGGGATGAAGGAGAGGTCGAGGCCTGCGAGTTCTTCCTCGGATGCCAGGGCGACGACGACGTGCGGATTGCCGACGTCGATCCCGAGACCGGGTCGGGCCACATCGAGGCCGCGGGCCTTGGCGAGGGGCTCGCCGTCGGCGAGCTTCCACCGGCCGAGGTCGACCTGGTAGCCGTTGGCGCTGGCGGTCACATCACGGACGCCGGCACGCGTGCCGATGGGCAGCGTGGAACCGGGCTCGATCGTGGCAAGACCACTGCGCACCAAATAGTGCACGAAGACACGCACCCCGTTGCCGCACATCTCGGCGATCGAGCCGTCCGCATTGCGGTAGTCCATGAACCACTCGGCGTCCGGTTCCTCGGCGAGAGCCGCGGCCCCCGCGTCGATGGCCGTCGAGCGCACCACGCGCAGCACGCCGTCGGCGCCGATGCCGAAGTGCCGGTCGCAGAGGGCCGCGACCTGCTCGGCCGTCAGATCGAGCTCACCGTCCGGGTCGGGGATGATGACGAAGTCGTTGCCGGTGCCGTGCCCCTTGGTGAATGCGACCATGCGTTCAGTCTAAAGACGTTCCGCAACGCCGACTGTTCACATGTCGGCGATGAGGCGTTTCCCGGCGTTGCGCACGTCGAAGCTCTCGTAGCCCACGGCGTCGTAGAAGCTGAGCACGGCCTCATTCTCGGTGCGGACCATGAGCTGCACCTTGGGGCACCCCATGGCGGCGAGCAGACGTTCCGCCTCGGCGAGAAGACCGCGGGCGATGCCCTCGCCCTGACGCGCAGGCGTCGTGGCCAGGTAGTAGATCCATCCGCGATGCCCGTCGTATCCCGCCATCACGGAACCGAGGACCGTCTTCTCGTCGTGGGCCACGAGGAACAGTTCGGGCTGCACGCGGAGCTTGCGCTCGATGTCCTGCCGAGGATCGTTCCAGGGCCTGGTCAGCCCGGTCTCCTGCCACAGCTCGATGACGGCATCCGTGTCTTCTCGCGCGAACGCGCGCACCTTCCAGCTCACTGTACGAGCCTATGAGGTGCCGAACGGGCCCTCGCGTCGGGGGGGGGTGCCCCTATGTCTTTCGTCAAGTCTTTGGCGGACGAATTGAGATACTTGGTGCGTGGAGTTTCAGGCGA